>JBBRPK010000008.1:0-78136 GCA_038228235.1 Verrucomicrobiota bacterium
ACAACAACTTTTCTTTTAGCTCTTGGCTCATGTTCATTTCCACCGATTGCCGGTGTCTTTTTCCCATGAGTCAACGACCCCTTTTGCCTCCCCTCAAATTCCCTCCCCCGGTGTCTTTTAATTTGAGTCAACGCGCTCCGCCGCGTTTGTAAAAGTTTTCGTGGTCAAAGCATCACTCCAACGCTAAGTTTCAATTGGAATGACTCTTCGCAAAAGTGATCGTCGTGTTTCGTGTTTGACTCCGCCCCTTGCTTGCAGGAGCCGGCGCAAAAGCGAGGTTAAGATATTGGCGGCATTTGCACCTGAGCGCAAATAGGCTGATGAGACCGCATCTGACCACACTCTCTGCGTTGCCACTCAGCGACTTTCTCCGATGAATTTTTGCCGTTGGTTTTTTTCTTCCGCCGCCATTGCCCTCCTGATCTCTGTCGGGATGTTCGCCAACGCGCGCCCCCATGAAACGAGGAAAGGTTCCGCAGAAGTGGATGCGCTTTTCACCAACGGTGCTGTGCTTCGCCTGCGGATCGACGTGGCCCCGACTAATATTGTCGCGTTACGACAACAGCCGCATAAATCTGTGCCCGCCACCGTGCGGGAGGGTGAGAAGATCTATTCGAATGTCACCGTCCACTTGAAGGGGTCGGCGGGAAGCTTTCGCCCAATCGACGACAAACCGGGCCTGACCTTGCACTTTCAATCCGCGGGCTCGGGCTTTTTCCATGGACTAAAGAAATTCCATCTGAACAATTCTGTCCAGGATCCAAGTTATGTGAGCGAACTCATCTGCACCGCTTTGTTCCGTGAGGCAGGGGTGCCCGCGACGCGAGCGGCGCATGCGCTGGTCGAGTTGAATGGCCGCAAGCTTGGGCTCTTCGTGCTGCTGGAAAGTGTGGATACGGAATTTCTTGCGAGCTCTTTCGAACACCCGCACGGTAATGTTTATGGCCAACCCGGCAATGGCGACATTACAGATGCGCTCGAACGCATGTCGGGCCACGGCCCCCTGGACCGCGCAGAACTGAAAGCATTGGCCGCGGCCACCTCCGAGGCTGATCCTGCGCGGCGGGCGGAACGGCTGCAACAAACGCTGGACGTGGACCGGTTCCTTTCGTTCATGGCCCTGGAGGTGTTGCTGGATCACTGGGATGGATACACCCTTTCCAGGCATAATTACCGGGTTTACCAGGATCTCACCACCAGCCGAGTGGTCTTTATTCCGCACGATCTGGACCAGGTAATACGCAATCCTAATGCGCCAATTCTTCCTGGCGCCAGTGGTGTGGTCTCGCAATCAATCTTGAATACCCCCGAACTGCGGCGCCGATATCTTGAACGGTTTGGAACCATCTTCACCAATGTTTTTGTGGTCCCGAGGCTAACAAATCGTGTCGATGAAGCAGTGGCCCGGATGCGACCAGTCCTCCTGGCCTACGACGGCAATTTGGCCGCTCAGATGGAGAACCAGGCCTCCAGCCTCAAGCAGCGGTTCGTGAGCCGGGCACAGTTTCTCGCGAAAAAATTAGACATGCCCCCTTCCGAGAATCTGAAGTACCAGGACAACATCGCCAAGCTCAGCGGTTGGCGACGGGGAGGCGAAAACGACAATGCGCAGCAAAACCAGATAAAGGACGCGAACGGCAAAGCCGCTTTATGGATCGGCGCCGAGGGCCAGAGCAAAGTTTCATGGCGCAAACGAGTCAAAGTGGAGCCAGGGCATTACCGTTTCGAGGGGGCGGCGCGATGCGCCGGGGTCATTCCCATGGGTGTGGCGCGTAAAGGCGAAGGGGCGGGGTTGCGCATCTCTGGAACGAAGCAACCCCGCGAGAACAAGTTAATGGGCGATTCTCCGTGGCAGAAGCTCACTTACGAATTTGATGCGCCCCCAGAGCAGGAAGTGGAATTGATCTGTGAACTGTGCGCGACCAAAGGCGAGGTCTGGTTCGACACCGACTCCCTGCGACTAGTGCGGATAAAGTGAGGACGAGAACTTCTCTGCTGGGCCGCCCGGTGAATCATTCACGCTGGGAGAATCGGCGTCCGGCCCATCTTCTCCTCCGGGCGGGACGCCCGGACTCGCGGCCACAGTCAACCGGGGGACGGTGGGATTTGAGGCAGAAAGATGTTGGGGCAGAAAAATATCTGATCCTTTCATCTTTCTGCCTCTCAATATTTCTGCCGAATGTTTTTGAGGTCTTGCCGCGTCCCACTCTGTTAATCGCTGCGAAACGCGGTGAGCCCAGACACCACAAACCTCTCTGCGCTCCCCCGCGCCTTTGACAAGGTGGAGACCCTGCAGGCCGGGTGGGCCTGAAGTTCCTAGCCGCAGCCGGTGATGCGCTCAAACCAGCTTTACTGTCCCCTGCCCTTTCGTGACCTCGCCGATAATCCAGGCCCGTTGTTTGCGGGAGCGGATGAATTTGAGGATCTCATCGGCTTTATCTCCGGCGACCATTATCGTCATGCCGATGCCCATGTTGAACACCTGATACAATTCCTCTTCGGGCACGCCGCTTTTGCTCTGGATGATTTGGAAAATGGGGAGCATTGGCCAGGAGCCCCGCCGGATGATGATGTCGCACCGCTTGGGCAGGACTCGTGGGATATTATCCACGAACCCACCTCCCGTGATGTGGGCCAGACCTTTGATGGCGAGCCGGCCACGAGCGAGACGATTAGAGCCCGGAGGGTTAAATCTTTTCAACAGGTCTTGAACCAGAAGACCATAGCTAACATGCACTTGGAGCAATTCCTCTCCGATGCTCCGACCCAGGTCGGGCACATGGGTTTGAGGTTTGAGCTTCAATTGCTCGAAGAAAATTTTGCGGGCCAACGAGTAGCCATTGGTGTGAAGACCGCTCGAAGCGAGGCCAACCACGGCATCACCGGGCTTGATCCTCTTCCCGTCGAGCATCCTGGATTTCTCGACCACTCCCACAATCGTCCCGCTGACATCGTACTCCCCCGGCTGGTAGAAGCCGGGCATCTGGGCCGTTTCACCCCCAATGAGCGCACACTTGTTCAGGGCGCAAGCACGAGCGAAACCGCCAATGAGTTCCGTAAAGACCCGCGGCTCCAGTTTGCCAGTGCCAATATAATCGAGGAAAAAAAGCGGCTCAGCGCCAAGCACTGCGATATCATCGACACAATGGTTGACGAGATCCTGGCCAATGGTGTCATGGCGGTCCATGGCAAAGGCCAGCTTGAGCTTGGTCCCCACACCATCGACGCTGGAGACGAGCACCGGTTGCCGATATTTCCTGACGTCCAACGCAAAGAGGCCGCCGAAGCCCCCCACTTTGCCCATCACCTCGCGGCGATGGGTGGAAGCGAGCAGTTGTGGCAAGGTTGCCTTGACACGGTTGCCCAGATCAATATCCACTCCCGCGCGGGCATAGGCTTTTTGTTTCATTCCGGCAGAGCCTTGTCCTTAGTTTCGGGGGCGAACCAGATCAGGACCATTCCCAAAATATAAACGAGGGTGATCACGGCGCCTGCTTTGGCGAAGCTGCCGTTGTAAAAACTCATCAGTTGGCCCTGGCCCAGCGCGCCGCCGGCGGCAAACAACCGCCCGGAATTGTAGCAGACCCCCTGCCCTGTTGCCCTGATGCGGGTAGGAAATAATTCCGGCAGGTAAAGTGGAAGCCAGCCGTAAAAGGCCGCCGTCACGCTCCCAACCAAACCGACCAACACGAGAAACAAAACTCCGAAATGATCCACGGCGCGAAATAAAATCCCGCAGAACCCGAGGGACAACACGCAAAGTCCAAAATAAGTTGTCCTTCGCCCCAACCCCAATCCCACCCATGCTCCTAGCAAACAGCCCGCGACTGCGCCGAGGCCCGAGACAATTTGAGTAAGGGCCTTCGCGCGGGGCAAGGTCCCGCCGGTAAGTTGGTCGGCCCATGCTGGAAGCCATTGCACCGATCCCCAAGTGCCAATAAGCGCCACCGAAGCGAAGGCGATCGCCAAAAGCGTATTCTTGAGCCATGCCGGACTGAAGATTTCTTTGAGCGGATGGACCATGCCGCGCTTGACGGCGGCTTTCCAGGGTTCCGATTCAGGAACAAAGAATTGGATGAAGAAAGCAAGCACGGCGGGGGCCGCGCCTGCCAACATGACCCAACGCCAGGAGCTTTGCGTGACCTTCCAATAAAGTCCCAGAACCGCGATCAAAGCGAAACCAACATTGGCAGCGGCCCCAATGATGCCAGCCAGGAGGGGCCGTTTGCTGCGAGGCCACGATTCCATCACCAGTGCCACGCCGAGTGACCATTCCCCGCCCATGCCAAAGGCCGCCACGAATCGAAGCGCCCCGAGCTGCCAGGGTTGCTTTACGAAATAGCACAGGCCGCTAAAGACCGAGTAAGTCAGAATGCTCAGCATCATGGCTCGAACCCTGCCGATGCGGTCGCCCAGCCAGCCAAAGGTCAATCCCCCGAAGGCAGCTCCGACTAGAAAAAGGGCCACTATCCTAGCCATCCAAAACCCGACAAATTGATCGGCAGCCATGCCAGTGTGGGCGGGCATTAAATCAAGCAAGGCCGGACGCGCGACCAGCGGAAAAATCCCCATCTCCAACCCATCAAACATCCAGCCCAGGAAGGCAGCCACCAATACCATCCACTGCCCCTGGTTAATGCCAAGGCCCTTGGCTGCGAATACTTTCGCAGTTGCGGCTGGGTTCGAGGTTTGCTGAACAATATTCTGCGCCACCAGGCACACCCTTGGGCATCCAAGGCTGGGTGGTCAAGGCTGTTGTTTTCAGCAATTCATTATGGCGGTGTCTCGGTATCACGCTAGGAAGGACGAGTTCCACGAGTCGCTATTTGCCCAATAGATCAGAGACTCGTGGAACTCGTCCTTCCGACCCAGCAGGGTTCGAATCACGGTGTTGTTTCCTGAACCAATCGATTGGGCGCGAGCGCGAGAGGACCGTGGTTTTTTTCGGAGTGCGCCCGTCCTCGGGCGCAGAGACGGCGAACCTGAGGAAGGTCGGCTGGAAAAACTCAACTTGTTTGGGTATGCAGCCGTTGCTGCAACGGAGGAAGAGGCGCACGTCGCCGCCCTTTTGAGCCTGCATCGAAGAAAAAAACGGGCCAGTGCCTGAGGCCCTCGCGCCGAAAGGGCGCTAACGGCTGGACAGCGTATCAGGTAGAGCGCAGGCCAACACCGCGGTAGCTATCTTAACCGGTAGTGCCGAACTGAGGCTGATCGTGTATTACCCGCACATCACTTTCCACAACTTGGACATGCCGGCACTGGCCACGTAAATTCAAAGAGCATTCACTACGCTTCGTTCTGTGGAGAGTGATTATGCATAAATCTCAATGGGTGAATATCAGGGCTGATTCCCTCCCCCGGCTCAGTAAATCTACGATGAATCCTTACCGGGAAAGTACGGATGACCCCGGGGTCTCGTTGCAAGGGGAGAGCGGGCTAACGCTGCACCCACCTTCCCAAAAACAGTGGCAAGTGGACACTACGCCTGATCTTTCGAGTCGTTAGGGAACGTGGAACTCGTTCTTGCGACCAGAGGGCACGGCCACCCCAGAAGCCTGGGTTGACGGCTGCAAACAGATTTGTGAGGCTATGGCCATCATCAAGTATCTCGCGCATGGAACTTAAAAAAGCTATCATTACCGCCGCCGGCCAAAGCCAAAGAACTCTCCCCTTGCAATCGTTGGTCGATCGCGATGGCGTCACGAAAACTGCGCTTGCCATCATTATCGAAGAGATTCTGCAAGCCGGCCTGGAGGAAATTTGCGTGGTGGTTTGGCCCGGCGATCAAGCGGCATATGCCAGTGCGGCTGGCGCGCACGGCAACCGCCTGAGATTTGTCGAGCAGACCGCTCCCTTGGGTTATGGCCACGCGGTGTATTGCGCACGGCATTTCGCGGAAGGCCAGGCATTTTTGTTGCTGGTCGGCGATCACCTTTACGTGAGCGGCAGCCAAAAGCGGTGCGCCCAACAACTGGTGGAAATTGCCGCCGGCGAGAACTGCGCTGTCTCAGCCGTCCAGGCGACGCATGAAAGCAAGCTTCCCTATTATGGAGCGATCGGAGGCCGATTGGTTCCGGGAAAGCAGCGGCTGTATGAGGTCCAAGACGTTTTGGAAAAGCCGACCCCCACCGAAGCCGAACAGAGACTCATTGTGCCCGGTTTGCGCGCCGGTCATTATCTCTGTTTCTTCGGCATGCATGTTCTCACGCCCACGTTAATGGACATTCTAGGGGAGGAAGTAGAACATCCTTCGCCCCTATCCAGCCAACCAGCAGGCATGTCGGGGCCTAAACCGCCGAAGGAGCTTGAAACGTTCCGGCAAAAGCATGGAATTCATCTCACCACTGCCCTGGCGAAGTTGGCGGCGCGCGAGCGTTATCTCACGAGCGAGCTTCACGGCCGGCGTTACGATATTGGCGTGAAGTACGGTCTGCTTACGGCCCAGCTTGCCCTCGCTCTCGATGGGAAGAATCGCGATGAGGTGCTGAGCCTCCTGGTCGAGTTGCTGGCTAACAAGGTGCGCTAACAGCCTGCGTCCGTTTGGTGTTAACGCTTTAGCGTGTCTGAAGGAGCCTGACAGCCCGGAAGGCTGGATACCAACCGCGGACAACCTTGGCCAGCTCCAACCGATTTAAAAAAGGAGCTAGTCCGATATCCCTACTATGCCAGCTTCCAAGGATCGCGGTAGATGACGTCCAGCCAGGCCTTATCGCCCGTCCCGTCAACGAACTGGAACTTCTTCGGGTCCCACTTCATCTTTTGCCCGTGATAATAGGCCAGGTTGACTAGATGACAAACGATGACGGTGTGGGCGCCCGTTTCAACGTCACAGATAGGCTTGCCGCGACTGCGAACGCACGAGAGCCAATCACCCTGATGATCGTTGCTTTTATAGAGACGCTTGGCATCGCCGGCGAGAAATTCCGTGGCGATCGCTTCGCATTGAGCCTGTGAATCGGCTTTCTGTTCAGAACCCAGCCAAAATTGAAACTTGCCCCGGTTGACGTTTATCTTCCCCTCGGTGCCATAAAACCAGATCCCATCGCCCGCTTTGGGGTCGTGATCGGTGGGACTATGGAGGACCTCCGTGCCATTGGCGTAAGTGTAGCGCGCGCCATTTTTGGCATCCGGTTTGTCGGCGGGGAAAATCTCCACCGGCCCACTCTCATCCATACCCAGGCCCCATTGAGCGATATCGAAATGATGGGCCCCCCAATCGGTGATCATCCCGCCGCCGTATTCACGATAATTGCGCCAATTCGGAAAGTGTTTGTGGACCCCACGGGGGCTGAGCTCGGAATGGTAAGGCCGCAAAGGCGCGGGGCCGAGCCACATATTCCAATCCAACCCCGGCTCCTCTGCCTCGCCCGGCAAGTCGCAAGGCACTCCCGGCCCTCCCACAAAAACCTCGACTGATTTAACCTTGCCGATTCGGCCATTCCGAACCAGTTCGCAGGCTGTCCGAAATTCCTTGGAAGATCGTTGCATGCTGCCCGTCTGGAAGACCCGCTTGTTCTTGCGGACCGCGTCCACTAGCGCGCGGGCCTGGTGAATTGATTCCGTGAGAGGCTTCTCACAATAAATGTCTTTGCCGCCACGAGCGGCAGCGATGGCCACCAGGGCGTGCCAATGGTCCGGGGTCGCGATTACTACCGCATCGATGTCCTTGCGCTCCAAGAGTTCTCGAAAATCTTTGTAGGCTGCGCAGCCAGTGTAGGCGCCGGCAGGGTTTTGTTTAGCATAGAAACCTTCAACAATTTTCTGGGCATTCTCGCGCCGGGTCGTATCCACATCGCAAACCGCGACGGTCTGCGTTTCTTTTTTGTTGAGAAACCCACCCATCAGGCCACGCCCCTGCGTTCCGACACCGATAAAGCCCAGATTGAGGCGATCGCTTGGTTTAGTTTCGGCCGCCCAGATGTTCGAAGGAAGCAGGAATGGCGCGCCGACGCCGAGCACGACCGTCGATTTAAGAAACGTGCGGCGATTGGAAAGCTTTGTATTCATGGGGATAGTTATCCCCCTTTCCTTGAACCCGGCAAGCTCTAAGAAGCGCAAAAGTACGACCCCAGAAGAAAACACTGGACAGAGAGGTGCAGAGCGGCGGACAGCCCGGTTTATGGGAGATTCTCATTCAGTCGCTTTCTACCCATAGCGCCCTTCAATGTACTCGGCGGTCTTGGGATTCCTGGGAGCGAGAAACAAATCTTCGGTCCGGCTGTGTTCCATGATTTCCCCCATCAGCATGAAGATGCATTCATCGCTGGCGCGGCGGGCCTGGGCCATATTATGGGTCACAATCACGATGGTATAGCGGCCCTTAAGTGTTAGCATCAGCTCTTCGATGGCCCGCGTCGCCTCCACGTCGAGGGCGGAGCACGGTTCATCCATCAGAATGACTTCAGGTTTAAGCGGGAGGAGCCGAGCGATGCAGAGCTTTTGCTGCTGCTCGAGTTGGAGGGTGGTGGCTTTTACATCGAGGCGATCCTTCAGATCGTTCCAGAGGCCCACTTCGCTCAACGCTCGCTCCACGATCTCGTCGGTGCGGGCTTTGTTCAACGCACTGCGCTCGTTGTGAATGCGCATGCCAAAGACGACATTCTCATAAACTGAGATCGGCAACGGGTTGGGCCGCTGGAACACCATTCCCACGGATTTCCGCAACTCGATCAGGGAGATGTCCGGTTCGTAAATGTTTTGGCCAAGGATTTTGATTTCGCCCGTAGTGGTGACATAGCCATAACGTTCGTTTACCCGGTTAAAGCAGCGCAGAAGGGTTGTCTTGCCGCAACCCGATGGACCAATCAAGGAAGTGATCAGGCCATGTTTCAAATTCACGCTCACGTTGATCAGGGCCTGGAATTCGGCGTACCAAAGGCAAACCTGCCGGGTGGTGATGCAATACTCGATGGGATCGCTCATCCGAAGATTCCGTTTACGTAATCGTAGGTCCGCTTGTCCCTGGGCGTTTCGCTGAAGGCGACCTCCGTCGAGCTGAGTTCAACGATCTCACCGCGCCAGAGGAAAAGCGTCTGATCGGCCAGACGGCGGGCCTGCTGCACGAGGTTCGTGACCAGAATGATGGTCATGGTTTTGCGCAATTTTTTCAGCACATCTTCGATGCGCATGGTGGTGACGGGGTCGATGGCGATGCTGAATTCATCGAGGCACAAAATCTCCGGGGAGAGAGAAAGCGCGCGGGCAAGGGTGAGGCGTTGCTGCTGGCCGCCGGAAAGGCGCGTGCCCAGCATGCCAAGCCGGTCTTTCACCTCATCCCAGAGAACTGCTTGTCGCAGGCAGCGTTCCACCGTTTCATCAAGCTCCGCCCTGGCAGTGGTGCCCATGCGGCGCGGAGCGTAAGCCACGTTCTCGTAAATGGTCAGCGGGAGACCCACTGGAAGCGGAAAGACCATACCGATGTGGCGGCGCAGTTCATTCGGGTTGCGAATATCAGCGACACTTTCGCCGTTGATCAACACGTCCCCCGTGAAACGCGCGCCTCCGACGAAATCGAGGGTCCGGTTAATGGTCTTGAGCAGGGTAGTTTTGCCAGAGTTCGCTGGCCCAATCACGCCAAGCACGCTGTTGCGTTCGACGGTAAAGCTGATGTTGCGCAAGACCTGCTTGGAACCATAGAAAGCGGAGAGATTGCGAAATTCGATGTGTGGCTGAGATCCCAATCCAGCCTGGCGGCTGGCGACGGTCTGGCTCGGTTCTGCGCCCTTAACTTGGCGGCTCAGAGATTCATCGGAGGGGGAGATCATGGGGTCACCAGCGTTTATGGCCTCGCAACCAGACCCGCAACGCGATGGCGAAGCTATTAACAAAGAGGATGAGCGCGATCAGAACAGCGGCGCTGCCATACTTCATCACATCGGGCATCTGAGAAATTTGGTTGCAGATGATGTTCAAATGCATCGACATCGCCATGAACGGTTCGCCAGGATTGTAAGGAAAAATTTTCTCCCATCCTTCATCGGCCACATATTTGAAAAAGGTGGCTCCGGTGAAAAGAATGGGCGCGGTTTCGCCGGCGGCGCGAGAGACGACGAGGATGACGCCTGTGAGAATGCCCCCGAGGGAATTCGGCAAAACGATGGTCCGAATGGTCTGCCAGCGCGTCGCGCCGAGGTTCCAGCAAGCCTCACGAAAGGCTTGGGGCACGCCCCCCAGCGCTTCACGGGCGCTGGTGATAATGACGGGCAAGTTCATGACCGCAATAGTGAGGGAGGCAGTCAAGAGGCCCGCCTGCCAGTTCGACTCTCGGACATTGGGATCGCCAATGACACGATTGATGGTGGGCAGCATCGTCAGGACAAACGCTCCCAACCCGAACAACCCGTGCACAATGCTGGGGACGCCAGCGAGGCTGGTGACCGCGATGCTTATGGTGCGGTTGAGCCAGCCTTCGCGCGCGTATTCGTTGAGGTAGATGGCGGCCAGAATCCCCACGGGCGCCACGAACAGGAGCGAGCCGATGACCAAATAAAACGTGCCCACGAGCGGCGCCCACAAACCGCCCTCCTTCCCTTTGTTCAAGGGATTGTCCCACAAATAATGGAGCGAAAAAACGGGCAACGCCTTGATGAAAATATCCAAGAGAATCGCCACCAGCGGGAGCACGAGAACAGCGCAGAAGCTGAACATGATCCATTTGTTGCGAATGGCGCGGCGCGACTTCCGGCGCTCGAATTCGCTCGGCGCAAAGGGATTTACTACCACGGAAGTGGAAGCGGGGAGTGCGAGTTCGGCATTCATTCGAGACTCTGTCTTCCGGTCACACCTTGTTCGCTTTTTTGACTCCTTTGACGATGAGATCGGACGCAACGTTGATGCTGCAGGTGATCACGAAAAGGACGATCCCGAGAATGAAGAGCACGCGATAATGGTCGCTGCCATGTACAGTTTCTCCCATCTCCGCCGCCAGCGTGGCCGTCATGGTGCGCACCGGATCCGTGAACACAGTCGGGATGCGGTTATTGCTTCCCGTTGCCAGGAGGACGGCCATCGTTTCACCCACTGCCCTTCCCATCCCAAGCATGCAAGCCGCCAGCAGGCCGTTGCGGGCGGCTGGAAAAAGCACGCGGGTCACTGTTTCCCAAGGATTCGCGCCCAGAGCGAGGGCCGCTTCCCGAAAAGAATCGGGCACCGCGCGTAGCGCGTCTTCGGAGAGCGAGACAATCACCGGAACGCTCATCAACGCAAGGATGATTCCGCCGGTGAGCATATTTGTGCCCTGGGCCGCCCCCGTCGCGGAGCTGGCCAGATGCAAAGTGACCATGGCTTGTCCCCACCAACTGCCGGGTGTGGCGGTGAAGATGGATTTGACAATCGGTCCCAACACCATCAGGCCGATGAAGCCCCAGACGATGGAGGGGATAGCGGCGAGAAGTTCGATGACGACCTTAAGCGTCTCCTTCACCTTGCCGTGCGCGAACTCTGAGACGTAAATAGCAGCTCCAAGGCCGACGGGGACGGCAATGATAAGCGCGATAAAGGTAGTGGTGAAGGTGCCGATGATTAGGGCGAGCGCGCCAAAACTGGGCGGGTTTCCGGGCGCAGGGTTAGGAATCCACCGGGGGCTCCCGAAGAAATGGAGCCAGTCCAACCGTGGCATCATGGGAGCCCCTTCCTTGAAGATAAAAAGGAAGATGGCGATGATGGCGATGATACTGCTCCAGCCGCAAAGCCGAATCAACCACTCGATGGGTTTCTCGAGCAGGTCGAGAAGTTGAAACTTCTTTTTTGCTCCGGTGGAAGCAGCTTGTGCCATTGGTTCAGATGCTTTTGCCGGCACTCAATTCAATGCCGCGGTCTCAATGCAGTGGAACAAAGCCTTCCTTTTCGACGATTTTTTGTCCCGCGGGCGAGAGAATCCACTCAATGTAAGCCTTTACTTCGCCGGTTGGCTCGCCGGCAGTGTAGAGGTAAAGCTTGCGCGCGATGGGGTATTTCCCATTGCGGGCCACGTCGATGCCTGGCTCGATGCCCGGTTCGCCTTTTTTGTTTGAGACCTTTAGCCAATTCACGCTCGGCGTTTTGTAGCCCATCCCGCTGTAACCCAAGCCAGTTGCGGTCTTCGCAACGTTCTCGACCACTTCTGAGGAACCGTTCATCTCGCTAATGCCACCGCGGAACTCGCGCTGCTTGCCATCCTTCTTGCCGCAGACGTGCTCACGGAAATAATCGTAAGTGCCCGAGTTGTTCTGACGGCCAAACAGCGCGATCTTGCCATGCATGGCCGGATTGACTTGCTCCCAGTCTGTAATCGCGCCGCCCTCGGCCCAGATCTCGCGCAGTTCTCCGATTGAGATTTCCTTAGTCGGGTTGGAAGGGTTTGCATAGACGGCGAGCGCGTCGTAAGCGGTGGCGAACTCCTGGGCCTCTTTTCCTGTAATCTCCTTAACCTTGGCGCGCTCCTCGGCCTTAATGTCGCGCGAAGCATTGCAAATGTCCGTCTGATTATTCTGCAAAGCAGCAAAGCCGGTGCCGGAGCCGCCCCCGTTGACGTTCACACGGACGTTCGGTTTCACCTTCTGATAGGCCTCCGACCAGGCCTGAGCCAGTTGAACCATCGTGTCGGAGCCCTTGACCCGGATTTCGACGATTTTTTTTCGATCAGCCGCACAAGCGCGCTGCCAGAGACCAGCGGATATGATAGCAACGACACAGACCGCCAAAACGGCTCTCATTCGTGAATTATTCATAAGTTTTCTTTTCGGCATTTTGTTCTCCCAGGATCGCCTGGGAGAGATCCCGGATATGGGTATTGATGTATTGGAACGTGGCTTCGTACGCCGCCCGAACTTCTTGAGGCGAACCCTCCACGAAGGAGGGATCTTTCACATTCCAGTCGAGACCTACCGTCTTGGTTGGCGGGGGCGGGAAAACTCTTTGCGCCTCGTGCGCCAGGGCCACAACCACCTGGTAATGATCGAGGTTCGGGATCTGGCTGACGGACTTTGATTTGTGATGCGAAATATCAATCCCCCGATCGGCCAGAAACTCCGCAGTCAGAGGATCGATGGGATGAGGGTCTATGCCAGCGCTGCTGAATACGAATTCCGGCCGTCCCAGCGAGTTCGCAATCCCTTCTGCCATCTGGCTCCGGCAGGCGTTCCGAATATCGACAAAGAGGACCCGCAGCACCTCGGTGCCTTTATGTTTGGCATACTCGCCGGTGCACATGTAAAGCACCTCTTCACAAATGTTTTTCGCCTGGTCCGAAACCCGTTCGAAGCGCCGGGCAATGGTCAGCAGAGGGGTGAGGGCTTCCAAGGGAATTTTGCCGAGCTGATATTGCTGCATCAAAGCGGCATTGATGCCATTGCGCAGGAGATCAACTTCTTCTTCGATGGCCATGGTGCTCCGGGCCAACTCCGGCTTTTGATCGACGAATGCCTGCACGGCTTGCTGGAGCATCGGAATGGAGAGGTTGGCAATGGCGGCGAATTTTTCGTACGAAGGCTGGGGTTCCAGAGAACTAATCTTCAAGACCTGCCGGGCGATGCTTTCAGCATAATCGCCGATTCGTTCCAACTCTAAATTAATCTTGATCGTGGCATAGACAAACCTCAAATGCCCGCCGGCTGGCTGCTGGCGCACCAAAAATTCCAGGCAAAGCCGATCCAACTCCTTTTCCAACTCATCGATATACTGATCTCGCAAAATGATCGAGTAAGCCAACTGCCGGTTTCGCTCTACCAGCGCCTGCAGACTGCTTTTGAGAGCGCGTTCCGCCAGTCCCGCCATCTCCAGGACCTTTTTGCGGATGAGCTTTACATCGCGTTGCAGGGATTCTTCAAAATGCGACAACATAATCGTGTCTAAGTTCTACTCGCGGCGTGTTACGAATAGGTGTCGACTCTGTTACTTCCAGGTGAAGAACCCCGGAATTGCGCTGGACAGGCGAATTGCAAGACCCACAAGATCGACGCATGGTATGGGTCGAGTCGGAAGCGGAATAAATTCCGCGCTCCCGAGCCGAGGCGGTTTATGGCTTCCAAAAGATTCAAAGAAATGGAGCAATTCTCATTAGGCATCACATCGGCCTCGTTTTTCTTTGTCCCTCTACTCCAGGGCCCACCCCAGTTCTCATCTTGAGGTCGCTTCCCGATACTGCCATTCTCCGAAGGAATGAACCGTATCGTGGAACGCTTTTCCCGGCTTCGCAAAGAAGGACGGAAGGGTTTTGTCGTTTACATTGGGGCCGGGGATCCGAGCCTCGAAGCCACGCGCCAGCTTGCTCTGGCCTTCGATGCCCTTGGTGTGGATGTGCTCGAGTTGGGCGTCCCATTTAGCGACCCGTTGGCGGATGGACTCGTCAACCAATTGGCCGCCCAGCGCGGTCTCGAATCCGGCACGACCCCGCCTAAGGTCCTGGAAACCGTCCAGGCAATTCGTGAAGACACGCCAATTCCAGTCGTGCTCTACATTTACTACAACTTGATCCATCACTACGGATTGGAGAATTTCATTCAGGATGCGGCTCGGTCCGGCGTGGATGGCTTGCTGGTTCTTGATCTGCCCCCGGAAGAATCGGCCAATTATGAGTCCTTGATGCGGGAGGCGGGGCTGTGCGTCATTTACCTCATCGCTCCCACCACTCCCGACGAGAGGATCGAGATGATCGTCAAGCGTGCCACCGGATTTATCTACTACGTCTCGCGGGAAGGAGTGACTGGCATGCAGGAAAAGGTCTCTGAAACCATCACGCAGATGACGGCAAAAATCCGTGCCCATACGGACCTTCCCATCGCCGTCGGTTTTGGCATTTCGAATCCGGAGCAAGCGCGTGCCGTCGCGGCGAACTCCGAAGCCATCGTGGTCGGAAGCGCCATCGTCAACCAAATCGCGCGCTACGGAAAAAGCGCCGATTTAGTACAGCGCGTCACAGAATTTGTGAAACCACTGGTGCTGGCAATTGAGGCGAGCAAGTCACACTTTCCTTAAACCTCTGAGTTTTACCCCCAGCAACTCGCCGTGGTTGACTGATCGATTTGGCGGCTCCTCCGGTCTCATCGATACGCCTGCTTCGGCGGCGTTTCTGGCGACTGCGAGTTCACTGTCGACGTTTTAAAGGTTTTGCCCACATGTGGGGCTTGCCTCCCAAAAATGTCCTATCCCAGGTTACTCTTCCTCTTTGACGAGGGCCTCAATTTGCTTACATTGATCACCATATATGAAGATGGAAATTTGTTTCAGACTGACAATTGGTAGGGAAATCGCTGTGGCAACGATTTGAAGAATGAAAACTAAATCTGATATCAACAACCGTTTTGTCATCATCATGGCGGGGGGTAGGGGTGAGCGGTTCTGGCCCGTGAGCCGCCAGGCCACGCCCAAGCAACTCATTACACTGCTGGGCAATCGTTCTTTCCTGCAACAAGCGGTGGACCGGGTGCTTCCGATCGTGCCGCTCAAGAACATCCTAATTATTACCAACGAGATGCAGGCGCCCCAAGTGCGCCGGCAACTGCCAAAATTGCCCAGAGAAAATGTGGTGGCCGAGCCGGTCGGGCGCGACACTTGTGCGGCGGTCACGCTTGGCGCCGCCCTGGTTGGCGCGCGTTCCACCACGGGAGTGATGGCGGTCCTTCCCGCTGACCACGTCATCCCCGAAGAGAAGAAATTTCAACAGGTCCTCTCGGATTCCTTCGATTTGGCCAGTCGCGGCCAGGTCATTGTGACGATTGGGATTAAGCCCACCGAGCCGAATACCGGCTATGGCTATATTCACGTTGGGGACCCGCTTCCGCCGCCCCACGGCTTGAAGCCCTACAAAACCACCTTTTTCAAAGCCGAACGGTTTGTCGAAAAACCGCACTACGAAAAGGCGGTGGAATACCTTAACAGCGGACACTACCGATGGAACGCGGGCATGTTTATTTGGTCTTTTGTCACCGTAACGCAGGGCTTGGAGAAACATCAGCCGGAGATGGCCGGCGCTTGCCAGCGATGGTTTAAAGCCGCAACCTCGCCCGCCAAACTAAGCAAAGTTTTGGCCAAGGAATATCCTGAGATTAAAAAAATCTCCATCGATTTCGCGCTCATGGAGCATGCCCAAAACGTGGTCGTGGCCGACGGATCCTTTGAGTGGGATGATCTCGGCTCCTGGACGGCTCTGGCCCGCCACATAAAGCCTGACGCGGATGGGAATTGCGCAGTGGCGGATTTCATCCACGTAGATGCAGCACGGAACGTGGTCTATGATGCGCGGGTTAAAAACCGCACCCCGATCGCAATCGTGGGGCTGCGCGATTCCATTATCGTCCAGACCGATGATGCCACGCTCGTGGCCCACAAAAGCCAGGCCCAGAAAGTAAAAGAACTGGTGGCCAAGCTGGCCGCGACCAAACAGTACAAAAAGCTGGTTTGAAGCACATTATTATGGGATTCCGCCCGACACAAGACTTGCGGGTCAAAGCCACGGTCCGGCTCTTGACTCCGCGCGCTTTAAAGGCGGAGGCCCCCATGACGGGAGTGGCGAATGAGACCGTGGTGAGTTCACGTGAATTGATCACACGGATTTTGCAACGGCATGACCCGCGCTTTTTGGTGGTGGCCGGCCCTTGTTCAATTCACGATCCGAAAGGCGCTCTTGAATACGCCGCTAAGCTCAATGCACTCCGGAAAGAATTAGGCGATCACCTCTGTGTTATCATGCGGGTCTATTTCGAAAAGCCCCGCACCACCATTGGGTGGAAAGGATTAATTAACGATCCGCATCTGGACGGCAGCGACGACATCGAAGGCGGTTTGAAAATTGCCCGCAACCTGCTGCTGGAGATCACGAGCATGGGGTTGCCGGCCGCTACCGAGTTCCTGGACCCTGTCATTCCGCAGTACCTCGCGGACTTGATCAGTTGGGCCGCCATTGGGGCGCGCACAACGGAATCCCAAACCCATCGTGCCATGGCAAGCGGACTCTCCATGCCGGTGGGATTTAAGAATGGCACCGACGGGAGTCTGCAAATCGCTCTTGATGCTATGCATGCTTCTGGGGCGTCCCACAGTTTTCTGGGCATCGATCAGGACGGCGTTACCAGCATTATCCGCACCACGGGCAATCCGGTGGGCCATGTGGTTTTGCGTGGTGGACGCCTCCAGCCGAATTACGATCCGGAAAGCCTGCGCAACGCTGAAACCCAATTGACCCACGGGGGGTTGCCGCCAGTGCTGATGGTGGATTGCAGTCATGCCAACTCTGGCAAACAACACGCCCGCCAGGAAGATGTTTGGAGCAGCTTAATCGAGCAGCGTGCCGCAGGAAACCGTGCGCTAATCGGAACGATGGTGGAGAGCTATCTAGAGGAGGGCAGCCAGCCCTTTCCAAAAACCTCGGATGAACTGCATTACGGAATCTCGATCACAGATGCCTGCCTGGGCTGGGAGGCGACAGAGCGCATGCTGCGGCGCGGCCATGCTATGCTGGCGAAGACCGCCTTTTCTGCTGAGCATATATGACGACAACGAATCTGGGATCCTTGCGCGTTTTCAGCACGCCAACAGTGGCCAATGCCATTGAACTTTTTGAGATCCGGCCACGTAACCAGGGATTCATGTCACCGGAGATTTGCTGCCTTTTTCCAGATCTGGGTGTCATGACCGGCTACGCCGTGACGGGGCGCTTCGCCGCCGCCGAGCCCGCCACGCATCCTGGCTCGCGCTACGAGTCCTGGAAAAAAATTCTGGAAACCCCCGAGCCCCGCGTGGTCGTTTTGCAGGACATGGACCAACCGCCAGGTGTGGGGGCATTTTTTGGTGAGGTCATGGCCAATATTCACAAGCGGCTGGGATGTGTCGGGGTGGTGACCAATGGGCATGTGCGGGATCTGGACGAGGTGCGCGCTCTTGGGTTTCATTTCTTTGCTGGCGGAGTTTGTGTCTCTCATGCTTATGTGCATCTGCTCGATTCTGGTGTTCCCGTTAACGTAGGTGGGATGACTGTTCGTTCGGGCGACTTGATCCACGCCGACAAACACGGAGTTCTGGTGGTTCCCAAAGAAATCGTGAGCGAGCTTCCCGCGGCCGCCGCGCGCGTAGCTGAACGCGAGCAGCGGATAATCGCTCATTGCCAGTCCTCAAGTTTTTCGTTGGAAGAATTGAAGAGACTTCTCGAATCGTGACACGCCGGCCAATATCCAGGCTATACCCATGAGCGAGACCGAGTGGGAAGGCCGGTATGAAACCGGCGACATGCCTTGGGAAAAGGGTGAACCCTCCCCAGGTTTGGTGGATTTTTTGGCGGCTCATCCAGAGCTCACGCGGGGCACAGTGGGCGTGCCGGGGTGCGGCACCGGGCATGATGTGCGCGCTTGGGCCAGGTCCGGTTTTCAGGCCTTCGGCTTCGACGTCGCGCCCTCTGCCATTCGTATTTCAGAGGAGAAGACGGCCAGTCTCGGTTCGAGCGCTCAATTTTTCCGAGCTGACTTTCTCTTCGATAAACCGCCCCAACCTTTCGATTGGCTGTTTGAACACACCCTGTTTTGCGCCATCGACCCCGGGCGCCGCGAAGATTACGTCCAGGCCGTTCTCCGTTGGATCAAGAACGAGGGCCAATTTCTCGCCGTCCATTATCTGATTCCCGATAAGGATGGTCCTCCCTTCGGCACCACGCGGGAAGAAGTTCTGAAGAGATTTTCACCACACTTTAAGTTGCTTCAAGAATGGGTGCCGCGCTCGTATCCGAACCGCACTGGATTGGAGTTGATGCTGTGGTGGCAGAAGAAGGATGACTGAAGACCGAGGACGGCGGATAGAAGGCCGAAGGCGGAAGACGGAAATCCGTCCTCCGCCTCCTGTCCTCCGCCGCTTGCATCATTCCTTTGGCATTCTCAAGAGAGCTCCGCCCTGCACTTCCCAACGCTGCAAGTCGCGCCCCAATTCCCTCGGCCAGTTCTCCTCTGTAGCGGTCATGAAAACCTGGCCGCGCGCCTGATGCGCTCGCTCTAACAGAGGCAAAAATCCGATGCGCCGCTTCACATCCAGCTCGCCCATCACATCATCAATCAGCAAAATCGGCGGCGAACCATGAAGGGCCGTCAAATATTCGGCCTGTGTCAGCTTGAGAGCGATGGCAATGGTTCGCTTTTGGCCCTCGCTTCCGAACTGGGCTGCGGAATGATCGCCTAACATAAGCTGCAATTCATCGCGATGCGGACCGATGAGGGTCGAACGATAGGCCCGCTCGCGAGGCCGTGACTGCGCCAGTTCCACCGTGAAATCCTTCTTGATGCTGGGCAGGTATTCCAACCGCAATTCTTCGGCGTCGTTGGAAATGTTGCGATAAGCCAGCCGAGCGATAGGCGAAAGGCCAGGGACCAATCCAGAGCGCAGGCGAGTCAGTTCCTCGCCCAGCCTGATAACCTCGAAAGAAAAGCTTTCCAATGCGGCTTCATCGACATGCGAATGCTTTAAAAGCGCGTTGCGAGAGCGGAGGGCCTGGGCGTAGCGCTGCAACAACGGCAAATAAGCAGGCTGTGTTTGCGAGAGCAGCAAATCCAGAAATCTCCGCCGGCTCCGTCCGGTGCCCTTGATCAACTGCAGGTCTTCTGTGCAGAATATGACCGTCCGCAAGACCCCCAGATAGTCCGTCAACTTCCGAACCGGCTGGCCGTCGAGACTGAGGTTCCGCTCGCGCAAGGACCAGTACATTTTGATGTCATGCTCACCTCGCCCCACTACTTTCCCGCCGGTGAAATAACCTTTCTGCCCGTGGCGAATCATGTGCGAGCCGCCGACGCCTCGGAAGGAGCGCAGGGTGGCCATGAGGTAAATGGCCTCCAGAATGTTAGTCTTCCCCTGGGCATTCCCGCCCAGCAGGAGATGAAAGCCAGGCGCAAAGTCAGTGTCCAGCCTCGCATAATTGCGGAAATCACGAAGGCGGAGATGAGCCAAATGCACATGGAAACATGCAGGCGCGGGTCACTCTCCGCAAGTCTGAGACTGAAAATCTGACCTCAAAGGATCTCGATTATCGCAAATGATACATTGGTGCAGATAGCCTGTTCGCGGAGATCACGTCTGTGCTGCGATTTTTGATGGAACTCCCCAACTTCGGGCCTCGGCAAAATTGGCTTGAGGAAGCCAGAGGTGGAAGGTGGTTTGGTCTGGCTGCGCGGATTCCAGGGAGATGGCTCCAGAGCTTTCCTCCGCGAAAACTCTGGCGGAATGGCGCGCTAGATCAGGCGGCTCGATAGAGGTCTCCGGGGAAGCGTCGGGATAAAATGTCGCATTGGCGCGTTTGGCCGTCGAACCAGTCCCGACGGTGCTCACACTCAGACCGATCACAGGACAGCGGGGGAAGATTCCTTGAAGTTGAGTCAACACCGGCGGCGCGTCGTAACGCGAGGACTGGAAGTGGAGTTTGCCATGTCCCGGGATAGTATTCACGGCGCTTAAGGCCAGGCTCAGAAGGACCCGCCGGAATTCCACCCCATCAACATACACCGGGAGCGGCTCCGCCCCGAGTTTGGAACTCGAACTGAGCTCGATACGTTTGCAAACCACTTTGCCCAGGATTTCCAAGGTCTCGGTGACGATCGCATTCACGTCTTGATAATCGCAACTGCCGGTTTTTGCCTGGGAAAGGCGAGTGATGCGGAGAATGAGTTGGCTGGCCTCCTGGGCCTTCTGCTTGATCACGGAAAGGCTTTCATGGAACTCATGCTCCATACTGAGTTGCGCCAGGCATGCTTCGCTCATGGACAAAATGCCAGTGAGCACA
Organism: Verrucomicrobiota bacterium; assembly: GCA_038228235.1. Classification (GTDB taxonomy): domain Bacteria; phylum Verrucomicrobiota; class Verrucomicrobiia; order Limisphaerales; family JBBRPK01; genus JBBRPK01. Next base: position 20,729 of record JBBRPK010000008.1, read on the forward strand.
TTGTTGAAATCATGCGCCAAGCCGGGGGTGAGATCGGCCAGCGTTTCCTTCCAAGCCGCCAGCAGCAACCTCCGTTCGGCGAGGGTCTGGCGGGTGACATCCACCCAAAAGCCTTCGTAACCAAAAACCGTCCCGCTTTTATCGAGAAGCGCGCGGCGGGATTCGGAAACATAGGACACCTGACCCGTGTTTGGATGGCAAACGCGGTAGTCGTGAGATACCCATTGCCCGGATTGTTGACAAAGCTCGATTTGTTTTTGGAGCATGACAACATCGGCGGGATGGACGATGGCCCAAAATTGCTCCGGGGTAAAGCGCATGGGTTTCGAGGTGGCCTCCATCAATTTTTCCATCTCGGGAGCGGCCCATTCAAAACTCAAGTCGGCGCGCTGTTTAAAGAAAAGACCAGGCCAGGATTGGCACGGGTGAGTTGCGTTGGAGTTCGGGGTCGCTGTCGGGTGGTTTTTGGGCGGTCGCTTCATGCACTTAAACCAAGGCCACTAATGTGGGGAACCGCCGGGGATGTGCAAGCAATTGTTACCGAAAAACGCGAGCTGATTTTCCACTCCGAGATTTGTCCCTGTCTGCTGCTAGAATAAAATTGCGGCTGTTCCGATTAGTCTGGACGAAGAGCAGAGCAGTTTCTACACTCGGACTCAGACGCAATGAAGACCCTCAGTAAAACCTAACAGGAACCGGGAACCAACTATGAAATCTTGTCCGTACTGCGGAGCCCAGAATGAGGATTCCGCCACGCGATGTAAAGAATGTGGGACGGAGTTTGTAGTCCCGGACAAGGTTGACCCGCACCTGACGGACCCAGCGGAGGCGCTGGTGGTAGTGGCGTCTTTCGTGGATGCAGCCGAAGCGAGTTTGCTGAAAAACCGGCTGGAATTGGAAGGCATCGCGGCCTGTATCCCCGAAGAACTCGATCCAAATCCATTTGGCAATTTTGCGCCTATGGCCCATGTGACCGTCCGGGTGGCCGCAAAAGATTACGAAGCGGCGAAAGAAATCGTTGCCAGCAATACTTAAGCCAGGGGCTAGGATCGACTTCGTCCGTTTTTACCAAATTTTGGCGCGAAGACCGGGTGCCCGCCACATCGGCGCGCCCTCTTTGATGCTGAACGCATCATAAAATTCAGTCACGTTCATATGAGGGCCGATGGCGCGGAACTGACCGGGAGAATGTGGATCCACGGTGATGCGCCGACGCAGCTCGGCCTCGCGCCAGTTGGTCCTCCAGAGCTGTGTAAGTGAGAGGAAGAATCGCTGCTCCGGGGTAAACCCATCGATCTTCTTCCGTTGAGAAGGATCTTTGGCGAGAGCGCGCTGAAGCGCTTCAAAGGCAATGCTGGTTCCTCCCAGGTCAGCCAGATTCTCGCCAAGAGTCAGCTTTCCATTTACTTTAAGGCCCGGCAAAGCTTCAAAGTCGCCGTACTGATCGACAATTTTTTGCGCTCGCGCCTCGAACTCCTTTGCGTCCTTCTCGGTCCACCAGTGGTTGAGGTTGCCCTCAGCGTCATATTGCCGGCCTTTGTCGTCATAACCGTGGGTGATCTCGTGCCCAATGACCACCCCGATGGCGCCGTAGTTGACTGCATCGTCCGCCTCCAAGTCGAAAAAGGGCGGCTGAAGAATGCCCGCCGGGAAAACGATCTCATTCTGGAGCGGGTTAAAGTAGGCATTGACCGTCTGCGGGGTCATGTGCCACTCGGTCTTATCCACCGGCTTGCCCACCCGGGCGATCTCACGTCGCGTCTCGAACATGGCCGCGCGCTGGATATTGCCGAGAAAATCGCCGCCGCGGATGGCGATCTTGGAATAGTCGCGGAACTTCTCAGGATGGCCAACCTTCTGAGTGAACCGGTCAAATTTGGCCAAGGCTTTGGAGCGAGTGGCGTCCGACATCCAATCGACTTGTTTGAGCCGGTCCCGGAACACCACGCGCAGGTTGCCGATCAGTTCATTCATGCGCTGGCGGGCCGCAGCGGGGAAATATTTTTGCACGTAAAGCTGACCGAGCGCCTCGCCAATGCTCCCGTCAATGACATGGGCGGCGCGTTGCCAGCGAGGCTCTGGTTCAGGTTGACCGCGGAGCTTTGTGCTGTGGAACGTAAAACTCTCCGCCTCGGGCGCATGAGCCAGGAAGGGGGCTGTGGCGGTCACCAGATGCCAGCGCAGGTAAACCTTCCAATCGGTTAAGGGCCGCTCCCGCACCATTTTATCAACCGCCGCGAAAAACTCCGGTTGCCCCACAATGACCGCCGGCAAATCCTCCAGCCCGCTGGCAGCGAAATAACTGGGCCAGGATGCCTCGGGATTCTTCGCCACGAAATCGGGCGCCTTAAACTTGTTGTAGTTGGCGTTAGGGTCGCGAAGTTCGACACGCGTGCGGCTGGCTTTGGCCAACTCGGTTTCGATGTTGAGCACCAGCGCAGCATGGGCAGAAGCCTCCTCGGGCTTCTCACCCAACATGGCCAGCATTTTGATGATGTGTTCGCGATAGTCCGAGCGTTGTTTGCTAAAATCATCCTTGAGATAGTAATCGCGATCAGGAAGCCCCAACCCGCCCTGGGACAACCCGAAGGCGTAAAAGCTGCTATTCTTGGCGTCGGGTGATACTGCGGAACTGAAAAGCCCACTGATGCCGCGGGTATGGAAATCCGCCAATAACTCGAAAACACCTTGGGTGGAGCGTAGCTGGTCAATTCGCTTCAAATCACGCGAGATAGGTTTGAAGCCAAGCTTCTCCAACCGGTTTGTATCCATGGCGGAAACGAAAAAATCACCCACTTGGCGCCGGGGTGAGCGGGCGGGGGCCGAGTTATCCGCGGCCGCCGTTTCCAGGATGTCGCGAATTAGTTGCCAGTTGCGTTCCTGGAGTTCCTCGAAGCCGCTCCACCGAGACTTGTCGGCTGGGACGGGATTGTTTTTGAGCCAATTGCCCGCAGCAAAGTGATAGAAATCCGCGGCCGGATCGACTGAGCGGTCCATATTCTGGACAGAGAATCGAGGCGCTTTTGGGAGCGCGTCCGCAGCGTAGAGGCGTTCGGAAAAAATGACCGCAATACTGCCTGATGCCAGACAAATCAGAACGGAATTGAATTTATTCACAAACAATATTAAACCGAAACGCACCCCCGGCACAAGATTTGAGGCGCAGCATTCCTATGATGCCACAGAACGGAATGCCACAAAAAGGGCACACCGCCTCGTAGCGATTTTGGAACAATTGCAGGCCGGGTGGCCGCGCCCGGCGCCATTCCGAGCCCTCCAGAAATTGCACCGCTATGGCGACTCGGACCGGAATGCCAAGATGCTTAGGGGGGGCAGGCTGAAAAGAGCAGAGTGGGGCTGGTTATGAACTTTGTAATCCTCGCTCTGGACGCCCCCAAGATTTCCCAAGTTACTCCCGCCATAAATCGCTGAGTCGCTGTTCATAACCTCGCGCCAGAAACCCGCCGCCGGCAGCCCGATGCGATACTCATGGCGGGGCACCGGCGTGAGATTGAGGACGATGAGAATGCGGCTGGTCAATTCCTTATTTTGCCGAACAAAGGAAAGGATGCTATTCTCATGGTCCGAACAATCGAGCCAAAAGAAACCCTCCATATCATAATCGCCCTCCCAAAGACCGGGGTGGGCCCGATAGCAAGTATTCAGGTCCTCCACGAAGCGTTGCAGGCCGCGGTGATAAGGGCCCTGCTCGAGCAGTCCCCAATCCAGTTGAGCGTTGGAGTTCCATTCCTGGCGCTGGCCAATTTCGCCACCCATAAAGAGCAATTGCTTGCCCGGAAAAAACCATTGATAGCCAAGCAGGGCGCGCAGGCTGGCGAACTGTTGCCAATCGTCTCCAGGCATCCGACCGAGCAGAGAGCCTTTGCCATGCACGACTTCATCGTGCGAGAGCGGCAAAACAAAGTTCTCGTGGTGGTGATAGAGCATGGCAAACGTGAGATCGTTCTGATGGTATTTTCGGTAAACGGAGTCCCGGCCAAAATATCCCAACGTGTCGTGCATCCATCCCATGTTCCATTTGAGCGTGAAGCCGAGCCCGCCAAGATAAGGGGGCCGGGTGACTAGAGGCCAAGAGGTGGATTCCTCGGCAATCGTAATCACCCCTGGGTGTTCGGTGTGCGTCAGGTGATTGAAATGGCGAAGGAATTCCACTGCTTCGAGGTTTTCCCGCCCGCCGAACTGGTTGGGAATCCATTCGCCTTCCTTGCGGGAATAATCGAGATAAAGCATGGAAGCAACGGCATCGACGCGCAAACCATCGATATGAAAGCGCTCGCACCAGAAGAGAGCGTTAGCCGCCAAAAAGTTCCGGACCTCGTGGCGCCCATAGTTAAAGATGAGGGTGCCCCAGTCCTGGTGCGCTCCCTTGCGAGGGTCTTCATGTTCATAGAGAGAGGTGCCATCGAAGCGAGCGAGCGCCCAATCGTCACGCGGAAAATGCGCCGGCACCCAGTCCATCAAGACCCCGATCCCTGCCTCGTGCAGGGCATTTACCAGATATTGGAAATCATCCGGTGTTCCATAACGGCTAGTTGGCGAGTAGAAGCCGGTGACCTGGTAACCCCATGAGGGATAAAAAGCATGCTCCGAAAGGGGCAAAAACTGCACATGGGTAAAGCCCATTTGGTGAATATAATCGACCAGAGGTCCAGCCAACTCCCGGTAGCTGAAAGATTCAGCGACTGACTTCTTGCGCCACGACCCCGGATGCACTTCGTAAATGCTCATGGGCGAGCGAAAAGGATTTTGTTCCTGCCGCTTCTTCAGCCACGCGTCGTCACTCCAGCCAAACTTGCGATTGTTCCAAATAATCGAGGCGTTTTTTGGCGCCGATTCGAAAAAGAAACCATAGGGGTCCGTTTTGAGAACGATGGCTCCGTGGACATCTTTGATCTCATATTTATAGAGCGTCCCCTCCCCTACCCCAGGCAGAAATAATTCCCAAATCCCCGAGGACCCTAACAGGCGCAAGGGATGATAGCGGCCATCCCATCCGTTGAAGTCTCCGACCACACTGACGCGCTGCGCATTGGGCGCCCAAACCGCGAAACTGGTTCCCGGCACGCCATCAATGACTCGGAGTTGGGCGCCCAGTTTATCGTAAATCCGCCGCTCGTTTCCCTGAGCGAAGAGATAGACGTCCGTCTCACCGAGCGTAGGCAAAAAGGAGTAGGCGTCGCGTGTGCGCCGGACCCGGCCCTGGTGATCGGTAATGACTAGATCATACGCGTAAACGCGACTGGCCTTAGCGCTTAGGGCCTCGAAGAGACCGCTCTTGTGCAGACGTTCGAGTTTGATGGCGGGTTTATCTTTCTCCTGAGTAGGAACCGCCTCCACCGAAGCGGCGTCTGAGAGCAAAGCGCGCACAACGACGCCCTTGGGATCACTCATGGGATGCATACCGAGCAACTGATGGGGATTGCGGTTGGTTGCCTGGATCAAACTCTCCATCTCATCACCGGTCAAAATCATAGCGGGAGCATTCTGGCAGAGCGTGAAGGAGTTACAACGCTAAAGGGTAAAATCGATACACAGTGCGAGCCTGCCCTGGTTTCCGTGATTTTGGATTCTTCGTTTCCTTTGTTTGCCCCATTACTAATTCCGACTGGCGGAAGTTTTGCGGTCTGGCCCGATTCGCGGCCCAATGAAAAAAGAAAAATCCTGGAAGGCTCGGATAGCCTCGGATTACCTCGGATTACCTCGGTTGCGACATAAAGTCGTCATAGTCCTTACTTAAAATGTGGACACCGCCAGCCCTCGCCCGGTCGGAACCGGGCTGACCTCACCGCAAGCCGGGTCCGGGGGAGCAGGATTGGGAGGACCGAAAAAGCCAAGGCGAGTGGGCTTTTCGGGTGTTTTTGTGGTTATCGCCGGATCGCGGTCGCGTCCTTCTGTGCGCTGGCGTCGGTGGCCGATGGCCAGCGGTTCACAGTTGTCCACCCTTCAAAGCGGTGAGAAAGCGGTCGATTTGATCCTCATGGACACTCACCTCGCCTTCGGTCCAAATGAGGCAGTTTGCCAGCGCCATCTTTTTTTCAACGGGCCACTGGGCTTGGATGCGCTGCTCGATTTGTTCGCGACTCCAACCGCGCGCTAACAGGCGCTGATGCTGAGTGGCTGCGGAACAGGCGACGCAGAGAATGGTGTCGAATGAGGCGGCCGCATTGGTTTCGAACAGAAGCGGGATGACCACCACGCCGCTCGGCTGTCGTTCGGCCCGCCACAGTTCGACCTGCGCAAGCCAGCGCTCGCGGATGCGTGGATGAACGATGGCCTCAAGTTGCTGACGGCGCGCGGCGTCAGAGAAAACCAGGCGGGCCAGTTCATCGCGGCGCAGCCGATTATCAAGGCTCAGGACCTCGGGACCGAAGACACGCCGGATTTCCTCCCAGGCCTGTTCTCCCGGCTCCACCACTTCACGGGCGAGCACGTCGGTGTCGATTACCGGCAAACCTCGATTTTCCAGGAAATTGGCTGCGGTTGTTTTGCCCATGCCGACGCCACCGGTGAGGCCGAGGAGGTTCATCGAGCACTCAAACTACGGACGGCGCACTCGATAAAACCGGCGCCCATAGCTGGCGGAGTTGGAGTCCTGAAAATCCTGAGATACACCGCTCAGAGTGTTGGTGGCAATCGGGGTCCAGCCGCTTGTAATATCGGCGGAGGCTTCGATGATAAAAATGTCTCCGACCTCGCCCTGCAGGGTAAACTGGAAGCGCCGGAGGTCTAATTTTACTGGTCCGCTCAAATGAGCTGGCAATGGGTTGATCCTGTCCACAGTCGTGATTTTTAAGGCCCAGCCATCAGCGATTTGACCCAAGTCGCCCAAAGTGTCATCGACCACAAATAACGACCATTTACCATTTGGATCGCTCCCATTGAAAACGGACAGGGTCGAACCGTACGGCCCGGTGGGAGCCGGGGGCGGGAATAAGTCGCCTGCTCCGTAGTTCGTGGGTTTGTAGGTTCCCGAGAAAATTTGCGCAGAATCCGGCAGAGCGGTGGTCGCTGCATCATCGAAAGTGAGCGTCACATTGTTGATGCTGTTGCCCCCGCCGGTATCCGACATAATAAGACTCGCCTGCCCGTTCGGTCCCACCAACAGGGCGTCGATGTCGTCAGGGTAAGCGTGGCTGAGGTTGCTGAGGGTCACCGTCACTTTACTGACCGCGCCTGCGAGGTTCGAGACGAGGATGGAGGATGGGTAAGGACTAGCGCGGCCATTGTCCGGGATGGAAACCAGTTGTCCGTTCGCGAGTGTGGCAACTGCTCCGAGGATGAAAGTGAAGCTGGCAGAACCAAGACTATTGGCTCCATCCTGAAGATCTAAAGTCGCAGTGATAGTCCCACCATGGGGGCCTTGGGCTGTAAAGCTAAAGGACTGCATCACCGCCGGGCCATTGGCCATGAGGATGCCATAATTTTGGGGGCCGCTAACCTGGGTAACACCTGCGTTCGTCCGCAACGTGGCGAGCAGGGCGGTGGTGTTGGCGATGCCAATGTTCTTTAACCCAAAGCTTACTGTCACGGTCTCACCCGGATCAATTCCACCGGTGAAAGGGCCGCTCTCGGCGAGCAAGATCCGGCCGGCAGGGACGATAATCAGGTCAGGGTTGTTAACCACAGTGACGAGAGCAGCCGCGTTGTTCGTGGAAATGAGATCGGCGGGTTGTGTGGCGCTTACCGTCGCCCTATTGGTCACTGGGCCGACAACCGGGGGAATAACCACGATGGTGATGCTCGCCTGCGTAAACCTGGGAAGGGCGCCCAACGAGCAAGCAACAATGCCGTTGGCCTGACTGCAACTTCCCTGGCTCGAAGTGGCGGAAACGAAAGTCACTCCGCCCGGCAAGGTATCGCTGAGGTTAATTCCGAAGGCTGAGTTTGGCCCTTTATTGGTGACGATAATAGTATAAGCGAGGCTCTTGCCAATCGTGGCGGGATCTGGCGAAGCCGAAAGCCAGACGGCGAGATCCGACGCGGGGCTCACGGTGGTGACAACAGTGGCGGTGCTATTGATCGGATTCCGATCCGTCTCGTTGGCCGAAACCGTGGCCACATTGGTGATTGGGCCAGAAAAGGATGGGGCTACGATGACGGTGACCGCGGCCCAACCCTGGTTGGTCAGCGTTCCCAATGCGAAAATAACCTGGCCACCGAGAACCGTGGAAGCACCCCCTTGACTGTTGGTGGCTGCCACTAAAGTTGTACTGGCCGGGAGGAAATTCGTCAGCGTCACGCCGGTGGCCGTTTTGGGTCCGAGATTCGTGACTGTGATTGTGTAGGTCAGGTTGCTTCCCACCAGGACGGGATTAGGAGCTGCCCTGGCGGTCACGGCCAGGTCGGCAGTAGGGTTGACCGGATCCACGGTGCTGATCGTAAGTCCCCAGCCGCCGACGATGCGACCGATATCCCCTGCAGTGTCATCTATCACGTACAAAGACCAAATTCCATTCGGGCCACTGGCGCTAAAGACAGATAAGGTGGTTCCGGAGGCATTGGGGGGCGACGGGGGCGGGAAGATGTCCGGGCTTCCGTCGAAGTTGCTCGGTTTGTAGATGCCAGAAACTATCGGAGTCGAGCTTGGCAGCGAGCGTGAAGCCGCGTCGTCAAAGGTTAGATTTACGTTATTCATGCCATACCCCGCGCCGGCGTCAGACATTAACATGACACTGCGTCCCGTCGGTCCCACCAGCAAAATATCCACATCACTGGGGGAAGTATGGTTCACATTACTCAGAGTGACGCTGATTTTGTCAATCAACCCGCTCAGGCCAGAGACAGAAATGGAAGAAGGATAAGGAGACGCCGGAGCATTATCGAAAATTGTGATCCCCCCTAAATTGAGGAAGGAGGCGACCCCTCCCAACCCATAATTGAATCTCACTAGGCCCAGGTTTTTGGCGCCGTCCTGGAGTTGCAGGGTGATTGAAAGGACATCGCCGTTCGTGCCATTGGCGGCAAAAGTAAATTGGCGCCCTACGGACGCACCGCCCGCCGGCACAGCCCCATAGACCTGCGGGCCACTAGGGTTGACGACTCCGCCAGTGCTGAGCAGTGTTGCCACCAGATTCGAAGTAGTCAGGGAACCGATGTTCTGGAGGAACAGGTTTAGAGTCACGGTTTCACCGGGATCGATGCCGCCGTTGGGAGGATCAATGCTCTCGGAGAGCAGCGAGGCTTCCGCTGGAACAATGACCGCGATGGGGGGGAAAACTTCCGAGATGACGATGGAACTATTGTTAGCGGAGACAGCGTCGGTAGCGCTTGACGAAACAGTAGCGACGTTGGTGATCAAGCCGGTAATGTGCGGTCTGACCACAATTCTGATACTGGCGCTTTCCCCATTGCCCAAGATTCCCAAGCTGCAATTGACATAGCCTCCGGAGGAGCTGCAACTGCCCCTGCTGGTGGTGGAGGAAACGAAGCTGGAGCCGGCGGGAAGAATGTCAGTGAGCAAAACGTTGCGAGCGGCGTTGGGGCCTCGGTTGGTGACCGTTATGGAATATGTAAGATTGCTCTCCACCAGAATTATAGCTGGAGAAGCGCTGCTATTAACGGCCAAATCCGTGGAACAATCGCCACCCCCGTCCGTGCAGATTGTTGGAGAGATATTTAGAGACCAGCACTCGATCGTGCCTTGGCCTACTGGAAAGCCATCCGAGACATGCAACCGCCAGGTGCCGTTCACTCGACTGCCGCTCTTGCCCGTAAACGCAGCCAGTGGCTGCTCCGGTCGAAAAGCGCCGACAAAGGGCGCACGCCCATTGTTTACGGGGAGGCTCGCCTTATCATCGAAGGTAGTCCGTTGAGAATCGGGGCTGCAGCTAACGCCAAAATCCGGTCCGAAACCCTCCAAACTGGCCAGGCTGACGCGGGTGCCGTCCGGACCGATCAGAACAAGTCGCAGAACGAACGTCAATGGGTGAGTGATATGGAGTGAGACAGTAACCTTCGAAATACCAGTGTCCAAACCGGAAACCGTGATCGGAGAATCTACGCCGGCTGGGTTGCCTTGGGGAATTAGAATTGGAGTCCCATTGTCAAACCGAACCGATGGGCCGACCAGCCCCGTCGGGAGACGAAACTTAGTAAGGCGAGTGTCCTGGTCGGACTGGATGCGAAGCACAAAGTTGATGGGCGTGCCACAGATAAAATCTGGCGTTGTATAAAACTTAAAAGGAGCTCTGTTTGTGGCCGTTCCACCCCTGGGAATGTTTGGATAGGCCGACGCGCCCTGAGAAATAAGGACTCCCGGCGTGGTTGTTGAGATGGTGGCGGAGATGCCGGTAGCGGCAATGCGCGTGTTGTTAACCAGAACCACATTTAATTCATTGCACTCATTCGGATCCACGACACCATTCCCGTTTCCAGTGAAGGGATCGAGAGCGGGGGTGCTTTTCACAGCGAGACCTGGCAAGTCAAACGCCTCCTCCACTCCGGCGGTTGTGTAACTGCCCGGTGATGTCGCGCTGCCTCCCATACCCCGTTTAGCAAAGGCGCTCCAGAGTTCATTGAAATTGGCCCCGCCCGTGTTGACCAAATCTGCCTGAATTATTGCGTCGCGCGCCTCGAGGAAAGTGGGGTTGGCCGGGCCGAGCTTCATCCCATCCGTGACCAATTGCAGCATCAGCTGATTACCGGTCGCATATCCAAACTTATTGATGAGGCCAGCGCGAGCTTCCCAGAGGGTGACGCACCAGATTTCTCCTTGGTTGTGGACCTCATTCGCGCCACCAGGATCGAATGGACTGAACAGCGGGCTTAAAGGCGCTCCGGTATGGGGATCGGCCTGGCTGGGGTCAATATCCTTAAAGGTCAGGGGATTGGTCGAAAGATTAGTTGTATAAGGGTAACGTCGAATCCCATAATAATAATTCTGTTGAAAATTCGGGATAAAATCGAAAGTGATATAGCCGCCCATAGCATAGTTGGCTCCCACGTTATCACCGGGCGCGCTGAGCAAGCTTAGGGCGTAAAAGTCAGACCAACCTTCTCCCATACCCCCTGTTTGAAGCTCGCTGATTCCAACGCCTCCACCGACCAACCGGCCGCTTGTGCCGTGTGTTGCTTCGTGGAGCATTACTTCGGCATCGAAATCTCCATCTCTATTGGGAGTAGGCCCGTCAAAAACATACATTTGGATGCGACCGGGATTTCCGTCCCGAGCGGGAGTAAAGTTCGCGTTGTTAAGACCACTCCCATCCTGGGAGTCAGCCTGAATCGCATCATTGCCAAGCCCGCCCCTCCCAAAATTGTTGTTTTGGTAGTTGCCTGAGGCCTCAGTGAAACCAAGCTCGTAAAGTTTGTCATGATACCAATTTACCCAATAGAAAAGCTGCACCACGGCGGCCTCTCCGGAGTTAGTGGGCGATTGATTCAGGTTAATCGGAAAGTCAAAGACTCGATTGGGGTTGCCCTGGGGTCTGGGCAGATCCGGCAAATCATCCGCATTTCGGTCCAAATGGGCATCCACGTTGTTGCCACGGGTTTCATTATCGGGATCATCGATCCAGCCATTGGGTGAGGCGTTGGTGTTGACAGCATTTGTCACCACGAGAACGCGAGGCACGAGGGCGGGCTGAGTCGGGCCAGGAGCGGGGAGTCCAGGTGAGAGGGGCGCAGGACTGTCGCTGGTCCAAACATTGTAGGTCGCGTTGGTGATATAGACGGTTAGTTGACGGCGCAGCAGAGCCTCGCCAGTCTCGGCATCGACGATGACGAGGAAGGTTTCGCCCCGTGCATGGCTTGTAAGCGTTACCTGCCAGCAGAGGCGCAGCGCAGCGCGGTTCAAAGGGAGCCAGGACAATTCAGCCCGAGTCTCGCCATTAAGCACGGAGAGAGCGTTAAAACGTTGCACCATGCCGGGTCCTTCCGGTGCAGCATTCACGGGCCGGAGTTGATCGAAGGTCAGCGCATGGTTGATGGCCTCAGCCGAGTAAACTACCGCTTGTTGAGCTGAAACGCCCGGCGCAATTTGCAAGGCGGCGCGGTTTGGTGTTCCCGCATTCGCGGCCTGCACAACATCCGGTAAGAACTGCGTAGTGAGGTTTACCAATTGGCCTTTCCTGGTGATATTGGCGATTAAAACGGCTCCATAAACAGAAATACCGTCCAATTGCTGTTCCCAAACGACCGTCCGCATCCCGTTATGTGGAGTGGCATAGTCTCTCGTGAGCGCCGCCGAGTCCAGAACCTCCGCACCGTGTCCGAACAGAGCAGAATGTTCGTTAAGAAACGCCCTAATAATCCTGTGGGGATCGTTGGCGGGAAAAGCCAGCAACGTCTCCGGTGAAATTCCATTTCCCTGGCCATTCGGTCCGCTCAAAAAATCATACGTCGAGCCGATAAATTTAGGCGCGCCCGTGAGCGGATCAACCGCAACCTTAAATCCTGGGATCCGATCTTTGAGGCGGGCGGCCGCAACGGCGCTTTCGCCAGCCAACGCGCTTATGTTCGGCAACCCATCAAGACGTCTGTCGAAGTTGAGAAGAGGAGGCAATTCCGATGCCTTAAACGCCTGCAAAAGTTGGGGGAAACCTAGCCCGAGTACGACCGAGATTAGAATCAAAAACCGTTTCATATCAATGATCGAGCAGACAAATCTCACGGCTCCCGCAAGCGATAGAAGCGGGCACGGTTCGTGGGGTCGATGGTAAGGTTAAGTTGGGAGCCATTCAGACTTTGAAAATCCGTGACCGGAACCCAATTGGGAGGTGAAAAAGTGTCGGTTGCTTCAATCTGAAAATTGTAATTGGTCACGGCCGCAGGCCACGACATGACCAGTTTATTGTCCTTCCGCGCGACGACGAGGCTTGGCAGCGGGAGGACCGTCGTTTTCATCGAGGCGAAATTGTTATTTGGATTCAGGTCGAGTTGGTCACCCGTCACCGTTGCCGTATCTAGAATGGAACCGGAGGCAGTGGTTCGGACGGAAATGATCGCGGCTGTGCCAGCGCCGCTGGCGAGAGTGCCAACATTGCAAGTGACCACCTGGCCGTTGACCGCGCAGTTGCCCGAGCAGCTAATGAACGTGATGCTGGCCGGCAGGACATTGGTCAGAAACACACCCGTCGCTGTCGCCGGACCGTTATTGGTCACAGCGACCGTATAACGAAGGATCTGATTAACAATGGTGGGATTGGGCGTGCTCACGATGCTGACTGAGAGATCGGCGGCGGCGGCTCCGGAACTCGTTGTCTCAAGGGTTAGACTCCAACCCCCGGCGATGAAGCCCACATCCTGTGCCTGGTCATCCACCACGAACAAGGACCATACCCCGTTTGGACTGGCCCCGTTGGCCAGATCCGCAAGCCGTCTCACATACGGGGGAGCCGGGGCTGGTGGATTGAAGGAATCCGGTCCGACCGGGGACGGTTGGTAAGTCCCAGAGACGATGACGTCGGTAGCTGTCAATCTGCTGGCTGCAGCGTCGTCAAAGGTCAAATTGACGCTGCTGATGGGATTATTGAACCCTCCGACATCAGACATCACGATCACACTCTTGGACTGAGGGCCGCTCAGCAGCATGTCAATGTCCGGTGGATAGGTGTGGCTCAAGTTGTAAAGGCTCATCGTGACGTTGGTCAATATTCCTGGGACATTGGAAACGACGATACTGGAAGGATAAGGCGTTGCGGGCGCGAAGTCATTGATGGTGATGGCGGCATTGTTAACAAAGGTGAATCGAGAGCGTCCCAGAGTGAAATTGAACGTGACGACACCCAAATCAAGACCCTTGCCCACGTCGCGCAACTGGAGGCTGACCACCACGGTCCCGCCGTTGGCGCCAAGGGCCTTAAAGCTGAACGGTCGCGAGACGGTAGCGCCACCACCAAGGACTGCGCCGAAGAATTGGGGCCCACTGGGGTTGCTCACGCCGCCGCTAGCCAAGAGCGTGGCCCTCAGATTGATGGTATCGATGTTGCCGATGTTCCGCAGGCCAAAATTGATGGTAACATCTTCGTTAGGATCCAAATTGCCATTAGGAATGCTTTCAAAGATGAAAGCGGAACCGGCCGCAACGATCGTGCTGCTGTCATTGTCCACAATCGTCAACACTGCGGTGTTGGGAGCGCCAAGGGTGACGAAATTCGTCGGGCTTGGATTGAAAAGAGCCAGATTAACCGTGACGTTCCCTTCAATGACGAGATCGTCGATCAAAGGCACGAGGATTGTTTGGCTCGATACCCCTGGCGGGAAGATCAGCACCCCGCTGACTGGTCGGTAATTGACCCCGGCTCGAGCCGTGCCATCGCTGCTGGCATAGCCGACGGAAAAGGTATTGATGGTGTTACCAATACGATTGACGGTGATGATGGCATTCGTGCCCCCTTCACTCACGGTGTAAGCAGGCGAACTGAAGCTCAGGCTCGCGTCCTTATCCAGGATGGTAAGGGTCGCATTGGTTGGAGCGATGAGCGTGGCGCCCCCTGTCACATCGAACAGGTTCAAAGAAACCACCTTGTCCCCCTGGGCCCGTGGGTCATTGAGGATGGGAATGCTAAAAAACTGAACGGTATCAAAAACTGAGAAGAACAGTCTGCCGGTAACCGGAGTGTAGTTGGTGCCCGCCACGGCTGTGCCGTTGGTGGCGGAATAGGCGACGGTAACTACGTTCGTTCCAGGCTGACCTCCCCGGATGACCGTGATGATCACATTGGTCTGATTCTCAAGGACGAAGTAATTGGTGGCACTGAAACTAAGCGTATCCTCATCGTCAATAATGGTTAAAACCGCGGTGCTCTGAAGGCCCAGGGAGGTGCCATTCGTTGGATTGAGCAGGCTCAGATTAACGGTTTGATTGCCTTCGCCCATGTTTTCATCGATGATCGGGACGCTGAAGCTGTTGCTGGTCTGGCCATCGGCAAAGACCAGCGTGCCGCTCGTAAAAACGTATTTGATCCCGGCCTGGGCGGTGCCATCACTCGTCGCATAATTGACCGAAACCACGCCGTTAGTGATACCAGTGCGCAGAACAGGAATCACGATAGCACCCGCTTTTTCACTGACGGAGTAAGCCGGCGCGCTAAAATTGAAACTCACGTCATCATCGATGATGGTCAAGGTGGCTTGGTTCGTTGCGCCCAAAGCGGCTTCTCCCACCGGATTGCTCAAGATCAAGAGCAGCGAGGTGTCGGGTTGACCAATGTTATCATTTATAAGCGGGACAGCGAAGCTTGCGCTCGACTGGCCAGCGGTAAAGAGCAATGTGCCATTGGTGGCGACATAATTGACTCCCGCGATCGCGGTCAGATTGCTCGTGGTAAAATCAACCGAGACCGGTCTCCCCCCGCCGCCGCTGCGAACGACAGTAATAATGACGTTAGTAGCGCTTTCGCTCGCTGAATAAAAAGCGGATGAGAAATTAAAGAATGAGGTATCTTCCAGAATATTGAGGATAGCGGCAGCTTGTCCCGGCCCCAGAATAGCGCCAGTGGGATTCGAGAGGGTGAGCAGCACGGTTTGCGGGCCTTCGAGCACAAAGTCGTCGAAGATCGGCACGGAGAATGACTTCGTGATCTCGCCGCTAGCGAAAACAAGAATTCCATTCGTGCTCCCATAATCCAAACCGGCCTGGGCGGTCAAGTCACTGGTGGTAAACTGCACCGAAGCGGAGCCGGAGCTGCCAGGGGCGCGGCTGACAGTGATGAGGGCACTGGCGCCTTGCTCGCTGACAGTAAAGTTGGGACTGGTAAAACCGAGGGACCCGGGGCTGAAATCATCATCCACAATGGTCAGAGTTGCAGCAGCCAGCCCCAACACGGCGGTCCCCGCTGGCTGGCTCAAGGTCAGATTCACCGTCTGATTGCCCTCCACGTTGGTCTCATTAATGATGGGCACGCTGAAGGTTCGAAGCGTTTGTCCGTTAGTGAATATAAGGGTCCCATTCACGGAGATGTATTTAATTCCGTTAATGGCTGTTCCATCGCTGGTCGCATAATTGACCGTCGCCGTGCCCAGGCTGCCGCCCAGACGTTGCACGGCGATAATGGCGTTGCCAGCGTTCTCGCTCACGCTGTAAGAGCTGACTGCAAAGCCCAAGACGCTGTCGTTATCAAGTATGGACAGGGTGGCGACGCCGGGAGTTCCCACGATGGGCGGGTTTTGGAACGGGTTGGAAAGATTTTTCGGATTCGAGAGCGTGAGATGAACGGTTCGGTCCACATTGGTAGCTGAATCATCGAAGACAGTGACAGTGAAGGTCTTGAGGGTTTCGCCGGGTTGAAAGGTCAATGTCCCATTCGTTTGGGCATAATGAGTACCAGCGATGGCGGTGCCATCACTGGTCGAAAAGTCCACGGAAACGACGTTGGAGCTGCCAATCGCGCGCAAAACGGTAATGGAGATTTTGGTTCCATTCTCGGGCACAGTGTAGTTGGGGGAACTGAATACGAATGACCCGCTGCCGACATTCTCCCCTCCGTTCAGCCGGGCGATATAATTCCGCGGGGCGCCGTCGAATGCGGTAAAAGCGCCCCCGATAACAATCTTGCGGTCCTGCTGGATGGCAATGGCGGAAATATAGTTATTGGCCCCATTCCCGAAATTGATCGTTGTATCAATAGAGCCGTCCGTATTGAGCCGGGTAATACGGTTGCGAGGCGCGCCGTTAAAGGAAGTAAATCCACCCCCCACGAGAATCTTACCGTCTGTTTGCAGAGCCACGACGCTGACAAACTCATTGGCGCCCGAGCCAGGGTTGAAGCTGCTATCAAAGGCGCCATCCTGGTTCAGACGGGCTACGCGGCCAACCGCGATACCATTAAATTGAGTGAACAACCCGCCGATGACGGCTCGACCATCATTCTGCAACGCAATGGAGTTGACCGTGCTATCCGCGCCAGCGCCGGGATCAAAAGTGGTATCGACACTGCCATCTTCGTTTAACCGAGCGATTCGACTGCGCGGTATCCCATTGATGGTCTGGAAATCGCCAGCGATCAGAATTTTGCCATTATTCTGGACGACAATCGCCCGGACGCCGCCATCCGGTCCGGGATTGGCGTGGAAAGTCGCATCTACCTGCCCAATCGCATCCAACCTCGCGATAAAGTAGCTATTGCTACCGTTCACCGAATTGAATAGCCCGCCTACGATAACCTTGCCATCGCTCTGAAATGCCAACGCATACACCGAGTTATCCGCTCCGGAAACGCCTCGTAAAAAGTTCGACCCCGCCGAACCGTCCACCAGCAGGCCCGCCAGGTAGCTCAACGGGCCTCCCCCGAAAGCAGTAAACAAACCTCCGATGAGCGGTTCTCCGCCGGTCTTTACAGCAATTGTTTGCACGGTACTGTTCACGTTAGTGGTGGGATCAAACGTGGTATCCACGCCCCCATTGGGGAGCAGACGAACGATGTGTTTTCTAACCAAATTATTAAAAAGCGTAAAATCGCCGCCCGCAAAAATTTTGTTATTATTGGTTTGGATGACGACGCTATAGATTTGGTCGTTGGCGCCCAACGTATTGAAGCTGGCATCTATGGAACCCGCAGGGGCGCTATTCTCCACAATGGTCAGGAGGGCGGAGACGATTTGGTTATTGGTGGAAGCGCCAATGGGGTTGGAGAGACCTAAATTCAAGGTCTTATTCACATCAATGGATGCGTTGTCGATAAGCGGCACCGTAAACACCTTGTTCGTCTCCCCAGGGCCGAAACTGAGCACGTTGGTTGTCCCCAAGTAATTCACGCCGTTTAGAGCCGTGCCATCGGTTGTGAAGTAAGTAATCGAGACCGTCCCCGTGCTGCCGAAATTGCGCGTGACCGTGATGACGGCATTGGTCGCATCCTCTGAAACGACATAGTTGGCGGAACTAAAGCCAAGGAAACCGGGACCCGTATCATCGTCTAGAATGGTCAAAGTCGCGATTGGCCGAGGTCCAAGGGTGGCGCCCCCAGTTGGGTTAGTGAGAACAAGACTCAGAACCGTGGTGCCTTCCACGAGTGTATCATTAACCAATGAGACCGTGAAAGTTTTGGGGGTTGTTTCGCCATTGGTCCAGGAGAGGCTTCCGAAAGCGGGTTGATAGTTGGTTCCAGCCGACGCCGTGCCATCCCTGGTTAGGTATTGCACGCTGACATCCCCTTCACTCCCCAAAGTTCGTGTAACCGTAATGGTCGCAATCAGGTTGCTTTCGTTCACCGTATAATTGGTGGCGCTGAAATTGAGATTTCCGTTGATCAGATTGTTATCAATGATCGTCAGGGTAGCGGTGTTGATGATGCCCAGGGTTGCGCCCCCGCTGGGCGCAGTCAAAGTCAGGATGACGGTTTCATTGGTCTCCTGGAGGTGGTCGGGAGTGATCGGAATGTTAAAGCTCTTGGACGTTTCGCCATCGCTAAAGGACAAGATGCCGAAGGCGCCGGTGTAATCCTGCCCGGCAGTGGCTGTCCCGTCGATGGTCGAATAGGACACGGAAACGATCCCAGAAATGCCATTGGTCCGAGTGACCGTAATTGTAATGTTAGTGTCATACTCATTGACAGTGTAAACGGGGGAACTGAAATCGAATTCTCCCCCCGCAAAGTCATTTTCGACAATCGTCAAAGTCGCCGCTGCCAGGCTCAAGGAACCTCCTCGGGTTACGTTAGTCAGGGAGAGCATCACCGTTTTATTTCCCTCCACGGACGGGTCGATCAAGATCGGAACTTGAAAGTTCTTAAACGATTCGCCAGGGGCAAAGGTGAGGGTGGCGCGCACAGGCAGGTAATCCACCCCGGCGGTGGCAGTGCCATCCAAAGTCTGGTAGTCAACCGAGACGGAGCTGTTGGTCGAGCCTGTTTTAACGACGGTGATAAAGGCGTTGGACCCAATCACGTTCTCACTAACGCTAAAAGTAGGCGTGAGAAAGCTAATCACACTGTCGTCGCTGACAATGGTCAACGTGGCGGTGGGCTGCGGGCCCAGCGCTGCGCCACTAGTAGGATTGCTCAAGCTTAAGTCCACGGTTTCAGGGTCCTCCACAAGAGTGTCATCAATGATTGGGACGATAAAGGTCCGCCGAACCTCACCTTCGGGAAAACTCAGCGTGCCCACCGTGTTGGAAAAATCCAAACCTGCGGTCGCCGTAATGCCCGTGGTCGCATAGTCGATTGTGACGTCTCCGCTGGTTCCCCCATTGCGACGGACGGTAATCTGGGCCGCGCCAGCAGGTTCATCGACCGTGAAGAATGGAGAACTGAACTCCAGATTCCCGGCCCCCGCTAATGACCCACCATAGAGGCGGGCCACATGGTGCTCAGGTTGATCGTTGAAGGTCGTGAAGCCTCCCCCGATGACGATTTTCCTGTCCGGCTGGATCAACACCGCCGCAATAAAACTGTTGGCGCCACTCCCGAAGTTGATGGTCGGATCGGTTTGCCCATTTTGATTCAGGCGGGTAATCCGGCTACGATAAACACCGTTAAAAGTAGCGAAGTCCCCACCCACCAATATCTTCCCATCCTCTTGCACGGCAGCAGCGAAAACGGTGTTGTCCGCCCCCGAACCTCCCGGCATGAACCCGGCATCAAGAGATCCATCCGCATTTAACCTGGCAAAGTAATTTCGATTCGTGCCATTGACCATGGTGAATGAGCCGCCAATCAGGATCTTTCCGTCGGGCTGGAGGGCAATAGTCCTAACACTGGCATTGATTCCAGCGCCCGGATAAAAAGTCAGATCCAGAGAGCCATCGGAATTCAAACGAGCGATGCGCGGGCGGCTCACGTTGCTGACCGTCAGGAAATCACCGCCGAGGAGCACCTTCCCGTCGGGTTGGACCGCGAGCGCATAGACAATACCATTCGGGCCCAGGCCCGGGTTGAAGAAGGTGTTTAAGCTGCCATTCGTGTTCAGCAGGGCGAGATTGGGCCGGGGCACTCCGTTGAAAGTTGTGAAGGAGCCGCCGATCAAGACCTTATTGTCAGGAAGCAGGGCGACTGCAAAAACAGGGTTATCCGCCCCAGCTCCTGGATTGAAAGAACCGTCCAGCGTCCCATCGGGATTCAACCGGGCAATCGCGCTCCGGTTAGTGCTGTTGATTTTGGTGAATAATCCGCCCACGATGATTTTGCCATCACTCTGAAGCGCCAATGCGCGAACCGGACGGTTGGGTCCTTCGCCGGCATTGAATACGGAATCCAAGGCCCCATTCGCTTGCAAGCGCGCCAGGCGATGCCTGGTCGCATGATTAAATGCGATAAAGTCCCCTCCGATGATCAGTTCCCCGTCTGTCTGAAGAGCCAGAGCGAAGATGGCGTCGTCGGCCCCATTGATCGTATTAAAAGTGGTATCGAGGGAGCCAGCCGGAGTGTTGGAGGACTCATCGTCGATGATTGTCAAAGTAGATTGGCCCGGAGTTCCAAGACTCACATTCACCGCGTTGGTCAGGACGAGGATGACGGTCTGGTTTCCCTGGCTCAGAGAATTGTCAATGAGACCAACGGCGATGGTTTTGCTGGTTTCGCCGGGAAGAAACGTGAGGGTACCGTTGGTCGCAGAGTAATTCACTCCATTTACCGCCGTCCCGTCCAGGATCAAGTAATCAACCGATCCCGAGCCAGCAATGCCGCCCGACCGGACGACCGTAATGTTGACATTGGTGCCGTTTTCGTTCCCCTCATAGTTTGCTTGGCTGAAAGCCACGGTTCCATAAGCATCGTTGTCCTGGATGTTCAAAATGGCGGTGGCTCGTCCACCGATGGCGCCGTTGGTGGAGGCGTTGAAGAGCCGAAGGTTGACCGTGAGCAGTCCCTCCACCAAATTGTCGTCGATCAGCGGGACATTGAAGATTTTTGGAGTCGTCTCGCCACTGGCCCAAACCAAAGTGTTAGTCACCGCCACAAAGTTGACCCCGGCGAGCGCCGTCCCGTTGGTTGCAGCCACTTTTACGGAGATGGCCCCGCGGTTGCCACCAGTTCTGGTGACGACAATCCTGGCAATACCGGCTCCCTCGTTGGTCGAATAACTTGGCGCGCTAAAATTTAACCGTCCGGCAGAGAAGTCATCATCAATGATGGTAGCGGTGGTAGAAATCGTTGACCCAGCCGTCCCTCCGGGAATCTTGGCTCCGCCGGTGGCATTGGTCAGAACGACCAGGAACGTCTCATCAAATTCAACGATGTTGTCGTTGATGAGCTTGATCAGGATGGTTTGGTTGGTCACTCCGGTCCCGAAGCTGAGAGTCCCTGACTTGGCAATGTAGCGGAGGCCGGCTTGGGCAGTCCCATCGCGCGTGAAATAATCGACTGTGACCGGCCCGTTGTTACCATTGGTGCGGATGACCGTCACGATAAGATTGGTGGCGTTTTCGTTGGTCGCATAGCCAGCCGCGCTAAAGGTGAACACACCACGATTGACGTTGTCATCCACCACCGTAACCGGCGCAAAGGAATGGCCTCTGGCGCCCCCGAGTGGAATGAATTCTCCGCCCAGGGTAATTTCGCCCTCCGGATTGAACAAACCCAGATTAAAGATCTCGTTGCCCTCCAGGAGGGTATCGTTCATGATGGGAATCGCGAAGTAGGTAAAGCCAACATATCCCACGCTTCTGGGGGCAACGTAAGCCCATTCCGGCCAAACCTTGGTGCTCTTCGTAAAACTAAAATCGGCGTTCGCCTCGGCCACCAGATTGCTGGTTGCGAGGTCAGCCTTCACGGTGCCTAAACGGCCATCAAGACGTTGCAGGGTGACGGATAGGAGAGGATTGTTGTTGTCTATGCTGTAGGCCGGGAAGGCGAACTCCACATTGCCGGGGCCCGGGGTAGAACCGCCGATCAGGCGCGCCACATTGTAGCGGGCGCGCTTATCCTGGCGAGTCCAAACAGGAGTAGGCCGGGAGTTATTTCCGTTAATGTCGATCGAGAAATTGCCGCCCAGATTGGTAAAAGAGCCTCCAATCAGGACATAATCCTGCCTTGTCAACGTCGTATTGATGAAGATGTTGGTGGTATTGTTCGTCACGACCTGGGTGACGGTGATGTTCGTGTTAAAACTGGCGTAGGTTACGACCGCGTTGACAAAATTGGGGGGCTGAAAATAAAAGGGATTGATCAAGCCGGCGAACTGATTGTAGGCGGTATCCAGGAAACTGGTGTCCAGGAGGCCGTTGGCCAACAATCGCGCCAATCCCAAACGCCGGGTCTGATTATAGCTGGTGAAAACGCCGCCGATGAGGGCCTTCCCGTCCGGCTGCAACGAGACACTGAAAATCGTATTGTTAGCGCCGTCCCCCGGATCGTATGTGACATCCAGCTTCCCGTCGCTGTTCAGGCGCGCGATGGAGTTCCGGAGGTGGAAATCAATGATGTTGAAGGCCCCAGCAATGAGCAACCGTCCATCTGCCTGGATGGCGACTGAACGCACGGAGTTATCGGCGCCGCCACCGGGATCAAAGTCGGTATCCAATGATCCATGATCGGTCAGCCGGGCAACGCCGCCCCGATAGGTACCATCGAAATTGATGAAGTCTCCGCCGATGAAAATCTTCCGGTCTTTGGCCACCGGAAGAATGCTGGCGGTATAGGACCAGAGCGTGCCAGGGATGCCGTTGCCTTCATTCATGATGACGGTGACGACTGTCCCCGTCCCCGGCCCATAAGGGATGTTAATCTGTCCGATACCATTAGTAAACAGATCGAAAAGCCTGACGCCGTCATAATAAATCCGAATGTCATCGGGGACTTGCAAGAAATCGTAGCTCACCGTGATGACACCCTGGTTGGCGCCAGTTTCAATCGCATTATTATCCTGCAATTCGGTGCCGGAAGCTTGTCGGGGGGAGAAGATGGTCTGAGGGGTGTCTCGAACCACGACTGACCAGACCGTGCCATCGGCCCCGGCGCCGGGATCAAAATTCAAGTCGAGGCTGCCATCTTCATTGAGGCGGACCACCCCATTGCGATCGATTCCGTTAAACTGAGTAAATTCTCCTGCGATCAGGATTTTGCCGTCATTCTGGACAGCCAGGGATCGGACAGGCCCGTCTGCTCCAACGCCCGGCTGGAAGGTGGCATCGAGGCTGCCGTCGCTATTCAAGCGGGCAATCCCGTTGCGCTGCTCCCCATTATAGGAAGTAAATCCGCCTCCGATGAGGATTTTATCCAAGTTAGCCGCATTGGTGGTATAAGTGGGGTAAACAGCGACGGCGCTCACGAATCCATCGGCGCCAGTGCCCGGATTAAAGGTCGCATCCAGGGCGCCATTGACATGCAGCCGGGCCACACGGTTGCGCGGCGTCGAGTTATAGGCGGTGAAGTCGCCTCCAAGGATTGTCTTTAAA
Source organism: Verrucomicrobiota bacterium (assembly GCA_038228235.1). Classification (GTDB taxonomy): domain Bacteria; phylum Verrucomicrobiota; class Verrucomicrobiia; order Limisphaerales; family JBBRPK01; genus JBBRPK01. Next base: position 44,016 of record JBBRPK010000008.1, read on the forward strand.
TCTGCCTGCACCGCCACCGCATTGACGACATTATTGGCCCCGGGGGTGTAGTTAAAAGGAGGCGAGGTGGACGCTATCAGGTCTGGATTCCATTCCCGGTCTAACGCTCCTGACGGTTGATCGTTACACAGAATGGTCGCGGTGGAGAAATTCTGAGGGCCGACTCCAGGCTGGCCATTTAGCCTATATATCTCGACCAGGATATCTTCATTAAATTCCACGGCTGAATTGTTGTTAATTGTCAGAGTCAAAAGCGCGCGCGTCTGGCCCTGCCCAAAATTCAAAATGGTATCAACCGGAACATAATCAGCCTCGTTGAGAATATTGGACGAGCCGTCGGTATAAACAGGATTAGGGAAGATGGTGGTGGTATCGTCAGCGTAATCAGACCCTGCCATCATCGGCGACCAGAAAGGAGGCGTACCCCATAAATAATGCGGAACCGAACTGGCTGGGGGGGTCCTGATCCCGACGGAAACTGGACCACCTGGCGGATAAATAACCTCAATCGTCACCGTCCCGCTTCCAAAAATGGAGCCACCGAACCAGGTAAACTCATCCGCACGGTAGTTGGCCCTCTCGATGTCGAACAAGGGAAGGTTGTTGATCGCGACTATGGATGCCGTGGCATTGGTCACGAGCCCCAAAGTAGGGACAATGAATCCAGGATTGTTCAATTCTTCCTCGGGAGCCGGACGGGGATTAAACAACAAGACATTAAAGAATTTGCTGTTAAAAAAATTGGTAAAACTATTCGTGCCAAAAAACCCGCCCTGCACGATTGGCACTACGAAGTTTGTGCTCGTCTGGAAGTCATCAAAAATCAGGGTATTGGTGACTGGCAAATAATCGATGCCGGCCAGCGCTGTGCCGTCGCTGGTGCTGTAATCAACCAGGACACGGCCCGTGCGGCCCTGCTTCCGGTTTACTGTAACCAGAACTCCTCGGATGTTTCGTAGGTTGACGGCGGCGCCAACGTTGCCGAAAGGCGCCGGGAAGCTCTCGTTTTCCGTTACTCGGTAATTTACGGCGCTAAACTCGAATTGCCCGGCCGTGCTCACGATAGGCGAGTTTTCGTCATCGACAATGGTGACGACGGCATTGCTAATGCCGATCGTGGCCCCTCCTGTGGGGTTTGACAGATTTACGGTGAAGGTTTTGTCCCCTGTAAGGTTTGCATTATCCAAGATTTGGACAGTAAAGGTCTTATTGGTTTCACCCACGTCAAAAGAGAGAGTGCCGTTGCTGGCGATGTAATCCGGACCGGCAAGGGCCGTGCCGTCTGCTGTTGCGTAGTCAACGGTCACCGGGTTGGCGGCGCCGCCGCTGTACACGACCGTGATGAGGATGAATCCCGGAGTGTTCTCGTTCACTCGATAGGCGGTCGAAGAAAACTGGAATTGGTTTGTGGCGGGAGTAGGCGGTGGCGGAGCATTGGTCGGGGAATTCCAGCTCAGCACGTAGTTTCCAAAAGCGCCATCCCATCCATCAATCGCGATGTAGTAGTCGGTCCCCGCATTTGCTGAAAAAACGATGCGGCTTTGGAGGGCAAAAAATGGGGAAAAAATGTCATCGTCAGAGGCCAATTGGACCAAGTTGCCAAGACTGGTGCCACTATAGGCGGCCAGGACGGTGTCAAAAGAACTCCCCAGCGTATCGAAAGTGGCAAGACCGCTATTGGGAGCTGTCCACCGAAACCAGACGGAATGGCCGCCAAAGGAAAAGGGATCATGCGAGGGTTCATTCGGCTCCAGCGTCGCGCCTACCGTGCTCCCAGAGGTTGAACCCACGGATCCCGCGATAACTCGCGCATTAGAAAAATTATCGTTAGTGGGTTGGGCCAGGACTGGCATGGCGGCTACGGAGGCTAGTAGAGCCAATAGGAGCGGGAAGATGGAGGATGGAGGATGGAGGATGGAGCATAAAGTTTGGAAGCGAAGCACGCTCCTGGCCGCAACCTGATTCCAAATATCCAACGCTTTATGACCGCGATTTCGATACTCTTGCATATTAACTTTTACTTAGGTGCTGCTCTGTTGTTCATCATCAATCATCATCCTGCGCTGCCACATCAGGGGACCACCTGCCGAACACGATAAAACCTCTGGCCGAACGGGGGCGCATTGGTGTCGGTGAAGCTGATTGAGCTCCCCAGGGCCATGTTGGTCCGCAAAGGAATCCAGGCGCCATTCCCCAAGGTGGTACTCGCCTCCAAGGCATAGCGGCAACCAGCCTGGCTGCTGGAGAATAAACTAAATTGTCCGCCCTGATACCCCATCCACGTCCGGGTCCGTAGGGCTGGCTTGTCGCCATTCAGCCGGGCGATGCCGCGGCGAGGCGCGCCGCTGACGAGGGTGAAGCCACCCCCAATCATAATCTTCCCATCGCAGGCAAGGGCAATCGAATAAACCGTCCCATTGGCGCCGGTGCCGGGGTCGAAGGAAGTATCGAGCGAGCCATCCGCATTGAGCCGGGCAATATGATTCCGGTTAGTGCCATTCACGCGAGTAAAATCACCACCTAAAAGAATCTTCCCGTCTGTCTGCAGGGCCAGGCCATAAACGGAAGCATTGGCTCCGATTTTGGCGGCAAAATTTGTGTCGAGAGAACCGTCCGTATTCAGCCGGGCGATATTAGTTCGATGCAAACCTCCAATATTGGTAAAGCTGCCTCCGATCAGAACTTTGCCATCCAGTTGCACTTCGACGGCAAAGACGGTGCCGTTCAAGTCCGGAGGCATGAAACTATCGTCGAGCGTGCCGTCCGCCTGGAGTAGAACCACATGACTGCGGCTGACCTCATCCACAGTTGTAAACTCTCCCCCTACAATCAGTTTGCCATTGGCGTGCGCCGCTAAAGAATGCACCGCGCCATTTAAGCCTGCCCCGGCGAAGAAGGTCACATCACTCGAACCATCGGCCCGCAAACGGGTAACTCCCGGGATGGGCAAACTGAAACCGCCTCCCACGATGACCTTCTCATTGCTGCGCGGCAGCACTGAAAAAACGGCCGCATTCAATGCGTTGGGTTGATTGAAGAAGGGATCCAGTCCGCCGTTGGGTAAAAATTGGGCAACGTGGTTGCGATTCAGTCCGTTAACTGAGCTGAACACCCCTCCAACGATGACTTTGCCGGATTCATTCACGCCGACAGAGGAGACAAATCCATTGGGTCCGGCCAAAGGATTAAAAGTCAGATCCACTGTCCCATTCGTTGCCAGACGCGCCACAAAGCTCCTGGTGAGTCCGTTGACATTGGTAAAGGCACCCCCGATTATAATCTTCCCATCCGGCTGAGTCGCCACCGAATGGACCAGATTATCCGGCCCTGCGCCCGGATCGAAAGCCGAATCCAAGCTGCCTGGACCAACCTCATTGTCGATGATAAGAACCGATACTGAGGATGGTCCCGTGATGACGGCGCCGCCGGTAGGATTAGAAATTGTCACCCGGAAACTGTCCGCTCCCTCGACTAAATGGTCGTCGAGAATGGGAATAAGGATCGTTTGGTTGGTTTGCCCCTGCGCAAACGTGATGATGCCACTCCGAGGGGTATAATCCAAGCCTGGAATGGCGGTGCCGCCGCCCGTCGCAAATCGGACGGAGACGATTCCCAGGCTGCCGCCATTGCGCAGAAGAGTAATGGCGGCATTGGAGGCATTCTCCAACACGCTGTAGGCGGGAGCACTGAAAGAAATGGCCCCAGGGCCGAAATCATCATCCACGATGGTCAAAGTGGCCGTCGGGGAATCGATGAAGGTGGCGGTGTTAGGATTGCTCACGGCATTGCTCAGCACCAGAAATACAGTTTGGTTGCCCTCAGAATTGGTTTCGTTAATGATGCGAACCGTGGCAATTTTCAAAACCTCTCCCGGACGAAAGATCACGGTGCTGTTAGTGGGGATGTATTTCAGGTAGGGCGCGGCCGTGCCGCCGAGGATCGTGCTAAAACTGGCTGACACGGTATTGTTGGTGGCGAAACTCCGTCGGAAGGTGATGGTGGCGTTGCGGCTGCCGTCATTTTCATTGACGCTGAAAGCCTCGGAGGTAAAGCCAATGGCGCTCTCGTCATTCCGAATGAGCAACGTGGCAATAGGTTGCGGTCCGATGGCGGCGCCGCCGGTAAAGCCGCTCAGGGTCAGGTTCAGGAAGCGATCGTCGTTCGTGACCGAGTTATCAATAATGGGAACGACGAAGCTTTGGATTGTTTCACCGGTGGGAAAACTCAAGGTGCCACTCGCGGCCACATAATCCTGGCCGTTTAGGGCGGTGCCGTCGCTGGTGGCAAAATCCACGCCCACCAAACCGGTCGTGCCACCCAGACGCCGCACATTGATAATTGCATTGGTCCCGCTTTCGCTCACCTCGAACTCGCCACGGGTGAAGCTCAGACTCCCTTGTCCGGCAATCGAGCCGCCATAAATGCGCGCGATGTGGTTATGTGTTTGTTCGTCGTATTTGGTGAATCCGCCACCAATGACGAGCTTGCGGTCGGGCTGGATAACCAAGGCGCTAACGAAGGCATCGGCGCCGGCGCCGAAATTGATGGTGCCATCCGTCGTGCCATCGGGAAGCAGACGTGTGAGGCGGCCGCGGGTGACCCCGTTGAAATGGGCGAAGTCCCCCGCCACGATTAATTTGCCATCAACCTGGGCGGCCACCGAATAAACAATGTTGTCGGCGCCGGCCAGCCCCTGCATGAATTGAGTGTCTAAACTGCCATCCTGATTCAGGCGCGCCAGGTAGTTTTGGCTAACGCCATTGACCGCAGTAAAGGAGCCTCCCACCACAAATTTGCCGTCCGGCTGGACAAGAATGGTCTTCACCCCTGCGTCCATGCCTGCTCCGAGATTGTTGAAGGCAGGGTCCACCGAACCATTCGGGTTCAATCGGGCGAGGTGATTGAAGGGCAACCCGTTGATTTGTGTAAATTCTCCACCGATGAGTATTTTACCATCGCTTTGGAGGGCAATGGCATAGACGACGTCGTTAGCGCCGGAACCGGCGTTGAAGCTTAAGTCCACAGAACCATTGGTGTTCAACCGCACGATGCCGGGATGGGTGGCGCTGTTAAATTTACTGAAGGCGCCGCCCACCAGGATTTTATCATCAGGTTGGAGAAGCAGAGCAAACACTGGATTGTCCGCACCCGACCCGGGATTGAAGGAGGCGTCCAGGGAGCCATCCACCGCCAAGCGAGCGATGAAGTTGCGATTGGTATTGGCAACCTGCGTAAAAAACCCGCCAATCATCAGCCGGCCATCGCTCTGCACAGCGGTGGTACGAATCGAGCCGTTGGCCGCGCTTCCTGGATCGAAAGTCGGATCCAACAGTCCATTTCCGAGCAAGCGCGCCAGACGATTTCGAACCACGTGATTGATCGTGGTAAAGTCTCCCGCTATCACTAAACGGCCGTCCGTCAGACTATTGGTCTTTTGCAGGCTAATGGAATAGACCGGGCCATCCACCAACGGATCGCGGAAGGTGACATCCGCCGTTCCGGCTGGCTCATTGAAAGACTCATTGTCGATAATCGTGAGGGTAACCCGGTTAGGCACGCCGAGGGACACGTTGCTGGGATTACTCAAACTCAAATCAACGGTCTTGTTCCCGTCGGCAATCGTGTCGTCCGGGATCACGAGGTCAATAGACTTGCTGATTTCCCCGGGCTGGAAGGTCACAACTCCGTTAGTGGCCACGAAATCCAAGCCGGGAACAGCAGTGTTAGGCGTGGCTGCGAAATTCACCGAGCCGACCCCGGCAATTCCTCCCCGACGCACTATAGTAATGGTGATGAAGCCGGCGTTTTCATCAGCCTGATAGAATGGCTGGCTAAATGAGATAGCGCCGTAAGAATCAGAATCTTGAATAATCAGGGTCGCGTTGGTTCGGGCGCCGAGCAAGCCCGGGTTGGAAACGCCCCCGACCCTGGGAGCCAACAGCCTTAAGTTGACGGTTTCCGGCCCTTCCACGATTCCGTCTTGCACGAGCGGGACCCGGAATGTTTTGGGAACGCTGTTGCCGTCATTCCAACTAAGGACTCCGCTAGTGCTGGCGTAATCGGAAGGAGTTATGGCCGTGCCATCAGAGGTTTGGAATTGCACTGACACCAGGCCGACACTGCCACCGGAACGGGTGACAGTAATCGTTGCAAAACCATCGCTTTCGCTATTCGTATCATAGACGGGGGCGCTGAAGTTGATTCGACCCGGAGGAAAGTCGTTGTCCACAATCGTCAGTGTTGCGGTCGCTATCGAGTTCGGCGCCCCCCCCGGTAACTTAGCCCCCCCGGTGGCATTCGTTAGGACCAGCCCAATGTTCTCGTCAAACTCCACCGCGGTGTCGTCGATGATGGGGACAGTAAATGACCGGGTGGTTTGGCCCGAAAGGAAGGTAAGTTTTCCACGAACGGGAGTGTAGTCCACCCCGGCAGTCGCGATAGGAGAAGTGGAGGAATCGCGGGTCAGATAATCGACCGAGACCTGTCCCACCGAACCATTGGTGCGGGTGACCGTGATTATGGCTTGGCCAGCATTTTCATTGGTGGCGTATTGCAAAGCGCTGAAGTTAAAGATGCCGTGGTTCACATCGCTGTCGGCAATCGTCAAGGTGGCGAAGGATCGGCCTCCATACGCTCCGCCCAGCGGAATCATTTCCCCTCCCAGAGTAAGGCTGCCACCGGGCTTGGTAAACCTCAGATCCACCGTTTTGTCACCGGCCTGCTGATGGTCATTGAGGATGGGCAACTGAATATATTGTGGGGAAATCAGCCCGACGCTTTCGGGAGCGAAATTGGTGGGAAAACCCGAGAACAAATTGGTCATGTAAAAAGCCTCTGGCCAAACGGCTGGCACATTGTTGGAGCGATAATCCAAACCAGCGGTGGCCAGGTGGTTGCTGGGAGAAAAGACGGCGCTCAACGTCCCCAAACGACCATCGATCCGATCTACTTTAATGAACGCGGTCCCGGCGTTTTCATCGACGAAATAGTTCGAGGTATCGAAGATGGCATTTCCAGGACCGGGAGTCGCGCCTCCCAGCAGGCGGGCGATGTTGTTGCGGGTGCGTTTATCGGCCCGCGTAAAGACGGTATGGCTGTTAGGCGTTGGAGCATTGGTGGAGGCGTTGCCTCCCACCGTAGTGAAGGAGCCTCCAATAATTACCCCTCCATCCGCTTGCAAGGCGATGGAATTGACGAAATTCGGAGGCTGGAAGCTGAAATCATTAACTAAGCCGGCGAATTGGTTATAGGCGGTATCCAGGAACGTGGTGTCAAGCGAACCATCACCGCGCAACCGCGCCAAACCAATCCGGCGAGTGTCATTGTAACTCGTGAAAGGTCCGCCGATCAGCGACTTGCCGTCCGGCTGCAAGGTCAATGAAAAGACCGCGCCATTGGGACCCGTGCCCGGGTCAAAGCTGAGGTCCAAGGCGCCATCCGGGGAAAGCCGAGCCATGCGCGCGCGAGGAAAAGCGTCGAGTTTGGTGAAGTCCCCCGCGATCAAGACACCTCGATCGGGCTGGACCGCCACCGTATAGACAACTCCATCCGCGCCGGCCCCGGGATCAAACGTCAAGTCCGCCGAGCCATCTCCATTAAGCCTCGCGATTCCGCCGCGGAAAAAGCCGGTCAAGTTGAGGAAATCTCCGGCCACTAAGATCTTTTCTCCGCCGAAACCATCCGGTTGCAAGGCCAGGGCGAAGACGATTCCATCCACGCCATCGCCAGCATCGAAGAGCAGATCGACAGATCCATCAGGGTTGAGCCGAGCGAAACCGGAGCGAGCCATATCGTTAAAGAACGTAAAATCGCCGGCAACTACTATGCCTCCGTCAGCCTGCAAGACCATCGCTCGCACGGAACCATTGGCCCCATTGCCCGGGTTGAAAGTGGGATCGAGTGAGCCATCTGGAAGCAACCGAGCGATGCCGTTCCGCGGCACGCCGTTATAGGAGGTAAATCCACCGGCGATTAAGATTTTGCCCGCATTCGTGCTGCTCGCGGGATAGATCACAATCGAGGAGACAAACGCATCTGCGCCGCTCCCGGCTCGGAAGGTCGTGTCCACCGAACCATCCACGTTCATCCGCCCGATATGGCTGTAGAACTGGCTGTTAATGTGGCCGAAATCTCCGCCGAGCACCGTCTTGCCATCGTCCTGAACGGCCACGGCGCTGACGACGCCATCCGCGCCGGGGAGGGTATTGAACGCTGGGAAAGTATGGCTGGCATTGTCGGGATTCCACTCTCTATCCAATGCCCCGGCAGGGGGATCGTCGTACAAAATGGTGACGGTCGTGAAAGGGTTCAGCCCTACAAAATTCGGACTGGCTGGAGGAATGAGGCTGATGAGAAAGTCTTCATTGAATTCCACCGTATTATCGTTGGTGATGACGACCGTGACGGTGGTGCGGCATTGACCCTGCCCGAAAGAGGCATTGACCCGCGTGGGCAAATAATCGGAGTAATTGGTGATCGTAGTGAGAGCGGGATCCGTAAAAATTGAATTGGGCCAAACCTGATTTTGGCTAAAGGGCACCGCTGGATTCTGTAGCTCGAAGGCCTCTGCCTGGTCTGACCCGGCATTGAGGGTCACCTTCACACTCGGATCGGGATTACGGTTTGATAACGGATACGGCGCGACATTGTAAACGTAATTCCCTCCCAGGCTGCTGACCTCGACCCCGATGTTCCCGGGTCCGCCATTGGGGAAGAGGGTTATGTCAATATCAAGCGTCTTGAGACCGCCATTGGTGCCGGCGGTCGAATATTCGTCGGTTCGATAATTGACTCGCTCGATATTGAACCAGCTTGAAAGCATGGTGGCAGTGGGGCTTGCCAGGAATCCGAAATTGATGGGTAGAATCACCAGGCCCGATTCGCTTCCGTTGCCCAGCTTGGGGTGAAGCAAGCCAGGGTTTTGGGCTTCTTCCTCGGGCGCGGGGCGGGGATTGCTCAATACCACTCGAACCCAAACCGGGGGAATAATCCCGGAAAACGAACTAAAGAATGAGAGGGAGGAGGATGCCACCGGCACGATAAAGTTCGCGCTCATTTGATAATCGTCAAAAACCAAAGTGCCATTGGTAGGGTAATAATCCTGCGAGGGAATGGCGCTGCCGCTAGGCTCGGTGGAAAAATCCACCAGCACTTTCCCGGTGCTGCCGTTAGTTCGCACCACCGTAATGATGGCGCCCAATGCGTTCCGATTCGGCAATACCACCGAGGCGGTCGTGAAACCGCAGAAGGGGCTGGGAATCGTTTCATTCTCCGTAACGATGTAAGGGATGCCGTAGTTCAAGTAGGTGCTGAAAACAAACTCTCCGGCGATGTTGGGCTGGTTCAAGGTTTCATCGTCGATAATGGTCACGACGGCATTGCTCAAGCAGCCCAGAATCGCGCCCCCCAGCGGGTTGGATAGAGTCAGGTTGATGGTCTTGTTGGGATTCGGGACGGCGTTATCGTAAATGCGGAACGAGAAATTCGTGGAAGTCTGGCCTGCTCCAAATACCAAAGTGCCCTGAGCCGGCTCGTAGTCGGTTCCGGCCAAGGCTGTGCCATCGCTCGTTGAGTAATCTACCGAGCCTGGGTTCCCACCGGTGTTGCCCACCGTGACGGTCACAAAACCGGGCGTCGCTTCATTCACGGTGTAAGCGCTGGCAGAGAACGAAATTTGGTTTGCATTCGCGCCCACTACATCGATGCGTCCCCACCATGTGGCCCATCGCCCCGTATCTGTGAAAAAATTGGTTCCAAAAACATTGGTTGCCGGCCGCGCGGCGTATTCCTGCAAGGTCCACATGTCGATGTCGTTTACCGGATCCACCACCGTGCTGCTATAATCGCCCCATCGATTATCGAACGTGCCAAAGGTTTTGAAGTAAGGGCCTTCCCCTGCCTTCAACAGCACTTCCGATTGCAGGGTGTTGGTAACATCCGTGCCGAGGCGAAACGAATAGTAGGCGCTGGCATATTGGAAAGGGGAAAACTTGTTATACCCAAGCATCACGTCACTGCACCGATTGACCGCGATGCTGGGATAGCCATAAAAAGCCGCGCCGGCGGGATCTTCAAGCCGCCCGTGCTGTTGAACATCTCCCTCCGGACTTAATTGCCACCACTGGACGGCGGAGTGGTAAGGCACAGTCGAGGTGAATAAGTCAACTGGCTCGAAAATTGTATGAGTGGTCCAGAGAGACCCGTTGCGATAAACGACATTCTGGATGCGCGTATCGTCCACATCAATCCCAAAGAAATTCCCGAGTTGGGGTCCGGAGCCGGTAAAGTTAAAAAATATGTCGCTCGGCAACCAGGCATTGGTTAATGGCGTAAAGGCGTGAGCCAAATCCAGCACCTCCGACCCGACCGGCCCGGTGATGGCGCTGATTTGCAGCCGGCTAACAGCGGTCGGAAGCCCTCCTGTGAAGAGGGGTGTCAGAAGGGCACCTATCAGGTCGTCCACTTGGACCAGATACATGGTTGAGAGCTCGTTATCATATGTGACAGCAGGAACCATGGTAAAGCCTTTGAGGCTGGTATCCTGGAAAAGGGTGAATGCGCCGTCTCCCTTCGCATACAGGTTGGTCTTGCTAAAGACATACATGTTCGCGCCAAAATAGGGGTGAATGAACTGGTCGAGCAGGCCAATGGCGAACATATTCACGGTCACCACAATCCAGTCCTTGTTGAACCCCACCGTATCGTAATCCGCCCAGGCCAAGTTGCCCGGATCGGCATCGACGCGGTAAAGATTCCAATTACCCAGAGGATCGCTGCTTTGCGAAACGCCCAGAAGCACTGAAGATTGATCGGTGAAGCTGCCGCTGGCCGCCGAAAAAATCCACCGGTCGTTAAACGGATCGTAAACGACGTGCGGATCAAAAACCCCTGGCCCAGTCACAGCCAGCCAGAAAGAGTCGAGCGTGACGGTCGATAAAATGTTTCCAGTTCGATCCTGAACCCGCACGTTGTTGTTGTGGACGCTCATGACATGGTTGGGTCCCACTGCGCCTCCCACATCCGGTGGAATAAACCTGTTGTCATCATCCTGCGCTTGAAAACTTGTCGCCGGAGAGGGCGAAAGAGCCGCCAATGGAGCCGCAGGCGATGGCGAAGCGGCGGCCTTCGGCCCAGCGCTTTTGGGGCTAGAAGGACTACCGCTGATAGCTTGGGGCGCCAGGCTTTGCGCGGCCTGAACGTTTTGCGTTTGGGCGATTAGATAGGCCCGAGGCATGGGAGCGCCTAAGGCCCTCACTGGCCGATTCGTCCAGGCGAGATTGTGCTGCCTCTCCAACAGAGACATGCCTTGCATATTGATAACCGCGCGGCCGGAGACCGCGCCACGCTGGCCTTCGACAGGCTGCGCCTGGGCGGCCAAAGAAGTCCAGAGCGCCAGCACTGCCAGCAGAAGGGGCCATCTGAAGCCCAACGCTCTGGTTGGTTTCATTTTATCCTCAAATGAAGGGCGGGAGGCGACGGCCTCGAAACTGGGTCGCCCAGGCCTTTCTTGAATAATGCTCATCATATTTTTCTAATTTTTTCCGTGGCCTGCGATACCCTCAGGCCTTTCCGCAAAAACTTGCGGCCCTCATCACAACTCGCGCGCCCGATAAAAGCGCTTGGCTCCTGGATTAGGCGCTGGATCGCTCAGGACCAACGTCGGACCGCTCGCGGTATTGGTGCGAATCGGAACCCAGTTAATCAAGTCCTGGCTGGCCTCGAGAACGTAAACCGAGCCATTTTGACTTCTGAGCGTCATTTGCACCGGGTTTCCCGGAGAAAGAGCTATCGAGAGGAAAGCTGGGTCCAGATCATCTGATTTGATTCGCGCTACTCCGTTTCTGGTGAGGCCATTCACCAGATTGAAGGCGCCACCAATAAGAAGGTTGCTATCAGGCAGAACGATCACCGCAAAGACCGTGTTATTTGGTCCCGTGCCAGGATCGAAGGCAGTGTCAACCGACCCGTTCTGGCGCAACCGGACCAATCGGTTGCGGTTGACGTTATTGAATGTGGTGAAACTCCCGCCCACGATGATTTTGCCACTGGGCAACACCGCCACCGCGAACACGGCGGCATTAGCCCCGCTACCCGGATCAAACGTGGCATCCAGGGACCCGTCTGCATTCAAGCGGGCGAGCCCCACACGGTTGGTGTTGCTGGTCGTATAAAAATCGCCCCCGATGACGATTTTGCCATCCGACTGCAAGGCCATGGCATACACCGAGCCATTGGTTAGCGCCGTCGTAACAAAATCCGAATCAACACTTCCATTCGCGTTCAATCGGGCCACGCGGGTGCAGGGGAATCCATTCACCGACCCGAAGGCGCCCCCCAAGAGGATTTGTCCATTGGTTTGGATAAGGGCGCAATGGACTGGACCATCGAATCCGTTGCCCGGATTGAAGCTGAAATCGATGCTCCCCGCCGGTAACAACTCGGTGATGTCATGGGCCGGCACACTGAATCCACCCCCAGCCAGGACCCGGCCATCGGCCTGAAGGGCCACCACATTAACAGAGGCATTAAACCCAGCCACCTGATTGAATGATGGGTCCGGCGCTCCATTGGCCAGCAAGCGTCCCAAACGGTTGTAGCCTGTCCCATTGATAGTGGTAAATGCGCCTCCCAACACGGCTCTGCCATCCGGCAGCGAAGCCACCGAGGCCACCGAAGCATCCGCGCCTGTGCCAGGATCAAAAGTCAGATCGAGAGCACCGTTGGCATTTAAGCGGGCAACGTAATTGCGCGGCACATTATCGAAGCTGGTAAATCCGCCTCCTGCCAAAATCCGCCCGTCCCGCTGCAAGGCCAGAGACCTCACGAAATTATTCGCTCCCGCCCCTGTAGCAAAACCAGGCTCCACCCCTCCGGGACCAGGTTCATTGTCGATAATAACCAGGACCGAACTGGCCAGGCCAAGTTGAACGTCTCCGCTCGGATTGGAGAGCATGAGGTTCACCGTCTCCGGCCCTTCGGTAATCGAATCATCGATAATGGGGACTAACACCGTTTGATTAGACTGCCCATCAGCAAAGTTCACCACGTTGGTGATACCAAGATAATCGGCCCCGGCCATGGCCGTGCCATCCGTGGTTGAGAAGGTGACCGACACGGCTCCTATAAGCGGCCCTTGTCGAGTGAGAGTGATGATGGCGTTCGAACCTCCCTCGTTGACAAAGTAATTGGTTGAGCTAAATCGAATCGATTTCTCATTGTCCACGATGGTCAACACGGCCGCCGAGATCCCGCTCAAATCAACCCCTCCTGGAGCATTGGTAAGGAATAAAAAGATCGTCTCGTTATCTTCAATCAGCGTGTCATCGATAATCTTCACGTTGAAAGTCCTGGTGAGATCTCCACTGCCAAAGTTCAACACCCCATTCGTTGGGATATAATCGGCAAACGGAGTAGTCGTTCCATTGGTGGTGGAGAAGGAGATGCTGAAGGCCCGATTCGTGTTGCCCGAGCGCACCACGGTAATGGTGGCGGCGCCTGCTCCTTCGGAAACCGAATAGCTCGCGGCGCTAAAGCTCACACTCGTGAGATCCGACCGCTCGTCTCCATGTATCCGGGCGAGATGGTTCCGAGGCAGGCCCTCCACCTGGGTGAAATCTCCCCCGATCACTACCGCGCTATCGGGCTGCACTAAAATTGCTCGCACGGAATCATTGGCGCCGGCGCCCACGTTAAATATGTTATCCAGAAAACCACTCGGGGTCAGGCGGGCAAAGCGATTGCGGCTCGCGCCATTGAAACTCGTAAAATCTCCGCCCAAAAGAATTTTCCCGCTGGAGTGCACCGCAACGGAGTTGACCGGAGCATCCGGGCCCGTGCCAGGGCTGAAATCCGGATCCAAGGCCCCGGTGGAAAGCAAGCGCGCCAAATAATTTGCATTGGTCCCATTGAATTGTGTGAACCTGCCGCCGATGACCACCCTGCCATCGGACTGGAGGGCTAATGAAGCCACGATCCCGTTGGGTCCTTTACCAGTGTTAAACGTCGCGTCCAGCGTCCCGTTCGTATTCAACCGCCCAATCGAGGGGCTGACTGACGCGCCGATACCGGTGAAGGCGCCTCCCAGCACAATCCTGCCATCGGCCTGGACGCCCAAGGTATAGACTGAGCCAGCAACCGCCGGAGAAAACGCCGCATCAAGAGAGCCGTCGGGGTTCAGTCGCGCCAGATGGCTGCGTGGCTGCGTAAAGTCCCCGCCAACCAGGATCTGGCCGTTTGCCTGAACGGCCAGGGCCCGGACTAAGCCGTTAGGCGCTGCCGCAGGGGCAAAACTCAGGTCAAGATTTCCATCGGCATTGAGCCGCGCCAGATTCGCGCGGTTGGTACTGTCCACCCTGCTAAAGGAACCACCGACCAGTATCTTGGTGTCCGCTTGCATGGCCACGGCATCAACTGTGCCGTCGATGCCAGCCCCGGGATTGAAGCTTGGGTCCAGGTTGCCGTTGGGCTGAAGCCGGGCAATGCGATTGAAGCTGATTCCGTCCACCGTTGTGAAGTCGCCGCCAAAAACGATGCTTAGATCGGCTTGGAGCGCCAACGCCAAAACCCGGTCGTTCGGTCCGGTCCCCGGATTGAATTGGTGATCCACGTTGCCGGGCGTTTCGTCGTCGATGATGGTGACGACGGCATTGGACGGAGTTCCAAGAGTGGTCGAGCCCAGGAAAGCAATTGGAGGCGGAGGCCCCTTGGGATTGTTCAAAACGACACTGAATGTTTTGTTTCCTCCTCCCTGCGTGTTGTCAATGATCGGAACGAGAATCGTCTGAGAGGTATCCCCAATCTGGAGTTGCAAGTTGCCGCTGCCATTGGTCGCCAGGAGAAATTGGTCGCCTCGGAAAAACAGCGTGCCCGAGGCGGCTAGGAAATCAGGGCCGTTGGGTCCGGTGCCGATAGCCGTGCCATCCACGGTGTGGTAATCGACCGAGACCGGGTTGATGGTCCCGCCCACTCGTTGCACCACCAGCGTGACGAAACCTGCGTACTCCTCAACACTGTAGGTGGGGGAACTGAATTGCAGGGCGCATTCGTCATCCACAATGGTTAGCGTGGCCGAATTGCTGCCACCGAGGGGACTGCCCGCGATGGCATTTGTTAAGTGAAGGAGCACGGTTTCATTCCCTTCGAGGAGGGCGTCGTCGATGATCGGAATGAGGACGGTTTTGTTGGCGTCGCCAGGGAGGAAGATCAAATTGTTAGTCACCCCCCGGTAATCAAGGGCGTTGGTAGCGGAGCCGTCGGTGGTCCAGAACGTAACGGTATTGGTGGCGTTCGTGAGGCCAATCCGGTTAATGTTGACGACGGCGTTAGCGCCATTTTCATTGACGCGAAAATTGTTGGTGGCAAAGACAAAGGCGGTGTCATCGTCCAGGATGAAAAGAGTGGCTGTCTTCTGACCGCCGAGCGGCACTCCGCCGGTGGGATTCGTCAGAACCAGGCTGATCGTCCGCGTCGGCTGCACGAGGCTGTTGTTAATAATCTGGATTGAAAACGTCTGGAGAATCTCGCCGGGATTGAAAGTAAGCCTTCCATTGGTGGCGCTGTAATCAACGCCCTTGGTGGCAGTTCCGTCGTTCACCAGGTAATCAACCGTCACAAGTCGATTAGTGTCCCCGGAACGCTGCACGCCTATCAACGCAGTGCCATCGCCCTCGTTAACCTGGTAATTGGCCATGCTAAATTGGATCGTTCCATCGTTGTCCACAATAATGATTGTGTCCCGGCCATTTCCGATGCTGAAACCAGGCCCATCGAGCAGAGTCACAGTGACCGTCTCTGCCAGTTCCTCGGTAGGGTCGTCGTTTGGCACCACGGTGATGGTGGCGGCGTTGGTGCCGGCGGGAATGGTCACGGAGTTGCCGAAGGGAACATAGTCGCTGCCGCTGGCGGCCGTTCCGCTGACGCCGAAATTTACCGTGAGCGGCTTGCTCGTGCTGCCGCTGCGAGTGACGGTGAAGACGCCCGGGCGCGTCCCTTCCTCATACGCCAACGGCGTGGTTGCCTGGATGTCCACGACTGCGGCACCGATATCGATGATGGTAAAGGTATGGCTGCGATAATCTCCTACATAACAATTTGTGGGCGCTTCGGTGATGTTAGTCGAAATTATGGTCATGTTGGTGGTATAATTGGTAATATACCCCACATGAGTAAAAAGAGTGACGGTAAAGCTCTTGTTGCCCGTGATGGCGTCATCGTTGAGGAGCGGGATAGTGATGAATTGGACGCTGTTCTCGATTTGGTGGAACTGAGGAGGGGGATTCGGCTGTGTATAGTGAAAAAAGCTTAACGTGCCGGTCCCGGTGAAGCTGTAATTTACCCCTTGAATGGCGCTGCCACCCGTGACGACCTTGTAATCGATCAGCGCCGGCGATTTGGTATTGGTCGGATTCGCGCTGATTCTCACTGCCAACTGAGCAGCCCCGATGTCCTCGCGCCCACTCGAATGACTGAGAAGGAACCCAACTGCCGGCAGCTCCAAGGGATCGTCGTTACCGATAACCACGATGGCCGAGCTTGGGCTCCCGACGGAGTATCCGGACCCGGGCGCAAGCTGCACGATAACCGTGTCGTCGAGGCTGATATCGCCGTATTCATTAAAAGGGTCGCCGATGGGTAAAACAGGAATAGTGGCGCTAACCGAGCCAACCGGGATGGTCACGCTTCTACCCACGGAGGAATAGTCGGCCCCCTCGATCGCAGAGCCGCCGACCTCAAAATTCACTAATAGACCAGTGTTAGTGGCGCCAGTCCGACTGACGGTGAACAGGGCCGGAGTCCCGGCTCCTTCAACCACCGTGGCGCCGCCGCTGATAGTAACGACTGGCAGTTGATCGAGAATGGTCACGGTCGCCTTGTTGTTCAGGCTGCTGATGTTATAAGTAGTGCTGGGGGAAAGCAGGAGCGTGACAGTGGAGGGAGCGGGATTGGCGCGGTTAATGGGCCTGATGCTAATGGTGGTAGTAATCTGGCCCGCTGGAATGATCGTGGAGCCACTCAAAACTTGATAATCGACTCCACTGACGGCGGTTCCCGTGACCAGATAATTCACCAGCAAATCCTGGGTGAGATCCCCTTCCCGCTCGAGGGTCACCGTCCCATTGCCGCCGGTTTTGACAGCCGAGGAATCGGTGGAGTAGATACTGATCAGTGGCAGATTATCATTGACGAGGATAATTTCAGTCCTGGCTCCGCCGATGCTATAGAGGGGACTGGCTCCAATCGTAACATCCACCGTTTGATCTCCCTCCACGAACAAATCAAGGATGCCCACGATGGGCAAGTTGACCGCTCGCTGCCCAGCCGGGATTATGATCGAGCCGGATAGTTTCTGATAATCCACGCCATTGCTGGCTGTGCCGCTCAAGCTGTAGTTGACCACCAGGTTGGACTCCACCGAGCCGCCAAACCGGACAAACGTGACCGTAGCGCTGTCGTAAACGGTTTCAATCGAGTCGGTGTCGAGTGTAAAAACTGCGACCGTCGGCTTGTCCGGCGGATCATTATCAAAAATGGTCACGGCCGCTTCGGCGGTTGCGAGGACATAAGTCGGATAAGTCTGGAACCAGGTCAATTGGTTGCTTGGACCGGAAGGCAGGAGTTCCCAGCCAGGGATGCTCACCTGGTTGGTGATAGAAACAAAGAAGGTGTTAGTCACGACCACGTTGGTATTCATGGCATTGGTGCTGACGATATTGGTCAACATGGTGGAAATCCGAAAATCATTGGTTTGCAGGAGCAAGGTCACTTCCACTGTTTTCGGCCCAGTCCCGCTGCTGTCCTCGATGGCTACCACATTGAGATTGGTGGAGGAGCTGCCCGCCCTTATGGTAAAGCTCCCGAAGTCGTTGGTCGCCACCACGGTATTCGTGATCACGACCGAGCCATTGGTCGTGAAAGTGATGTTGGTGGTAATGGATCCCAGAGGTTGATAGTCAATTCCCTGGACGGCTGTGCCACTCAGCGCGAAACGGACTGGCAAGTCCTGGTTGGTATCGCCTGCGCGAGTGATCTTGAATTTGCCGATGGGTCCCCCCTCAAAAGCATTGGCCTGGCGCTGGATGATGAGGCTGGTCAACGGAGTGGCGATGTGATCCAGGTTGAGCGCATCTGCCGAATCCAGCACGGTCGGATCGGCAAAAGTGCTCGGGTCGGTGCGATAGCCATAAATAAAAGCCCGATTGGTATAAGTGCCGGGAGGAATGTTGCCAATGGTATAATAGCCCTGACTGTCGGTGTAACTGTAGCGATAAGTGCCATTGGTCGGCGGCGGGGGGGGCTTGTAAGGATCAGGCGGAACGTAGGGCGGGAGCGAACCGCAATTGTGGACGCGGGCGCCCTGGATGGGATTGCCATTGAGATCCGTAACTTGTCCGCTCATGGTGAAGGTAGTTGGGTTTCCCACCACCACCACCACGTAGGCGCTGGCCACTCCGCCCTTCATGTCGGACGCTTCGCAGCGGACGACATACTGTCCGTCGTTGAAGAAAGTCTTGATGTTGACACGAGAATTCGTGCCAAAAGTTTGATCGCTAAAATCCCAGTAATACGCCAGCGCATCACCATTTGGATCGTCTGCCGTGGCCGTGAACGTCACGGTCGTGCCGTTGGTGACGGTTAATTCACTTGCGCTCAACGTCAGGACCGGAGGAACGTTGGTGGGAAATGGTCCAATTTGAACGACCACATCAATCCATTTTTCACCGGGTGTAGCGCCCCCCTTGGCTACGGGCGTCAGATACAGGGCCTCCGGTGGATCGGCATAAGTGCGCCCAACCACCACCGCGGCGTCATTTTTCCCCGCCGTAGTGCCGGGCGTTGTGTCCAGCAGTTGAACGCTGCCGGCCGTGCCCGGCCAGTTCTCCCAGGTCAATTCGATGCCACTGGAGAGCCACGGATTGTTCGGAAAACCCTGACGATAGCTGGCCCAATAGGTCCGCTCAAAATCTTTCCTGATTCGCAACGCGTAGAGCCGTCCGGCAGTGATGCTGGGCGTATCGAAGGCATAGACGCGGTTGGTTTCACTCTGGGTAATGACTCGGGTAAATTGGTCCGGAAGCCAATTGAGCAGGTATTTGGCAGCAGCGCTAAAATGGCCGCCTCCGCTGCCCATCACGTCATATATGTCGCCATACTCTTCATCCGGCGGGTTCTTGCCAGCAGGCGCGTCGCGGGTCGGGGCATTGATGTCGTCGTGCCCAACCAAACTGTCCTGATCAAAAGGATAGGGAGGGAGGGGTGGAGCGGGCTGGACAGGCAAAGGCCGGTTGCCCCGGGTGTCCCAAAAATTCGCATGGGCCAATCCAAAGTTATGCCCCAACTCGTGCGAGATGGCGCCGCCGCCCCCAACGACTAATCCATCGGAGCGCCCACCAAACGTAACACCAGCAATCGAGGTAAATAACACGTAACGGAAATCATAAAACGAGATGTCATATCCTAGCGACGTCGCCAAGGTTTCCGCGTCCCCCAGCAGCGCAAAATCCAGGAATTCCCCATAATAAATCTTTTTCTCCGGCAGCCTCAAAAAAGGAGTGACGGTGGTGTCGAAAGAAGCGGTGTCGTAGGAACCCTCCACGAAAAACCGGTTGTTCGATTCACCCAACGCATAGATGGCATCGATCGATGAAGGCGGTCTGGGATCGTCCGCAAACAACACCGGCATAAGCAAAAGTCGTTTTCGACCCTGGGAGCGGCTTTGACCTGAGATAGGTAACGTGCTTCCAGAGGCAGCGCTCACCGCCGCCTGGACGGAATTCGCGGCGGAGCTGGCTTGCAGAGGCGAAGCCGCCGACAGCGGCGCACTCGCGGCACTCCTGGTCCGGCTGGTGGGCACGTGCGGAGCCAGCCTCGACTCAGCTTCGCTGAGTTGCTTATTTAAAGCCGCGGCCTCTGAAGGTCGGCAAAGATGAATGATTTTCCCTCCCAGTTCGGCCAGGGTTGGTTTGCTATCCAACGCGGGTTTTTCCCCGCAAACTCCGCAAGCCGGCTGGAGCTTGCTATGTTGCGCCGCCAGGACATCGGATGCCTCCTCTGGTTCGAGAAGGCGGAGCGGGTCGGCTGAGACGGCCAGGTATTTGTCAACGGCTACGCCGTGGATAGAGATGCCGGACTGAGATCTCTGTTGCAGCCGGCGGCCATACACAAAGGCCTCATATTTCCGATGGTTGATGGCCACTCGGCGAAAGTCAGGAGGCACCTCACTCTCACGGCCGGGCAGCGGCGTGCAGGAGATGAGGGAGAAATCGCCGCGACCGCTGACGCGCTCTTCGAGTAATTCCTTGATCGTGGCGGGCAATCGCTTGCGCACTCCGTAGGACACGGCTAATTCAAGGGCGCGTTGGGGATCGCTTTGGATGACCTGGGCCAGCTCTTTCCTCCGGGCTTGAGCAAGATGCTCGCCCTCGCGCAGCAGATCGGCTCTGGCTGTTTCCGAAGGCGCGCCAAGATAATCGGCTGCCCAGGAATCAAAGGCCAGGAATGAATTGGTTGGTGTCGGCGCGTTAGCGCTCGTGTGGGCTGGATCGCCAACCGGCGCAGCCAGCATTGTTTGCTGGGTCAACAAAGGAACATTCTGCCGGCCCACAGAAGCCAGCTCGACAGTCTGCGAAGCTGTTTTTTGGACGGGATGGCTGCGCCAGAAAAATACCAACCCCAACAGCAGCGCGAATGCAGCGAGGCTGATCAACGGCCGGCGTAATTTTCTCATTTGTAATTGCAAAGCTTGTTTCTCAGTGATTACGGGTTCACACGTACCCGGTAAAATCTCTTTCCCGCCGCCGGTGAACTATCGAGCGCCTTCAAGGTACCGTTGGTGGGGCCGTTGATAATGTTGGTTAAAACCTGCCAATTATTGGCGGCTGGGCCGGAGACGTATTCGACCCGACTAGTGGATTGCGCCTTGGCGCGCCAGGAAAGCTGAACCTGATAGCCTTTTGTCATCGTGATTTGCAATCCCGTGCTATTTGGCTCCGGAAGGGGAGTGGGATCGTCGGCATTGACGATGCCATCGCCGTCCGAATCCAAATCTCTGCTCGTTACCAAAGCGGTATTGAAAGTAAAAGTTCGGCCATCCGGATAAGTAATGTTGGTGGAACTGAGGGGGCCGGTGAAACCGCTGATCCAATGCAATCGTCCGCCCGTGCTGTTATCAAGTTTGAGCGGGTTGAGATTGGAATTGGCGAAATAAATGGTGATATCCGGGCTGATGTCCAAAGCCAAATTGAAATTCGTAGCATAGTTGAGCAATTCGAGATAATCCACATAAAGGGCCCTGCCCGTTTGGCCCGAGGGCGCGCCAAAGTGGAACAGGGAATTAGTGGCTCCATTTAAAGTCAATTTTCCAAGCGCCAGATTATTGTTGTATCCAGCGACTGTCGGCCCCCGGTCCTCCGCAGCCCACGTATGGAAGGAGTCCTGCCCGAAACCAGAGGCCACGGAGGTGAGATAAGTGGCTAACAAATCGCTGGTGCGTGGCAGCGTCAGCATTTGAAACCCGGCGGTCCCCAGCCAGTGATTGATGCCGCTCTGCCCCGAATCGACCAAACTGTTTGTGACTGAGAAAATCAAGCTCCCGTGCTGAATTATCCCTGCCTGGAGGAAGGAATTGGAAACCACTAGATCCCTGGCGAAAATCTGCACATCCGAGTTGCCCTCCAGCACCGCGCCATAGGAATTAGTGATGCTGATAAAGTTGGTCACAAAGCCAAAAGGTGGGAACGGATTGAAGGTGACGATCGGCGTGGGGTCGTTAAAAATTACCAGGGGCGGCCCCATCATGCTGGCGGTGAGCGCGTCCAATCGCAAGAGTCCGGCATTGGCGATGATGGACCCGCTATTCTCAAAATTAAGAGTGCGAATGAAGTGAGCGGCGGCCGTATTGGTGCCCCGGTTGATATAATTGTCATAAGGGAAAGGACGGTCGGTGCCCGCTTTGGCGAGTTGGAGAATATTGATGATTCCTTCGTTGGTGAAATCAACCACTCCCAGAAAATTGGTCGCGCCCCAACTTGCGCCCAAGGGCAAGGAAAGCCCTCCCTTGATGTCCAGCCCATGCGCTTCAGCCAAAAACGACTTTCCGATGTTAAGCTTGTCACAAATGATTAGGTTGGCCGCATGAGCGGCAAACTCGTTCACTACCACTGGTTGCACGTTTGTGAACCTGGCATCGACGATCAGCACATGGAAAAAAAACTCATTCGTCGGCGAGGAATTAGTCTCAAAATTCTTCCAAGTGGCTGACCAGGCGGCAATGTCGCCGGAAAGCCGGCGCACCGTTGCGGGGGCAAGATTGGAAATAATCATTCGCGGCGCCAGCGTGGTGGCGTCAAAATTTACCCAGGGGGCATCGACTCTGGCCAATTGATTGCTGGTCAGATTCTTGGAGGCTTTGATGACGAGGGCCGATTCGGCCCGGATGCGGGTCTGCTCAAGATTGACTTCTTCTCCGATGACCTGGATGCGGCCGGGAAAGTTGGTTAGCGTGCCGCCATTGGTCAGGGCTGTGGAGGCCACAGTACCGATGCTGGCATCATAGGCGGCGTAGCGATTTGTCACGACATTAAACTGAAAAGAAGGTCTCCACAGCAGGGCTGGAGTGAAGATGGCGTTGGTCTGAAAGCCGAAAAAACCAAAGTTCGCCGGCGCGAGGTGACTGAGTTGGTAAGTGTTGGGACGCCGGCTGTTGCCGACGCCGTTCACGGCAAGAAAGGCATTGGTAACCACGCCCAGCGCATCGGATAGATAAATGCTGTCAGTGGTAAAAACCTGATCAACGATGTCGAAATCAGTGCTATGGAAAGCGACCACGGGGATGCTGGCGCCGTTGTTGGCTTCACCAACAAAGTCGGGCAGAAATTGCACTTCGGTAGTCAAATTCGGATCGGGGTAATTGGTCGGGTAAAATACCACTTGGACCACGAAGTTGGTAGCCGAGCCGGGGAGTTGGTTGGTCAGGACTGCCGCCGTATAGTTGCTGGGATTGAAACCGAACGGCAAGGGTAAGGGGAGCCGTTCGAGAAAGGTGAAGGGAAAATTTCCAAACAGCCGAACTACCTCATGGGTGGGCGACGAAGGATCAGGGAGCCTGAATTGGGGTGTGCCACCGAGATTGTCGATTCGCATGCCCGCGCCCTGTCCGTTCAGCGTGTTGTTGGTGCCCAGCCCCCACCAGCCCTCGCGAACGCCAAAATCATTGACGTAATTGGAACTGAGGACGGAGCTTCCGAAAGAAAAAAAGCTGGGTTGAGGAGTGAAGCCAGTCCACAACGCGTTTCGTTTAAGATTGACGTTTTTTCCTTCAAGATGGATGAGACCGTGAGCGCCGGAACGAAGCGGCCCAGTGCTGGCGATGTTCGTCGAGCGAACCATTAACACGCTTGCCTGCGAATCGAACACCGAGAAAATGCCCAACCCAGAACCAAAGATATTCAGGTGATCTGTCGTAATGGGCCCGCTATTGGTCCAAGTATCCATCCAGAGCCGTCGCGAGCCAACATTTTGAAAAAATCGGAAGCCAGGGTCCCCGGTCATCACCCCGCCGGCAGTATTGGTGAAAAAGAGAGTATGCTGGGATTCATATGCCAGTGGAATGCCCAGAAGGCTTGGACTAGTGATGCTAAAAAGGCCCCGGTTGAGCCAGGAGATCGCATCGATGACCGGCGCTTGGTCCGGAGGCGAAACGATCGCCGCATCGTTGATAAAGATGCGGTCGGCAGCCGAGGCCGCTAACACGCTGGACAGACTCAACCAAGCTGAGATAAGGAGCTGCTTCATAGATGAGGTTAACACAGGAAACTCATAAGGTTAAGGGGCGAGCGCCACATTTTTCAGGTCCCGCAAGCTGATGTTCAAATAGCGCGGATAGATGACCGGCTCATTGGTCGAGCCGTCGAATGAACCCCAGAAACCTGAGCCTGCCAGTCTATCCTCCAGGTTAATGGGATCAAAATTGCGGTAAAACGGCAGCACATCCGAAAAAAAGATGCCCACCGACCCGCCCACCGGCGGCGCGATGACCCCGGGTCCTCCGAGGAACGAAGCTCCGTTGATGGCGTCGTTATTCTGCCAGCTCGCCGTCGTAGTCCTGGCCGTCAACTGCGGAGTACCGCCCGCGGTGAGGCCTAAGTCTTGCACCAAAAACAAAATGTCCGGCTGGGACGGGGCCCGTTGCACGGCCTGGATCACGGGCCGGCCATTGGTGATGAAGGTGTCAGTGAACTTGTTAGTCATCGGAATGAGTATCTGTCCGAGGAGCGAATCAAACTCCACCTTTCGGAAAAGGATTTTGTTGATGCCCGGCCTGATGCCTTGCACTGTGAGATTGGTGCCCGACGTGTTGGTGTTGAAAATGACATTCGTGGCAGCGAGGAAAACATTGGTATTGCTAAAAAACGGCGTCCAGGGGGAACCCGTGGTTCCGGTTCCGGTTCCTGTGACTCGGCCGCCCGTTACGTCGGAGAGCAGCCGCTCCGTCACCAGGTTTTTGGGGTTGTAAAGGTATCTCAGGCCTCCTACGTCATCGCGGGTCAAACCGCTGAAATACTGTCCAGCTTCCAAGTTCGAGAAGCCAAAACCAGTTTGGAAGGAATTCAGCGGCGTCTCGAGAAATTCCAGATCATCGCTCCCCACCCCTCCGGCCACGGAGCTATAAGCGTAATAGAATGGATCCGGCCGATAAAACTCGACCGCGCTGGCCCACTCCTGCCCCGTCACCCCAATCGCATCGATAATCAAATAATGATAAAGAACGCCGTTGACATAGCGGCTGGGCACGAGCGTGAGGGGGTCAAAATTAAGATTGATTGTCGCATAATTGGTGGTGGTCGGAAATGTAGTGCGGGAGCGCAATCCCCAAACAAAACGCTCCGGCTTAGCCAAGCCCATTTCCTCCAGGATCAATGACAAGGCGAAGGATTTCAGATCCAGAAGCCCCACCGTCTGAAGTTCGAAGTTTAGGTGGGCCTGCTGTTTGATGTCGGTCGGGTATTCATGCAAATCCGGGCTCAGGGCCGAAACCGGGGGCAGATCGTTTAAGATTTGAATCGCTGCCGAGACCGCCGCCATTCCTTCAGGTCCGAAATACCGGATAAAAGACTCATCAAACCCGTAGGTAATGACAGGCACATTCCAACGATACGCTTCCAGGGGAAACATCGGGCCTCCGATGTCTCCGGGCAGGGAGTAGCCCAGGCCGAGGGGTCTGCCGCCAAAGCCGGCCCCTTGCCAATCATTGGGGGCTGTCCCGTTCTTAAAGGGCCCAAGCAAGGAAAAGCCCGTCGTAATGAGGGGCAACCCCAGCGCCAGCAGCAGGAACATTCTTCTTAGTAATCGCTTCATAATAGTCTCATTGCACTCGGGCCACGCGATAATAGCTCCGGCCCTCCGCCGCCGGGAGCAGCATTGAATCTGTTGCGCCCGCCGCCAGTCGAGGCGGTCCGATGTTGCTCCACGTTTCAAAGTTGGCGCTCACCTGCACCTGATAAACGGCTCCCGCAACGGTATTCCAGCCCAACCGCTGCCCTTGCGGGGAGTGGGCCAGTTTCATCTTGAGCACACTGTTCGGATCTCTCGGGTTGGTGCCTGCCAAAAATTCCTGCCAATTGCTCGCCCCGTCCCCGTCGCTATCAACATTCGGCCCATCCCAGTCGCCAGTTTTGGAACCAAAGTAGAGCCGTTGCCAGTCGTCCGGTAATCCATCAGGAGTCCCGAGTTTGCCATTGGCGTCGATGCCCCAGGTCTGGTTCGTCGCAGGTGCTGAAAGTGGAGAACGCTGCCCGCCCACCAGCACAAAAGCCCATTGAAACCAATGAGTACTCCCCGGGGCCAGGCCGTTGGCGACCCACATGTTATTGGTGGTCGTGCCCGTCGGTGTCCCGCTCCCATCCTGATAGACTTCATAATAGGACAATGGGAATCCTGAAAGAGGCGGCCACGTCACCCCAAGCGAATATTGATTAAGCGCGGACACAAACGGAGCGGACGGCTGCGGCACCGCCTGGTCTGAGGAATAGCGCTGGGCATATAGATCAAACCCATTGTCTGCGCCGTAACTTGACCAGGCCACCAGGAAACGTCCGGCCCCATCCGAGGCGATGGTGGGATGCACCTGCCGGCTGATTGTGGTTGTGTTGACGCTAGACCTGAGGGGCCTTATTTCATCCCGGTAGGCATCCTGCAGGAGAAACCGGTTGAGACGGACCAAATCATCTCCCTGCGGATTTTGCTCGAGCAAAAACTTGGTTTCCAGGAACAGATTCACTCCCGCAAACCGATCAGCATCATAAAGACTCGGCCCTTGCACTAGCGTATTCAGTTCGACCACCAAAGCACTCTGCTGTTGGGCCAAATCTGAGGCGGGATCGGTCAGCAATTGCTTGCCAGCGGCAGAAAACCGCGACCAAAGGAACTGCGACAGGCGATCGGAACCGTTGATGAGTTTCGTGAGGAGCGAAGGAACGTCTTTGAGATCATCGAATAACAGCACCGGGGCATTCCTCAACTCCTGGCCGCCGGAAAGATTCGGGATAAATACTTTGCCGAAAACGCCCTCTCTGGATCCATCCTGGCCCAGGCTCGTCCAGACGACCATTTGACTGGCGCCCGCCGCTGAAATCTTGGGACCAAATTGGTCACCAGGCGTGTAGCTGTTGATTCGCCTCGCTGCTGCGCTGGCAGTGCCATCCGCGGCATACCCGCGCCCATAAACGTCCCAGCTCTCCAGGCTCTGCGTGGTAAGTCTCTGGCTCCATACGACCGTGAATCCACCGTCGCTTGTGCCCGCGACCGCCGGGTTGGCGCAGAGAGTATAAAGAGCAGTGTTAACACGAAATTCTGGACCGAGAGACACCCCCGCCGGATTGTAGAGCCGCGCGTAAATGTGAATCCAATTCGTGCCGAGTGAATATTGGTAGCCCGGCACTCCCTGGTTTTCACTCACCCAGGCGACCACGATGTTTCCGTTCGCCAGCGTGGCGACGGCGGGACTGCGTTGGTTGTAGAGCTCGGTTGGCGCTGCCAGATTTGTGCCATTAATGTAAAAATTCGTGCCCACCATTGTGCCATTCGTCGTGAGGATCTGCGCCCGAATGTCCTGCATGAACGAATTGCTCGCCGAAGAACTCCGGCTCGACCAAACTATGAATACGTTGCCATTGGCCATCACCGTGAGGGCAGGTTCGGCTTGATCCGAATTGGTCGCGCTGTTCACGCGGATATCATTGGTTCCCGTGAACGTGCCGCTCGCGTTTAGGAGGCGCGCGTAAATGTTAGGAATCGATTGGCTGCGTCCTTGCCAGACAATTGCGGCCCCGCCATTGTCGAACGCGGCCACCTGCGGCTTTTCCTGATCGCCCACCGTTGTTTGATTGATGCGAAACGCGCCGTAGCGTGGAGAAAAGTTGTTGTCCAGGCGAAGCGCCGCGATACCCCGGCCATTGCCATCAATGGTGTTGTCCTCCCAGACGATGTAGCCGCCATTCGGCTTGAGGCTCACACTGGGGAAAACTTGATCACCAGGCATCGCCCCCAGTGAATACTCCCCGCCTTGGGGAACCAAAGTTTGCGCACCAGCTAGTGGTGGAAACCCAAACAATAGCAGCCCCAAACAGAGGAGCCGCCTTGACGCGGTCAGCAGTGATGCCATATGATTCGTTTACAATTAACAGCCCGCTTCTCCGTTGTCCATGACTTATTGGGAAAAAAATCTCTCCAAGATGACATTCCCGTCATCATTCGGAATTGCAATGCTTTCTGATCCCACGCCTTCGAGAATCTCGCTGCAACGGGTCTGTGTTTAGCCGCCCGCATTTGCGACGTAACGCCAGCGGGCTTTGGGATAAGATTGCCTCTGGGAAAGCGCAGCTTCCGCCCGCTCGCCAAGGCATCTTTGCACAAGCTCCTGTGGCAAAAGCCGGTCACGAACCTAATGTCACGAAGATTTGGCGGGTCACCGAGGATTGGCAGTCCCGGTTTCGGCCCGGCGGAGCATCGTCCCGAAGGGATATCCGAGAATAGCCCAGCGTTTCAATTTCAACGCTGGGTTTCCCGCCCAAAGACAACCAGTCCCGAAGGGACGGCTGCCATTTCGTCCCGCAGGCACACCCGGGCCCGTCAGCCGTCCCTTCGGGACTCGAGCGATTCCAATTCATTCCCGGCGTTAAAACGCCGGGCTATTCTCAAATGTCCATTCTGGACAAGCGCCACCGGCCAAAGCCGGCTCGAACCGGCTCTCAATTCTTTGTGACATTAGGTCACGGACCGCCGCTCCGACCTGCGCGCCGGCTCGCAGCCGGCTTTAGACGAACGAACAGAATCGTCCATCGTTTCGATTTCAACGCTGGGTGAATCCGAGTGTTTGTGGCGACCGTGCGGCCGACAACAGCGTGATGAAACAACCGACTACCAAAGCGGCCAGAGCCGGGCCCACACGGATGCCGCAGGTGCCACGCCGCTGCGCCGCCACTCGCAGTTCACGGGCTACAATAGGAAGGAATGTCACAAGGCCAGAGGCTAGGCAGATTTACCAAACTTGAAAATAAGACTTCACAACTCCCAAGCACAATGCCGAATGAATTCCCGAGCCTGACGTTGGACGATTGCTCCCCCGAGATTTTCCGCTCGTTTCTTAACGAGGCGGCGGCTGCGGCAAGCTGGCCTGAAACGCAAAATGACTCAGTGATGAATCAGAAATATCGAGGCAGGAACAATGAGGGATGACAGAATCATGGCGGGACAGAATCATTGGAGTCGAAAGAAAATGCTCATTTTTGTGTTGAAACCGCCCACCTGTTGAAGGCCCGGCCAGCCTCGACTCCTTGCCAACCCTCTGATAGTCTGCGCCTAAGCGTGAGCTATAAATGAATCGCAGATTGGTCCACACCCCCCGTTGTATCGTTATCGCCGGTCCCAACGGCGCAGGCAAAACGACCTTCGCCCGCGAGTTCCTGCCCAAGGACGCCGGCGTGGTCCGTTTCGTCAATGCTGACCTCATCGCTTCCGGCCTCTCCCCGCTACGTCCGGAATTGGCCGCCCTGATGGGAGGCCGACTTTTCCTGGGCGAGATCGATCGTCTCGCCCTCGCCCGCCTGGACTTTGCATTCGAAACGACCTTGAGCGGGTTGATCTATCTCCGTCGGATCAAGCGATGGCAGGCGGCGGGATACAAAATCGAGATCACCTACCTGCGCCTGCCGTCCCCCCAACTCGCCCTGCGCCGCATCGCCGCCCGGGTCCGGCAAGGCGGGCACAACGTACCTCGGGGCGACGTGCTCAGGCGTTTTACTCGCGGCTGGACCAACTTCCAAAAACTCTACCGCCCTCTTGCCGACGCCTGGGCGGTATACGATAATTCTGGCGACGCCCCGCGTCTCATTGAACAAGGCCCATGAAAACGAAGAAGCAACGCCCCTCATCCTTTGCCGCCGCAGTCGGCCGTGCTCTGCGCCGCTCTGCCCGCGTGGCGCGCAAGACCGCCCACGCTCACGGCACGCCCATTTACATCTGGCGCGATGGAAAAATTGTAGCCGAGAAACCGTGAAAAGTGAGCCGGAATGCCTTGCTGCAAAACGACTCTTTTCATCCCTCCTTCCCCATGAACGAGAAGGCCTGAGATTATAACCGCAGATTTCGCAGATCAGAGCAGACAAAAGCCCGTCATGGCGCTGTTCGGGATGTCAGAAATCTGCTGCGAATTTCCACCAAAAGCCTGATGGCGTTGCCTAATGGCCTGTTGAAAATGGCCGGTGTTCGTCTGCACGCAGGACTGCAATGATTGTCCCTTTCCCGGCAGCGCGATTTTTTTGGTCTCCATGGCGGGAAGTTCACCCAAATCAAATAGTTGCTCACCGATCACCGCCTTGACATTGGCTGTACTTGGAATTGACTGGCGAATAGAGCGAGGCGTAGGTCCGCCCCCGCAAATCAGCTTGTTCGCCGATGCGCATGATGTCCACGAGATGCAGTTCATTCCATTCTGTTTCTGCGGCGCGCAGCTTATGACCAATCACGTAAATCAAAACAGAAAGGCAGACGACGTAAGCCGGAAAGATCAGAGCCGACTCACATCGGCTGGTACTGTTCAGGGGTTCAACGCGCGAAATTTTGTGTCAGGGGATTCTCACGCAGCCAACCCCGTTGGGTGCGAAAGAAATGGACCTCGCCAACGGCCGACACATGTTCTGTCGCCCCTGCGGGACTGGCTTGGCTTTTCGAAAAAATCATTTTGGTTTCGTCTCGCTTCCCTTTACGCTCCCTCCCAACCTAATGGCCTTTTTCAAACACGACAGCATTGAGTTTCATTACCGCTCGGAAGGAGAGGGGTTGGCCTTCTTTTTCCAGCATGGGTTGGGGGCCGATCTGAATCAGCCGTTCGAGTTGTTCCGACCTCCTCCCGGGCTGCGCTTGATCGGTTTCGATGCGCGGGCCCATGGGCAGACGCATCCGGTTGGCGATCCCGCAAAAATCGAATTCAATACTTTCGCGACTGACCTGCTGGCGCTGATGGATCATTTGGGCATCAAACGCGCCATTGTCGGCGGGATATCGATGGGGGCTGGAATTGCCTTTAACTTCACTCTCCGGTTTCCGCAGCGCGTCATCGGCTTGGTGTTGTCAAGGCCCGCCTGGCTCGATGCGCCCCATGCCTGGAATGTTAAAATGTTTTCTCTCATCACAGAATTGATTCGCCAGCATGGCGTCAAGCGCGGTCAGGATTTATTCAAACAGACCTCGGATTACAAAGAACTTTTGCGCCAGTGGCCGGAAGTAGCCCACACCCTGGCGCTTCAATTTGAAAGCCCCCATGTGGCCGAGACGGCCTTCAAGCTCGAGCGCATCATCACCGACACGCCGACTCCGGACCGGAAACAATGGGGATCGATCCAGGTCCCAACGCTCGTGTTGGCCAGCCAGCAGGACCCCATCCACCCTTTTGAGTACGGGGAAATCCTGGCCCGCGCCATTCCAGGCGCTGAATTTAAGGAGATCACGCCCAAATCAGTGAGTCTCGAGCGTCACGGAGCGGATGTGCAGCAGTTTCTGAGTGAGTTTTTACAAAAGCATTTTAGGCTTCAAAAAAGTTGAAGGCTGAGGGGACCTGTCGGACCGGAGTAGGTCGTGTCGATCAACGATGTCCCCGCCTGTCGGTTCGCCAACGGCGCATCGCCTTCTTCAAGGCCGATTCAACTGCAGGAGAGCGCTGGCGTTCGTACTCGCGGCGAAATTCCTCCAGGAGATCAATATCCAGCAGGTCCTTCTGCCGCCCGCTGGCGCGTTTGCTGGCGATAATGTCCCGCAACTTGGCCACGGGAAAGCCGTCTTGAACCACGCTACGATTCTTGGCGGCGCTGTAGCTCTCGATCCCATCCGGTGCATGGACCAAGTCCAGATCGAACGGGCCGTTCTTGAGTTGAACGAAGTCGGCACCTTGCAAAATCTTTCGCCGGATGAGCTTCGAGATTGCAAAACCCAGGGCGAAAAGCGCCGCGAGAACACGCGCGGCGTTAACAGGGTCTTTGGGCAGGAAGAGCTCCACATCCTGAGTGACCGCCGGGTAACCCAGCAGGATGGCGCCGCTTTTGCCAATGAAAAGGTAATCGACTTTATGGCGGGCAAAGGCAGCCGCCACTTCGACGGCCTGTTCGGGAGTAAACTTACTTTGGGGCATTGCGGGCGCCGACGATGCGGTAACCGAGATACGGCGGCAGCTTCTCGTGGCACCAGCGGCGATACTCCGCCATGGAGTCGAAGGCCCGGCTCGGTCCGTCGTCGAGCACCGGCTTATGCACCCACGCGAAGCCATACTTAATGCGGGCCAAAGTCGGGCGCGCAAGCTGGCGCCGGCATTGGGCCCGCCACTGACGCTGCCAATTGATTTTTTGGCTGGATGTCTTCCGCATGAGAGCAGCATACCTAAATGGCTCAGTCGATGCAACCCCTGGCAGTCGAATGGTCGAGTCATAATCGTGATGTCAAAAAGGGGATCAGGAGACTTGGAATGGGGCCTATACCGTTTGGACTCGTCGGAACGACACTCCTTATCCGCTTCGATCAGCAGCTTGCCTGGAGACGGGGTACAGTCCGCGAGAGCCTCGCCTAAGCCGCTATCGTAATGGTGGTGCCGTCGAATTTGGTCAGCGTCCAGGCGCCCCCCTCGTTATAGGTGTCCTTTTGTTCTTCCAGGACGCCAATGGCCAAGGCTTCACCGAGCTTGAGGGATTCCCAGTAATCACTTCGGTAATGAATGCCGAGGGTGTTTCGGCCAATCGCAACATTGGCGGCGAGTTTATTCAATTCATTGCCGACGGTTAAACTCGGACCTACGTATGGGACCAAGGTGGTTCCGTCGGGTGTGGGCACGACGGGGTGAGGGATGATGGTGGATTCGTCGAACCATGCCTTTAAAATCGTGACACACGCTCCCGCCACCGTGGCGTGCCCGGCGGCATAGGATGGATGGATCGGACAACCCTCGGGTATTGCCACCGGCAACAGGTAAGAGCCGTTGGCCGAATAAACATGGTCCAGGACCGAAGCGTTGAGCAGCTCGGGATGAATCGGACGATTGGCCATGCCGGTGCGAGTCTGATGGACGAGTCCGCCGAAAGCCTCGGGACGCAACCGGCGATGGACAAACCATTTCTGGTACCAGCAGGCCTTGAGGGCCCGCGATGCCACTTCGGTGACCAAACTGAGAACGTGCGGCCCGCAAAATGTGCCGAAACAGGACTGGTTGTGCATAGAATAGTAAGGGTTGCCTTTGTCAAACGGCACCCCAGTCGCGGCATACCAGTCCCTCTGGCCCGAGGCGGCGAACATGCCGAGAAGAATGAGGCAGGCTTGGTGATAAGCCTGATAGAGAGCATCGACATGCGCCCATTCCCCAAGGTCGCGAAGGTTGCGAATATATCGTGGCGTGGGATCTAGCTGGTAAGGAGCGGGCTTGAAACCGTTCTGAATGGCCAGCCATTCGTCGTAATTGGTCAGATAACTTAAACCCGGCATCCGCGTGTACAGTTTCTGCAGCATCAACATCGACCCTTGCGGAATATCCAGCCAGAGAAATTGCGAGATAAAGGGGCCCGTCAAATCGCCGGGCGTCTGGCCACGAAAAACCGTATCTGCAGTGACTTGCCCGGCGATTTTCGGCCCCCGAAAATCACTCAAGGTCGAGAGTTCCGCGGCCGCCGCCAACACGACCGCGCTGGCCGGGTAATCTAACACATACACATCACGAGCGAGGGCCATCCAGTACAACTCGGCTAATTCTCCCGCAGCTTGCGCGCTCGCCAGGGCCGGGGCGGGAGGGATGGTGAGACTGTGCGAGTCGGGCCCTTCCAGATCAAAAGCGAGACCGGACTGCGGATTGGTGAGTTTGGCGCCCAGACCGAGTGGAACGGCTTCGAAATCCAGCTTCCTGCCTGTGGCCAGGGCCCGGAGCAACGCATCGTAAGCATTTGGGTCCACTTCCCCCAGAGCATTGTGAGGGAGAGCTTTCGTGAAATTGCCAATTTGGTTCGGATAACGTTCCTCATCACCGTTAGCAGGATGGGAAACAACGCCGCGCTGGAAAGCAACCTGAGCGGCCTTCATGCGAACCTGGTATGCTCGCACCCGGCGCTGGTGTGCGTTAGCCTGCCGACTGTCTATCGCTTCCCCTTTGTCTTCCTCGGCCTTGCCAGCCAAGCCCATGACGTTGGCAGCGACTCCAGCGGCTAGCACTTGCTTGACGAAGGCACGCCGATTGCGCCCTTTGGTCGGATCCAAGACGGAGTTGGTTTGATGGGGTCGTTGTTGCATCAACTTCGATTTCATACTCGATGAGGAAAAGCGATAGTTTGCTGGGGGGCAGGCCCCCGTGCTTGTGGTCCTCCCTCTTCCTGTGAGGGCCAATTTACAAATGTGGACGGCTCGGATGTTGGCACGGTCTGTTAAAAAGATCAAGCACAATTTTGGGAGACGCTTCGCGAGGTGTGTAATTAAAAGTGGGTGAGGTTAGTTCCACAAAGATTCCCATTGCTGGTTGACTCTGAGGACCCGCAGGTGTGCTATCTGATCAGCGTGGTCGACTAACCAGGCTGCGCCAGCCTTTTTGAGGCGGGCCTGGAGCACAT
>JBBRPK010000009.1:0-76085 GCA_038228235.1 Verrucomicrobiota bacterium
CATCCCGACGGTGGCTGCCATCATGGCCGGCGCATCGTTGATGCCGTCACCCACGTAAAGCGTTTTTGCATGGGCGGTTTCATGTCGAACAATGGCAAGTTTTTCTTCCGGGCTCTTTTCAGCATAGATTTCGCTGATGCCCACTTGCCCAGCGAGGTAGCGTGCCTCTGATTCACGATCCCCCGAAACAATCATGATCCGGTTAAAATGATGTTTTGGCCCCAGATGTTGGATAAACGAAAGGCTCTCCACCCGTGGCGCGTCATGAAATCGAAAAGTTGCCGCATAGTGATTGTCGATAACAACCAGACATTCGAGTCCCTCGCCGGCAAGCGGCAGATGCTCGGCGCCGGAGAGTTTTTGGGCCAAAAATTTCTCGCGACTGGTGATTTGGATCTGATGTTTTGCAATGGTTCCACGAAGGCCCTCGCCGGGCGGCTCGCTTATCTCGATTGCCTCTTGCAATTGGAGATGAGCCTCGTTTGCCGCGGCCAGAATGGCTCGGGCCAGCGGATGTTTGGAATAGCGTTCAAGACTGCCCGCCAGGGTGAGAACATCTCGCTCCGTGAAGCCGGGGGCGACGAGTTGATCCGTCAGCTTCGGTTCGCCGTAGGTGAGCGTGCCGGTCTTGTCGAAAATGGCGGTGCGGCAGGCGTCAATTTTTTCGAGGACGGCCGGGTTCCTGATGATAATGCCCCGGCGAGCCGCGAGAGAAATTGAACCGATGATGGCAACCGGAATGGCAATGAGCAACGGACAGGGCGTAGCGATGACC
Source organism: Verrucomicrobiota bacterium (assembly GCA_038228235.1). Taxonomy (GTDB): domain Bacteria; phylum Verrucomicrobiota; class Verrucomicrobiia; order Limisphaerales; family JBBRPK01; genus JBBRPK01. Next base: position 776 of record JBBRPK010000009.1, read on the forward strand.
AGCACAGCGAGAAAGCAACGATAAGACGGTATTCGTAGCGTCCGGGGGCGAGCAGAAGTTCCTTAGCCCACTTGCCGTCGTTTGTTCGAATCATGGGCGTGAGACCTGGATGCCAATCATTGAAGGAGCCGGCGATGAAGACTTCCCGCGCGTCGGGTCGAACGCACTCGAAGCAAACACGTCTGGTACCCCCGACGGGGGATGATGATTGGGTTTGTTTTTCGCACTCATAGGTTGCTCGCTGTTCACGCAAAGCTCAGTGGGATTATTTTTTTTCCTTCTCCATTCCTTTGGTCGCTCCGCTGCCTGGCTTGGTGGCACAGCAGAAAGCGGAGTCGTCGCCGCACTTCGAGCAGGTATGCGTTACGACATCGTGTTTCTGTTTGCCGTGACCAACGACTTCGATTTGGCCGCCGCAACCGGGGCAAATGTGCTTTTCGCCAACCGTTACTGTCCGGATGTGGCCTTTCTCGATGTTGACGTGCTCAACTGCGACCGACTTGCACTTGGAGCAAACCATCGCGATGGAGTCGCCGGGCTTGAGGTCCTGCGCCTGTGCGGGAGTGTTGATCTGGTTGAGCATCATCAAATGTTCGCCGCCTTTCATCGGTTTCATCGGCTTTGTCTCGTCTGCCCCGCTGGCGGTTATCGGCAGCCAAGCCGTTGCCATCGCGATCGCGACGGCCGCACCCAGGAGGTTTTTCTTGTTCAATGTTATCATGTTCTTGCCTTTCATTTTAGTTTGGTTGTTTGTTTGCATCAGGGCAAACGTTGTGTTTGCCCCAAATTGGCAACCGTTTTCAGTAGGTAGGTCATGAACGGCCGCGATTATTTAACTGGCGCCACCTCAAACTTCTTTTCCATCCCTTTGGTCGCCGTCACATCGCCTTTTTTCGTGGAGCAGCAGGCCAGGGTGTCAGCGCTGCAGGAGCCGCATTTGTGGGTGGCAACATCTCTTGCCTGCTTGCCATGCCCGACCGTTGCGAAGGACGCTTCACAACTGTTGCAAAGGTGCCGTGCAACCAACGGGGTTTTCGGCTCCATTGCTTTCGTGGCCAGGATAGGACGTTCGACCCATTCAGTGATGCACTTCGGGCAGGCCATCTCTTTGGCGTCCGATGGAATAACCACGCCTGAGGGGGGAGTCATCAGCTTCGACGCCCCGCCTTTGAACGTGTAGTGTTGTGCGCTGATTTCCGGGCCCATCGAAACCATCGCCGCCATGCCGACAGCAAGCCCAGTGATCTGGGTCATTTTGTTGATATGTAATGTTTTCATCTTGCGGATCTTTCTTTGGTTTGTTGTTTTATTATCGCGAATTCTTTTGCCACACCATCCTAACACTGCCAAGGATGCTTCTCACCCCGAGCCACGATGGTTTGAGTGGTTGCCAAACCTAAGACTTCTTTGTGGAACAGCAGGTACGGCTTTCCACTCCGCATGGGTTGCATTTATGCATCACCACATCGCGCTTCGCCTTGCCGTGGCCCTCCACCGTGATGGTGGTGTCACAACCATTGCAGAGGTGCCGCGCGACCAACTGGGTCTTCGGCTCCATTGCTTTCGCTGCCGCGATGGGACGCGCGAACCATTCGGTCCCGCACTTCGCGCAGGCCATCGCGTTGTTACCGGATGTAAGCGCGACCGCGGAGGGAGGATTCATGAGATTCTGCGCGGCCCCTTTGAAAACGGGTTCTGCCGCTTTCATTTTTCCGGTGGCTGAGACCAACAATGCAATGGCGATAGCAATCCCAGTCATTCGGGCCGTTTTAGTGATTCGTAATGTTTTCATGTTCGGACCTTTCTTCTTTGCTATTCTGTCTTTCTTTCGCGAATTCTTTCGCTATAATCTTAATACGCTTGATGGGGAAATTGCACTCCACGGTTCTTGCCGAATGAGAACCTTCTCTTGTCCAGGGTTGCGATTGGATGCTCAAAATTCAACACGATGGCACGACACAAAGAAAGTAGTATTGGAAAGTGGGGTCGGATCTGTGCACTAAATATTCACGCGCCCCACACATTGCGAGTTCGGTCGAAAAGGAAGGCCAATGTTTAAAGGACAGATCCGAGCCCGGAGTTTTTCACTGGCCTTCATCGTCAACGCCGCAACGTCGCCACGGTGGGACTGAGCATCGTCAGCTTCACCATTCGCAATGTGCATTGCCCACATAAGCGCCGACGAATGGTAATTATCGACTTTTCGGATGACCTGCATAAAATTGCGCCGGAAAAGCAAATTATGAAACGATTTTTCCCTCCTAACATTGGCACAACCGGCCGGATTTTGCGCGGACTCGTGGCCTTGGGATTGTTCGCGGGCGCGTGGTTCGCCTTCGGCGCCGCGGCCTGGCTCGGGATTGTGCTCGCCGCCTGTGGCGGTTTTGTGTTGTTCGAGGCGGTGCGAGGTTGGTGCTGGGTGCGGGCCTGCGGCATCAAGACTAAATTCTAGATTTGAGCAGTTTAATCCCGACCGTGAGCCGCCGTTGATGCGGTTTCCCCCCGCGCGACACCTGCATGAAGCTCGATGAGTTGGCGGCGGACGGCTTGCAATCGCTGAATGAGCACTTGCACCACTCGTTTCATCAGGTCATATCCGAAATCCTGGTCTGCTTCGCATTGTTCGCGGATGCGCGTTCCATATAAAAAGACGGCGCTGGTTGGCTCAAGCGCGCGAGCGTCGAAATGCCAGTAGTAAGGCGGGAAGAGCCAGGACCAACCCAGCACATCACCATCCCGGATCATCTGAATCGGAACAGCGCGGCCTTCGGTCTGCGGCAGTTCGAGCAGCACTTTGCCGTGGTGAACGAGGTAGAAGCGATTGGCCATATCGCCTTCGCGGAAAATTAACTGGCCGGCATCGAACTGGGTGGGCATGGCGGATTCGGCCAACATTTTAAAATGCTCCGCCTTCATGCCTTTGAGAAACGGATGCTCTGAGAGCTGGATTTCGAGGCTTTTGCCGGCGGTGGTTCCAACCTCAGCCCGCGGAAGGCGCGTCTCATCCACCGCCGCCAAAAGGCCCTCGGCCGGGTTTAACCCGACGAGCCGTTTTCGGTTGGTTTGCAAGCGTTTGATGACAATTTTGGCAACTCGATTCATAAGTTCGTAGCCGAAGCCGTGGTCATTCTCGCAAGCCACCAGCAGCCTGGCGCCATCGAGAAAGATGGCCTCGGTTAGTTCGAGGGCGCGCGCCTGGAAGTGCCAGGTGAAGGGTGGAAAAAGCCATGACCAGCCCAGCACATCGCCACCGCCAATGACTTGAAGTGGAACATCATCGGCTCTGGCCACGCTTGACTCGATAGCCACTCGCCCCTGAGTGATGAGAAAAAATTCATAGGCCGCCTGATTTTGACGGAAAATGATCTGGCGGGGATTAAATTCGATTTCGCGAGCGTGCCTTGCAAGAAGATCGAGGTATTCTGGTTTCAGCCCGTGCAGAAAGGAATGCTGGGCGATAGTTGCTCTTAAATCTTTCATAACGTTCCATTCAGTTTCATTGTCCGAAATAAGCTGGACTCTGCGCCATAGCCTTGCTCAACATTCTTTGGCAGGTCCTTAGCATTTTTTGGTAAAAAGAGGAAGAGGTTTTTACCACGGATGAACACTGATCCACACGGATGGGGACGGAGGACCGAAGACGGACGAGAGGACCGGTTGTTGAATAGATTCTCGTTTGCCTCGCCTATGCCAATGGCCGCCTGATTGAAGAGAAGCTTCTCGATCTTCCATCGTGAACGGGAGCTGCGGCAATGCGGCTCTGCTCCAAATTCGGGCTTGATCTTTAGCGTCCGTGGCAGTCGAAATGGTCATCTTTCAAACAATGGAAAGCGGACTGACAAACAAAGGAAGCCCCTGGCGCTCTGCCAAGGAAGCCCTGCACCAACTGCGTAGCGGGATGCGCGTGTTCGTCGGCTCCGGTTGCGCAGCGCCGCAGCAGCTTGTGGGCGCTTTGGCCGCCCGCGGACCTGAGGTTTATGACGTGGAGATCGTTCATATCCTCACCTTTGGAGAAGCCCCTTACGCAAAGCGCGAGCTGCTCGAACACTTCCGTCATAACGCCTTCTTCATCGGTCCGAACGTGCGGGAGGCGATCAACGAGGGCGTGGCCGATTATACGCCCATTTTCCTGAGCGAAGTGCCGGCCCTCTTTCGGAAAAAGAAAGTCCATCTCGATCTCGCCCTGGTGCAGGTCAGTCCGCCCGATGCGCATGGCTTCTGCAGTTTCGGCGTGTCGGTGGACGTCGTCAAAGCAGCGGTGGACAGCGCAGACTCCGTCGTCGCGGAAGTAAACCCGAATATGCCCCGCACCCTGGGCGACAGTTTCGTTCATGTCAGTGAACTTGACGCGCTGGTTCAGAGCGATCTTCCCCTGCTGGAGTTTTCCACCAAGCCGCCGTCGGACGACGCGATGAAAATCGGAGCGTTCGTGGCGTCACTGGTTGAGGATGGCTCGACCATGCAGACCGGCATCGGCGAAATCCCCAGCGCCGTTCTGGCCTGTTTAGGAGATAAAAAAGATCTCGGCTTGCACACCGAGATGTTCACCGAGGCCATCGTTCCGCTGATCGAAAAGGGCGTGCTCAATGGCCGGCAAAAGACGCTGCTGCGCGGCAAAATCGTGTCCTCATTCTGTTTCGGCACCCGGCAGCTCTATGATTACATCGGTGACAACCCGCGCTTCGAATTCCGACCGACCGAATTCACCAACGACCCTTCCCAAATTGCCCGCAATCGCCGCATGGTCGCCATCAGCTCTGCCATTGAAGTGGATCTGACGGGACAGGTTTGCGCTGACTCGATTGGTGATAAGTTCTACAGCGGCTTCGGCGGTCAGGTTGATTTCATGCGCGGCGCGGCCCGCAGCGAAGGCGGCAAACCTATCATCGCGCTCCCGTCCACCACGACCGACGGCAAAATTTCGCGCATCACGGCTCGTCTGAAATCCGGCGCAGGTGTCGTAACCACCCGTGCCGATGTTCATTATGTCGTGACCGAATACGGGATCGCCGACCTCTACGGCAAGAGCGTGCGTGAACGAGCCTTAGCCTTGATCCACGTGGCGCATCCAAAATTCCGGGAAGAGTTGCTCCGGGAAGCACGCGAACGCAGGCTGGTCCACCCGGATCAAATCGCGCTGCCCCCCGGCTTGCAGCCGTATCCGATCAAATGCGAAGTCGATGGCGAATTTAAAGGGGGATTGAAAATCCATTTCCGACCTATCCAGCCAACGGATGAAGGGTTGCTCAAGGAACTTTTCTACTCGCACTCGGAGCAAACTATCCTGCAACGCTATTTCACCCACGTTCGCCATCTCTCTCATCAACAGGTGCAGAAATTTGTCACCCTGGACTACCACAACGACATGGCCCTTGTCGGCCTTACCATGATTGATGATCGCGAGCGAATGATTTGTGTGGGCCGTTTCTTCCGTAATCCCGCCAGCAACGATGCCGAGGTGGCCATCGCCGTGCACGACGATTTCCAGCGCCACGGCATCGGCACGTTCCTGTTGGAAAATCTCATCAAAATCGCCCGTGAAAATGGCATCCCCGCTTTCAGCGCCGACGTGCTAGCCGATAACTCCGGCATGATGCGAGTTTTTCACAAAGTGGCCGGAAAAATGGAATCGAACCTCGAGGCCGGAGTCTATCATCTCCGCTTTGATTTGGCGGAGGTGAAACCGCCGCGACGCGGCAAATCGGGCCAGGGAGTGAACCTGCTAACTGCGGCCCCTCCAACCGCGAAACACAGAAAATCCGCGGAGAGAAAAGGCGTTCGGCCGAAAGGGGGATCTCCCGCTGGGTGAGTTTTCTTGATTTGATCCTTATCTTCCGACAATCGCGCCGAATTCTTTGTCGATGAACGCGGACATGGTTTCGGTGCGGACGTTGCCTTGCGCGGCCAACTGGGCCAGGCAATGGAAGGCTTTCTTTTCCGAATCGGAGCTAATGATCAGCACGCCATCGCAAGCCCCCATCGTCCAATACTGGCCTTCGATCTTGACCCCCGCTTTGGCGGCAATCTTATCGAAGTTGTGGGCGCGGTTGATGGATTTCTGCATGTTTTTGGCGCCCTGTTCAGTGAAGCGCAATAGACTGATGTATCTAGCCATAGTGTTTTTGTCCTTTCGTTTCGGTTGGCGGCCCTCTCGCCGCGTGCCTGTCTTCAACTCTCACTCATAAATGCTCTTCTGGGGGGCTGCTCTGGGTCCTTCGGGGTCAGGCGGCTGAGTGCGAAGGACTTTGACTTCGTCGGGCGCGACCTCCAGCCCGGCATTTCCGAAGGAATTGTAAACGAAGGTGAGGACATTGGCAATCTCGTCATCCCCCAGTGGAAACTGGCCCAAACTTTGTGCATTTTTCATAGCGGTGACAATTTATTCTTTGGCCCTAAAGGAAGGACGAGCGCAGTCCTCGATGTTGAATCGGGATGGGCCGAGGGAAGGCGGGGCGGCTGTCAGCGGTGGCTGATAATGTTGTCGGATTCGTCCCAAGATCGGGCATTTTGCAAGATGGGGCGGTCTTTTCATGCCCGTCTGGCACGCCAGATTGAATCGATCCGAGGCTAACCGAGGCTAACCGAGGCTAACCGAGCCTTCCGGGATTTTTTGTTTTTTCATCGTTCGACAAGGAAGATTGATTTTTTAGGCTCCGTTGACCTATTTTGCCTGATGCGATTCGTAACGTGAACATCGTCCAAATCACTCCTGGGGCGGGCGGCATGTACTGCGGAAACTGCTTCCGCGACAACGCTTTGGTTGGCGCGTTGCGCGAGCTGGGCCATCCTACCCTGATGATACCCCTCTATCTGCCTCTCACTTTAGACGAGGCTGATAACAGCATCGGCACACCTGCTTTTTTCAATGGCATCAATGTTTATCTCGAACAAAAATCCGTCCTGTTCCGCAAAGCTCCGCACTGGCTGCACAAGGCCCTGGCTTCGCCAACTTTGCTGAAGTGGGCGGCAGGCAGGGCCGCTAACACCAGGGCCGCCGATCTGGGCGAGATTACTCTTTCAGTCTTGCGCGGCGAAGAAGGCAACCAGGTCCGAGAACTCGAGGAGTTGATCGCCTGGCTCCAAACCCAATCCAAGCCAGACATCATTTGCCTCTCCAACGCCCTTTTAATCGGGCTGGTGCGGCGGATGAAAGCGGCACTGCGTGTGCCAGTCATCTGCATGTTGCAAGGGGAGGACACCTTTTTGGATGCGCTTCCCCAGAGTCACCGCGAACTCTGCTGGAAGACTGTGGCCGCGCGCGCCACAGAAGCGGATCTGCTCATTGCGCCCAGCCGATATTATGGGGATCTGATGCGTCGGCGGCTGGGCTTGCGGGCGGAAAACATGCGAGTCGTTTATAATGGCATTAATCTGGAAGGCTATCCGCGCGCCATAACCCCCAGGCAGGCCAAAGCGGAAACGCCGGTGCTCGGCTTTTTCGCGCGCATGTGCCCGGAGAAAGGTTTGGATCTGTTGGTTTCAGCTTACTTGCTTCTGCGAAAGCGCAATCGGATTCCCAACCTCAAGCTGCGAGTGGGAGGCGGCTGCGGGCCATCTGATCAGGACTTCGTGGAGGGTCAGCGTCGAAAGCTCAAAGCCGCCGGAGTGCTGGGCGATGTGGACTTTTGTCCAAATTTAAGCCGCCAGGACAAGCTGGCTTTCTTTCGATCCTTAACTGTGCTCTCCACGCCGGCCCTTTATGGCGAGGCCTTCGGCTTGTATGTAGTTGAAGCGATGGCGGCGGGCATCCCTGTCGTGCAGCCGCGCCACGCCGCTTTTCCGGAATTGGTCGAAGCCACGGGCGGCGGGGTAATTTGCGATCCCACGGCCGAGGGATTGGCCCAAAGCGTCGAACAACTCCTGCAGGATCCCATTGCCCTGGGCAGTTTCGCCGAAGCAGGACACAAGGCAGTGTTTAAGGATTTCAGCATGGAGCGCATGGCTGAAGGGGTCGCCCAGGTTTTCCAGGAAGTCCTCGGCGCGTCTTGCCAGAACTCCTCAAGGATACGAACCCATGACCACGAACTTTAAATCCCCATAATGGCCTGCGAATTCAAAGCCAATCGGCGCGTGGAATTCTCGGAGACAGACATGGCCGGGATCATGCACTTCTCTAATTTTTTCCGCTTCATGGAGACGGCCGAGCATGGCTTTTATCGATCGCTCGGTTTTTCTGTGGTCCGGCCGGACGCCGATCCACGGCTGGGCTGGCCGCGGGTCCATGCCGAGTGTGATTACAAGAAACCCTTGCGCTTCGAGGACTTGGTAGAAATCCATCTCCTGGTGAGCGAAAAAAAGTCCAAAGCAATTCATTTTGCCTTTCGTTTCCGGAAGTTGAATGGCTCGCCACCGCTGGAGGTGGCCAGAGGCAGCCTGGTGATAGTCTGCGTGGCGCATCACCAGGACGGAACCATGTCGGCGGTGCCAATCCCAAAAGAAATTGCAGACAAAATCCAGGTCGCCCCGGCGGAGTCGCTCGAGTGAGCAAGAGGCGCGGATTTTTAGGCCCGGCGTAGCAGGCGCCAACGTTTACGGCGCAGCCCAGGTTCTCAATCACCACGATGGCTTACTGAGCAATTTTCATCATGGCGACGTCGAAGGCCGCCGGTGAGAATGCCCCGAAACGAAATTTTGCGCGTTGAATCCCTGAACCGTAGCAGCCGATGTGAGTCGGCTCTGATCTTTCCGGGGAAAATAGTGAGCCGACTCACGTCGGCTGCTACGATGTGCCATAATGAGCACTGCTGTGTGGATTTGTCGGGAGCCCGAATCCGTTTCATAGCTCGATTTCATCGAACGAAACGAAACGGAGCAACATGAAACCGGGAGCTAATCGCTAATCCGGGCGCCGATGGCCGCCAATTCCGCAAAGCGATCGGTCGGTTCCCCAGCGGACCAGGCGATGCCTCGCAGGATAAGCAAACGGAAGAGCGGATCGTCAAAAGTCCAGGTGAAGTGGCCGGGAATGGAAACAAAGATGCGGCCTTTACCTTGCTGGCGAGTCCACATAAGGGGTTTGGCGGCGTTCTCTTCGATGCCCGACGCGAGCAGGGAGATACCTTTCTCATCGCCCACCAGGTTCCAATAGCTTTCGTCAGTGAAGCTAAGGTGGTTCAAGCCCATTGAGAGGGGATGCGGTTGTAGCTTCAGGTCCAACGGGCCGTGCCGGAATTTGGAAGCGCCACCCCGCCATGCCAGGCCAATGCGTTGGGCCAACTCTTCCACCGCTTGATGGCCGTCCACCGCGTAGTGCAAAAAAACCGCGCCACCCCCACGGTCGAGGAAGTCCCCCAGTTCTTTCGCGCGGACCGCATTCCAACCGGGATTATCCGAGTAAAAAACAATGATGTCGGCGCTCTGTATTTGTTTGGGAGAAGGCCATATTTCCGCCGTGCTAACGGCAACTTGGTCGGCGAGCGAAAGCAACGTGTTCCAGCGCTTCTGCCACAGCGGGTAGTCGTGTTCGCCAGGCCCGTGATCCTTCGGACCGGCGCACAGGACGATCTGCAGCGGCCTCAGCTCCGCCGGAAGAGGAGGGCTGTCTTTTAACACAGCTTCCAATTCAAGGCGCTTTCGGGGTGGCGGTTCGCCCGCGCACTCCAGAGGCGCAGGTTCCAAGGGCCTGGTGAGCAGAAACGTCAGCAGGTCTTTCATGCCCTGCTCCGTGAGCGCGCGCTCCAGCCCTTCGGGCATGAGCGAAAGCGTGGAAAGTTTCATCGAAGCGATCCTGGCGCGCAGCAGGATGGTGGAATTGCCGCTGGCATCTGCCAGCAGGATTTGTTGCGGAGTTTCATTTTGGATGATGCCCGTGACAGCGTCTCCGTCCTTCAACTCGATGTTGTAAGCCAAGTGGTCCGGATTTAGCGCGGCATTCGGATAAATGATGTCTTTGCGGACCGATTCATAATCACGGAAAATGAGGTTCGACAAATCTGGCCCCGCCTTCCCGCCTCGCCCGCTCACCTGGTGGCATTTGTAACACAAGACCCTGTCGCCAAAAAAGATTCTACTGCCCCGCAGCCAATTGCCGCCGGCCAGTTCCGGAATATGCCTTTCGCCCTCTTCCGCCGTCGGTTCTGATTGCGGACTGGCCCACGGCAGAAGAAAGCGGCGAAGAGGCAGCGGACGGGGGCGTGGATCTTCGGCGGTATGCCACGCTACCTCCAGTGTCGGCTTCTCGCTGGAAATGGTTTGCAAGGCGATTTCCAGCGGGAGCCATTCGCCTTCCTTTGGCGCATGCGAAATGGTCAAATGATGTCGCCCGCCGGGAATCATTGCTGAATTGACATTGATAGCCGGAGTTTTTGCGGAGAAGGGCGACGAAGAATCAAAGACGAGTGTGACTGTTTCGGGCGGCAGGGTGTAGTCGATTTTTGAACCCGGCTGGACTGCCGGGCGCAACATCTGCCAAAGGTCCAGTTGTGTTCGCAGCCTCAGCGTGCCGGGTTCTTTGAGCCGGGGCCAAAAGTTTTCCTGTTCCGCGCTTCCCGCGGTGAAGCCGCGCGCCAGACCCAGATCAAAATGCGGAAGCCAGCCCGCCCAATCGTTCGTGCCGCTTTGCGAACGCCAGTTTGCTTCGATCCCGTTCAAACCGGTAGCGAGGTCAATCTGGGGATATTGGGGCAAGTCGTTTACGCTGTTTTGTTTGGAGCGGCCTGGAGCCGGCAGGGTGATCCCGTAGGTCACTGCCTGGCGTTGCGGGGAAGTTTTAAATACGAGCACACGCCCATCCGGCGTCACGCTCGCCGAGAGCACCGGGACCCGGTAGCGCGGCGCGCCCTGCTGATCCTGCACCGCTTGGTAACCAGGGCGGAATGACTCGAAGCGGTCCCCCGCCGCGACATATCTGCCGCGTGTGATGGTCGTTTCACGCGCGAGGTTTTTCAATTGACCGGGATCGAGCGGTCGATCAAAGGCGACTCGAATTTCGTTGGGACTCGTCGCGCAGGCCAGCGCCGGCTGGGGCGCCGATGGGTCGGAGTAAGAAATTTTGTAGAGCTTGCCTTTGCCGTTTGGGCCGCTGCCCCAATCGGGCGCGCCGCTGTGGCAAGCCACTACAAGGTCGCCCTGCGGCGAAACGCAGTCATCAATCGTCAACATGTTGAGGGCACCGATCAGTTGGTTCTGCGCCACATATCCAGCAGCCGTCTTCACAAGCTTGGTGCGATAGAGTTTGCCGCGCGATTCCCCCGCGATCAACGCATCTCCGCGCCACCACGCCGGGCCGAACGCCGGACCGCCGTTGACCGATTCATTGAAGTTTAAGCCGCAAGTGGATTGATGCTGCGGACCGTAGTCGAACACGCTCGGTTCATCCATCACATCGGGCAGATGCTTGGGATGACGCGGTGGAAATCCGTAATGTCGTCCAGTCTGGATGTGCAGCAACTCATCGAACGGGTTGCCATTAGGCAGCCATGTCGCTCCCTCTTGATCGGTGCAGAAAAGATCGCCGCCAGCGTTAAACGCAAGAGCCACCGGAAACCGAATTCCAGTGCACACGATCTCGCGATGAGAGAAGTCAGGCGAAACCTTTAAAATCGTGCCGCGCTCGCTCCGCAGGTCGTAGCGCGATTGGCCCGTGGCCTTGTCCATGAGATAGGCGTCGGTGAAGTTCGCGCAACCAAGGCCGAAATAAATGTTTCCGTCCCTATCGAGGGCCACCCCGAGCGCATCCACGTTGTGCCAGATGCCAGGCCAGCCTTCCGCGACAACGATCTCTTCATCGGCGCGGCCATCTCGGTCGTGATCGAGGATCAGGGCGATCTTGCCTTTGGCCGCGACAAAGACCCCTTCGCCTCGCGCATAACCTGGTGGAGTCAGCGCCATGCCAATCGGCGCTTGTAATGTGTCGCGATCCCAAAACAACTCAACTTTGTTTTCCAACCCGGAGTGGTTCGTGTCGGAAAGCAAATAAATGTGGCCATTGTAGCCAAGAGCGGCGAGTTTGCCGTCAGCCCGATATTTAATATTGTTGATGTTGTTCAACGATACCGGCAACTCCCGCACCGCAAACCCTGGCACGAACATTTGGATGGGCGGCGGACTGGAAACGGTGACCAATGTTTCTCGCGCAGGATCCGTTGCGCCCACTTTGAGAGAGGCATATTTGCCAGCAAGATACTTCTGCATTCCCTGGCGTTCAGGCTCCTCGAGCAGGCGATTGTAGAGCAGCACTTCGGCAATTTCTCCGTGGAAGAAGCCCTGCACAAAAGGCGGCAGACCACTATTCGAATAATGGCGCGCCCCCACTGTTAGATCATCCATTTCCAAAACGCCCGGCTTCCGTTCCCGCGCGCTACTTGCATGGCCATCGAGGAACAATCGCGTGCCGGTTGGCCCAGCCTCAGTCAACAAGGTTATGGTGTGGAAGTCCCCAAAAGGTGTTTGACCTGTGAGCAAATTGAACGCTCCGCCGAATCCTCTGCCCTCGCCATTCAAAAACGAGAACGCCCCCGTGCCGCCAGGACCCAAGTCCACGGTCAGGCCGCTGGAGTAATCGTTGCGGCCCAACCCGTTCAAGGCGAGCAAACCACGAAACCCGCCGGCATTCGACACGGGTGCGGCGTGGATGAACAGGGTGGCGTTCGTCAGGGCAGTGCGAAGGTTTGATGCGCCGAGGAAATCATCCTTGCCATCAAACTGCATTACTGCGTTCCCACCCTGGAGTCGAAATCGGGGGCGCGCTTCCGGGAGGCCTTGATTCAAATGGGAACCCCGCCCGGAGCCATCAAACCAAATGTCAACTTCTGCGCCCTCAGTGAGAGGTGGCACCAGCCGGGCTTGCCGCGCAGCATTCTGATGAGAGGCATCCAGCCAGAGCAGCAGGCCATCCTTGACGGGAAGCTGCGAGTCTGTCCAAACCTCTGCCCCACCGCCTACTCCGGCCAATCCACCCATTGCAAAGGCGGCAAGCAAGCGGACCTTGATAATTGATTTCAGTTTCGCACTCACTTCGACGCGGCGGATGACATGCCGGACAGCAGGCCAAGAATTTGTGCCATTAGCAAGTTCCTTCACAAGTGATTCAGAAAGCTGAAATTCTGAAGTCAGGGTTAGACGTCAGATGCGCCTGGGCCCGCAGTCCGGCGGCTTAGAGCCTGTTTTAAAATTCCGTGTGGTTCTGTTTTCGCGGAAAAAGCTGGATGGCGAGGCGCGACGAGCGAGCATACCCGCCAGGGGTCTGTGACCGAGGAGCAACAAAAGTAGTCGGCGTACGAAAACCCTCCGGGCAGCGGGTCTTTTGTCTGCGGCCTGCGTTGACTCGGCCGTCACAGCCCGCTGCGGGGATGCTCCAGCCTCGCCGCCTTGGCCACAGCCAAAATCCGTCGCCGCAGGACCCCACGCAATTTTAAAACAGGCTCTTAGCAAGGAAAATGGAGGGAAGCCTCCTTACGTCGGCTCCTACACGGTTCTACCTCTCGCGCGAAAAGACTTTGGGCTTGCCGGAGCCGACATAAGGAGGCTTATCCGCCTGGGCTAAACAGAGTTCAGGGCTTCTGGCCTTGGAACGAAGTCCTCCACACCTTGCGCATTTTGTGACGCGCCCGAAAAGCCCTCACTTTGACTTGAGCGACGGACCAGCCGGTCGTGCGGCTGATTTCCTTAGTGCTCCGTTCGTCTATGTGCAGCAAGGTGATGACACATCGCTCCTCGGGTTTGAGGCGAGCCAGCAACTCGTTGACTAACTCGCGCGCCGCCCTGGTTTTGTCCACCGGCCATTCCGCCGTGCAACACGCATAATGCTGGACTACCGCTTCCTCGGCTTCGCTCAAATCAGCGAGTCGCAATTCCGGCCGCACGCTCTCATGCTTGAGCCGGTTGATGCAAGTATTGACCGTGATGCGCGACACCCAATTTTCCAACGGCACGGCGCCGGCAAATTGGTCAAGCTTGCTGAAAATTTTCAGAAATACCTCCTGCACTAAATCTTCTTCGCTGGTGCGGCGGGGCAGGTTCGAGCGAACCAACCTCAGAATCGTGGGGTAAAGACGCGCCGTCAACGTGCGCGCCGCCTCCTCATCTCCCGTGCGACCAAAGGCTCATCCACAAGAGATCGTTCACGACCCGCTGGCCCTTCAGATGATTGGTCCGAACCATTGCCCAATGGTGAGATGGTGGCCGGTCCGCATCCGGAGAAGCCATTCCTTCTGCCAGCAACATGTCTTTGGACTAAGTTTGCGTTTCGCATTCAGATATCCGCTTCATCAGTACATGCGCAACACCAAGGCATAGCCCGCCACATTTTCAGCAACTCACGTTATTCTGCGGAGAGGCGCGCGCCCGCAGAGTCAGTGACAGAATGGACACAAGGAGTTCCCCGACAGCGTGCTTCAGATCGCCTTAACAAGCGGCGGGATCGACAGGTTGGACGTGTATCGTCGTTTTGGGGTGTCCGAAGTTTGGTTTTGGCGCAAGGGTGTGCTGGAAATTTGGAGACTGCGCCGGAACGGCTCTGGTTACATTGGCCCAGCTCGGAAAAGCCGATTACTACCGGGCTTCGATTTGAAAGTAATGATCCAGTGTCTGGGGCTGGCATCGTGGCGGGAAGCTCGCCAAACCTTCCGCCAATTTTTACGGAACCAGCGAGGGTAGTCTGTTTGCGCCTTGGTTGGGAGTCAGGACAAGTTGAACACTATTCCCGTCGAAAAGCGGTCGCTTTTCAGATCCAAACCGTCGCCCCTGGAATCTCCGGGGGGGCTTTGGCTTAGAGCACTCCGCGCGGCATGGAGAGGGTTACAGATATCTTGGTGGGGTCTGCCGCCGGGTTCTTGCTGCCCTCGGACAGGGCGGCGCTGATTTGGTCCCGTAGCTGAAGAGTCGTGACCTCTTGAACACTGCCATCGGAGATGCCGATGTCCCCGTTCATGACATGGGTGGTTCTATCCCACGCGGCATCAATGGAAGTGCCCATGGCAGTATTCCAGTTGGGCTCCAGACCTCCTCCACCGCCAAGGATATTTCGGTCTCCCGACAGAATAGTCTGCGATTTGGATTCCTCGGCGCTCAGACCAACGAAGAAACTGATGTGGCGGTCGCCGTCAAGTGTGTTCCAAGTTGTGCCGGGGGTCTTTTTCACGTCGCTGGGGCAGGCGAGGAATTTGGGGGTGTTAAATTCATTGGAGCAAGTCCTGTAATTATCTGTCCAATCGCCTGAGCCGGCAGCCCCGCCATTGGTTGTGCCCACCGCCCAGGGAAATTTCTCTTCGTAATCGTTCGACCACAGGCGGAAGCCGATGCCGATTTGCTTCAAATTGTTGACACACTCTATGCGCTTGGCTTTGGCCTTGGCATTCGCGAGCGCCGGGAGGAGCAGTCCGGCCAAAATAGCGATGATGGCTATGACCACCAACAGTTCAATCAGGGTGAAGGCGCGCGACTGTGATTTATTTACAAGCTTCATAGGTTTCGTTGGACATTCACTGCGATGCCAATGTCTTCAATCGACACTCTAACTTGTCCGGAAACCTTGTCAACACTTTTTTTAAGATCTTTCAAGGGGATTCCGAAAGCCGCTGGAGGCGCAGAGAGTCGAGGTCAAACCAAGCCTCGCCTGCCCGAGCCCGCAATTCGCAAGCTAATACTACCGCCTGTTGTGCCTCCACCTTGAATTCCACCTGCAAAGCCCTCCAATCTCGGTTGCCCACCAGGCTCTCAGCCTGCCCACCGGGTATCCCGATGAGGCGGAGGGCAGCGCCCTTGCCTCGACCAAAGCTGAGGGGTTCTACAGCAACCGTGCAGACAGCCCCTTCGAACCGATACCGCCCTTTCCCCAGGAGGACTTTGGTTCGCCAGGTGGCCGAGGTGACCGGCCCTGCCTGGATTCGGAGCGCCATCTTGCCGTCGGGCGTCTTTGCGCGATCCATTTTTCCCTTCGCCGGCTCGTCCACGGCTTCCCATCTTGTTTCGAGCCTGGCTGAGCCATTCTCGAATGTCAGGAGTTGGAGCTCCGGCTCATTCAGTTGTTTTTCCAGGTCCCGACGACGCATCACCATCCGCTCTTTCACCGTCGCCACTTCGTTGTCCAGTGCTCGCCCTTCTTTCTTGCTCAAGACCTGCCGAAGCTGGCTGGCCACAACATCCGCCCGTCGAGGCAAGGCAGGAACATCGAAGACATTCGTCAACAGGAAGGCAAACCGTTGACGGTATTGCTGCCGGCCTTGCGGTGTTTCAATGACAGCACGAGCGATTAATCCGCTCATTTGCGGCTGCATTGCGGCATCGGCTCTACCGAACAATTGATCCATGCCATGCGGGAAGAAAAGCATCCGATCGGTGTCGAGGTCGTGATAAATCCGAAAATTATTTCGAGCCAGACAATAGCCATCCCGATGCCCAGCCATCACTTCCATGGCCATAAACGAAATGAATGTCTCTAAATCGAGGATCTGGCCCAGGCGTTGCCATCGCTGGTGGAAATCGGGCTCGTGGGCAGCGGCGGCAAGCCTCGCCAGGTCCGCCTGATCGTCCGGTCCATCGCCAGAAACCGCTTTCAACGGCTCGCCGGCGTCATGGCCGGCGGCTGGTTCGTACAACTTGCCATCGGTGCGGTGAAAATAGAGACTAAGGAAATCCTCCGTAAAACCTTCCTTCAGCAGATAAAGGCCCAGCTTCCGGCCATTCAACTCCACCACGGCATGGGTGACGCGCGGCGCCGGCACACCCGCGGCGCGAAAGAGTTCGCCACCGAGCAGTTCGTTCATATAGCTGGGATCCTCCACGGAGTTGTTCAAATGAATCTTTCGCAGGCCGTAGAATCGCTGTCCCTGGACGAATTTTTCGAAGTTCAAAGTCAATCCAGGTTTGCCATCAATAGGGCGAAAACTGCCCGTCGAGCCCTTTAAATGAATCCCAACCTGCTCACGCCATTCCTTTTCATCTCGCACAACAGCCGGCACATACTCGTGGCTGCTTTGACGCAACTTGACTATGTCCTTCGGCGCAATCTCGATGCGGATGTGGTGGATGGGGCCGTTCGAAAACAACTCGTTCCCGAGGGCAACACCTCGCGCGGCGGTTGGGATGCTGGCAGCCACAGGCGTGGCGCCCGAGGCGGAAATTACTCCCATCGTCAGCCAGGAGAGCGTGAAGAGCATCGGGGAGAAGAGTCTATTCCCGAGCCTGGGTTCCCTCCGGAGGTGCGAAGAAGTTTTCCGCTTCACCGTGTCGAATCCATCCAGCGGCCTCATTATTTTGGCTGCTTTTCCTTCTGTACCAGCACTAGCGCGTTGGCTGCGGGCCTCTCGCGTCCTTCGGAGGGGCTGTTCATCACGTTCCCCAGGACCCAGAGCGTCGCGGAACCGCCACCATCGAAATTCATGGCCTCCTGGCATCCCAGCTTGATCATATATGTAGCCAGCTCAGCCAGGGTCATCCCGACAGACAGGTCCCGCTGACGCCCGTCCACCTCAACCATAAAAATGTAATCTTTGTTCCACCCAATGGCGGCGCGGGGATGGCGAGGCTGAAGAATCGACCAAGTCATGGCGCTGCCGGCGCGCACCAGAGTAGGGCCTCCTCCAATAGCGATCTTTGTTCCGCTCAAATCAGGCGTGGTGACGGTGGAAATTAGAACGGTCGCGCCAGCCCCTGCTTTTTTGGCCAGCGGGGCAATTCCGGGGCCCAGGGACAAGACCATCACGTCGCGATTTACAGGAGTGTCCCCGCTCTCGCACACCGTCCGCACCCGAGCGGTATAAGTGGCGCCGATGCGCAGCGGCAGCCATTGGTCCTCTCCTTTTCGCTCAAGAACCAGTTCCACTCCTCCAGTAGTGCGGGTAGATTTTCCAATCGCTGATGTATAGAGCACGGTCCCCTGATCGGCCCGCTCTTCGTTAAGTCCGAAAGGGGTCGTGGTTCCATCGGGCCAGGTGACCTTGAATTGCGAGGCCACGTCTTTCCGTTGCGGATTACCCGAGGCATCGATCCAAAAACAAACGCGGTTGGACATGGGAGCGCTGACCACTTCTCCATCGAGAATCTGGAGTCCCTCGGGGTCGCCTGGATAGTTTTGATTTTTGCGATAAAAATCGCCGTTAATCGCCGCCACAGGCTTGCCCAGTTTGGCGGGCAAATTCCTGGCTTGTTCTGAAACCACCCCCATCCCCATTGTACCGCCTTCTCCCAGGGTAGTTTGAAATTCCAAATCGGTCCGGCCTCGTTCGATTTTCACTATGTGGATTGACCACGGCTTCTCCGCCACTTGTTCGTGAAGATAGGTGAACCCATGATTGTGATTGGGATGATTAGTGACCTCGCTGGCAGACCCAACCGCTGCCCAGAGCAGCGCACACCCGAAAAGCGCTCTTTGCACCCAACCCCTCGCTCCAGGCTGAAAACCCGGCCACAGCGCATCTTTCCAATTCATTTGCACGTTGGTTATAAACATTAAGCTAAAGTCCGCGCTCCACTGCCATTTTCTTCCCTAATTCAACGGACTGCAGCGTAGCCCACTACCCCTCGCCAGGCAAACTTTTCGCGCACAAGGAGGCAATCTTCAATATGGCAGTTTGGAACCCTGCTGGGCGCGAGGAGGGGGCCCCACCGGTCCCTTTCGTATGATGAACCGGTCTCGCACCACGCCCGTCGAATCGAGAAATTTGAAATCCAACCGTGGGCCCTGCACATCGATGACGCACGATCCCAACACGTTTAAGGAAAAAGTCATGGCAGGATGATCCAGTTTCCTGGCATCCAGTTGCCCCGAACTGCCCGCCACAATATAAATGGTTCCTTCCCCTGGGCCCCGAGCAGCCGGCTTGCAAAAAACAGGAATCTCGCCGCTCTCGCTTTGGCAGGGCGCCTGTTTGGCAGAGTCCGCAAAAGTCCTTGAAACGCCAAAATGGCCGTGGAGCATGAACGAGCGACCGTAACAATGGTTGTGGCCAGCCAGCACCAAATCGGCCCCATATTGCTCCAGGACAGGCAACGCATTACTGCGAATGAGTGAGGATTCTGGCTCCAGGTCAGAGTCATGGCCGCCCGCGCTATAGGGTGGATGATGCCAAAAAGCGATCAGCCAATTCTGATCCGTGGATGCCGCAAGGTCCCGCTGAAGCCAGTTGATCATGACCGATTGTTTCAAAAGGTTCGTCTGAGTGGAGTCCAGGCAAACAAAATGTATCAGGCCATAATTGAACGAGTAATAGGATTTAGTTTTGGAGGGGAGTCCTCCCGCCTCGCCATTTTCGGGCAATACAAAAAGACCGAAATAGGCGGGCTCCTGCAGGAGAGAATTGGCCAGAGACACATCGTGATTGCCAAGCGTCGGCCAGGCCACTGTGTTGCGAGCGATGTTCCGAAACGGCGCAAAAAAGGCTCTCTCGTAGTCAAAACGGCTGCCCTTCGGATATGCATTGTCGCCCAGCATCAGCCAGACATCGGTCGTTCTTGCGCCGCTGAACCCGGCGTAGCTGTCCCGGACAGAAGCCGCGTTTTGGTCAGCCGTCCCCGAATCCCCTATTGCCCATATTCGCACAGGCTGAGCGGCGTCAGCCATCGGCAATGTGCGAAAGAAAAATTCGGACCCTGCAGCGCGATTTAGGAGGAACTTAAACGGCGCGCGAACCGAATAGTAATACTTGGCGCCAGGCGCGAGGCCATCGATTTTCAATTCGTGTTCAGTTAATCTCGCGGAGTCGAAAAGCTCACGGCCTTGGTTGCCTGGCTCACGGCCAAACCGAAGCAGGCCTTTCGCCGGCTGGTTGGTCCGCCATTTGAGCACGATGCTGTTCGTGGTCGCCATTTGCAGATAAGGTCCTTCGAGAAATTGCACCGTAAAACCTCTCAGGCCCAACCACAAAACGGCAGCGAGGAGAATCAAGAGCGCATGAAACCGGAGCCTCTGATTTTCCATCATCCTGCCCACATGAAATTGAGGTAGCGCGCCAGGCAAAATGCCTGGAGCCCGGCCAGAGCGAAGACCACCACCAGGAGCCTGCGATTTGCGCCCTTCAGATGATCCGCCAGAACGATGAAAAGAGGGAAACAGACCATAATGTTACGGGTGCCTGAGAGAAAGCCGGCGGACACAATGGGGATGACCCCAGCAGCGAACACATAGCCAAAATAAGGTTTGTTCAACCGATAAATCCAGATCAATGAGCCAAGCAGCGCGACAAAAAACAACCGATCCAGCATGGAATCCCCGGCCCCGTGAAAACTCCCGAGCCCGACCAATGCCCGGAGAAGACCTCGGACATGGATAAGATTGGCAACGCACAGGTCATTCGGATATATGCTTTGAGCATCCGCCCCCTCGATGGCATTTTCGGTGAAGTGGTACATGACCAGAAAATAACAGCCATATCCGAGGATAGGGCCATAAACAGCCAACACATTCCGAACCGGACGCTTCTCAGCGAGGAAATGCCAGAAGAGGGGGACGAGACAGAAAATGCCGATGGGCTTCGTCAGGGCGAGGAGAAATCCCGTGAGGGCCACGCCCCAATATTTATCCCGAAAAAGAAAGGTGAAGAACAGCACAATAAGAAGGAAAAAAAGGGATTCCGCGTAAGGGAATGAAAAGAAGATCGCGCCAGGAAATGCGAGCAGCAAAACGGTCGCAAGGTCCGCTGTCCGCTCGCCATGCCGGGCCTTCACAAAACGATGGAAGAGCAGGAAGCCGCAAAGCGAAAAGAGATTGGCCAGGACAAGACCTGTTATAAAAACATTCCCACCAGCCAGGAAGGATGCAGCTCTGATGATTCCCGGCCAGAGCGGATAAAAAGCGCAGGCCACGTCTCCGCTTTTGTAGCCCTCGGCGGCAAGATACAGGTAATGCGCTGCGTCCCAAGTGGCGAAACGGCTGGCGAAAGCAGGCTCGCCCTCCAGCGGCCAGTGCCGGTGCTCTCCATATTCTCCTTCCGCTAATCTTGGAAAAAGCTCGAAGATAATTAACACCGTTAGAAAAAAGAGGATTTTGTAAGTAAGCAGAGGCAAGAGAATCCGTGAACTCTTCAGACTGCGAAAACCTTGGACGACAGGCGTCGCTGTTAGTCCAGTTTGCAGAACACTCATTTGGGCGGTTTACCGGTACTTTACACCAAACAAAATAATCAGCTCAAGATTTCCAGAAGACTCCTGCATGATTGATGACCGAAAGTCTAAGCGGCGAGGCCAGGCTGACAAGAACAATCTGCCCGCAATGTTGTTTGGTGTCCACACTGTAGAGTCTGTTTTAAAATTACGTGGGGTCCTGTTTTCGTGAAAAGGTTGGATGGCGAGGCGCAACGAGAGAGCACACCCGCCAGCGCGACCTGGCAACCGATGATAACAGCGCCAGCGTGCTGGTGGTGGACGACATTGCGGCCAACCGCGACTTGCTGCGGCAGACGCTCGAGCAACAAATTCGGGCGCTATCAGTCGGACGGTTGGAACCGCGCAGCCGAGCAGCCGAGCAGCCCTGGAGGCAAGAGCCGAAATTAGGACTGGCTTCCACTCCGAGTCAGGCTTCCCGCCATTCGGCCAATTCCCTCTTTAATCGTTCCAACGGCAATCCAATCACGTTGCTATAGGACCCCGAAATGGTCTTCACGATATCATCACCTTCCTCCTGGATGGCATAGGCGCCGGCTTTGTCCAGTGGATTGATTTTGGACAGATAGCGCCGGATTTGCCCGGAGCGCAAATGACGGAACGTAACGGATGTGCTGACCGCAAAAAGGCTTTGCCGATGCGCGCGGAGATGTAGCAAACACACGCCAGTGAGAACCTGATGTGTGCGGCCTTGCAGTTTCGCCAGGGTGTGATGGGCCTCCTGCGAATCGACGGGCTTTCCAAACACGGTTGTGCCCAGGCAGACAATAGTGTCTGCTCCGAGCACGAGCGCGTCCGGATATTTCTTGGCGATGGCCCGGCTTTTGCGATAGGCGTTGAGCTGGCAAATTTCCAAAGGGGTTAGATGTTCTGGATGAGATTCCGGGGTGTCACCTGGGACGATCTGGAAATCGAGATGCAGTCTCTTCAGGAGTTCCGCGCGCCGGGGTGAAGCGGAGGCAAGGATGAGTAACGGAAGTTTCATTCGATCGAGGGGCGCGGCCCAGGCAGGTCAGTTAGCTCCGGCATCTTGCCATAAGAAAGCGCTCGCAGAGGGCGCATTCCATAACACCGCCGCAGCCCCCGATACGAGCCGAATGGCCTCAGGCCGCCACTACCGGAACCGCCGCCCGCTTGGCCATGATGGCCTCGATAATCTTCATCCCCAATTCCGGCTTCTCTACCAGCGTCTGCCGCGCCGCCTCTTTTCCCTGGCCAATCAAGTCCCCATTAAATTGCAGCCACGCGCCTTTCTTCTCTACCACGGAGTGGGTCACCCCGACATCGAGGATGTTGCCTTCCCTATTGATTCCGTGATTGTAAATGATTTCGAACTCAGACTCCGCAAAAGGCGGCGCGACCTTGTTTTTGACCACTTTCACCTTCACCATATTACCGATGGCATTACCGGCAGCATCTTTAAGCGTCTCCTTGCGCCGGATATCAATGCGCACGCTGGCGTAAAATTTTAGCGCCTTGCCGCCGGGGGTGGTTTCCGGGTTGCCGAACATAACTCCGAGTTTTTCACGGAGCTGATTGGTGAAAACGCAGGTGGTTTTGGCCTTGGCCAGAATGGCTGTGAGTTTGCGGAGGGCCTGGCTCATGAGGCGGGCCTGCATGCCCATGGTCGCCATGCCCATTTCCCCCTCCAATTCGGATTTAGGCACCAGCGCCGCCACTGAGTCGATGACGATGATGTCGAGGGCATTGGAACGGGCCAGCGTTTCGCAAATGCTCAAGGCCTCCTCCCCGCTGTCGGGTTGGGAGACAAGCAAGTCATCCAGGTTCACGCCCAGCCGTTTTGCATAGCCAGGGTCCAGCGCATGTTCTGCGTCGATGAACGCGGCCAAGCCGCCATTCTTCTGGGCATTGGCGATGGCGTGCAGCATGAGGGTGGTTTTTCCGGAGGATTCTGGCCCAAAAATTTCGATCACGCGGCCACGCGGCAGACCTCCGACCCCCAGGGCGAGGTCCAGGCCGAGGGCGCCCGTAGGAATTACTTCGATTTTTGTCAGCGCGCGAGCGGTCCCCAGACGCATGATGCTTCCTTCTCCATAGGCTTTAGTGATGGAAGAAATGGCGGCCTCCAGCTCGCGGGCGCGAGTGGCGTTGGCCTTTTCTTTTTCAGCGGCGCGGGTTTCGACCGGCGCCGGCTTCTCGATTGGTTTTGGCGGCATAATTTTCTCCTGCAATTTTGGCTTAGTAATAACGGCCCTGGGCAGACTAGTCAATGGTTCCTTCGAGCCGTTGGCGGTGGGCAGGATGGTTTCAGGCCGACCTGGCTGTATCAAGAGCGCCGGCGGTTCAGACAACACGCTTGAGGTTTGGTTTGGTGACAATTCGGTTCTTAATTTATTCATCATGCTCTTAGTTATAGCAGGAGGGGTTGGACATCTGCCGTGGAACCAGTTGATCTTGCCGTTTTTTTAAATGTGTCAGGTTTCCGCTTCGATATCAACATCCGAACTGCCGGTATCGCGGCACAGGCCGCGTTTGCTCCCCGCCACGAAATCCAACAGCACCCGTGCCGGGATGCTGGCAAACTTCGGCTCCGCTTCCGCGCAAGCCGACCTCAGGTTTTTTCCGCTGCGAAAGAGCGCATGGTAAAGCTGCTTCAACTCAACCCGTTGTTTGCTGCTGAAACCGGCCCTCCGCAAGCCCACGGCGTTCAGCCCGCAAATTCCGTTGTCCCCCCGGGCGATGGTAAAGGGTGGCAAATCCTTGCTAATGGCCGCGCCGCCTTGCATGAGAGCCAGCGTGCCGATGCGCACAAATTGGTGGACCAGGCAATGTCCGGAGAGGAAGGCGCCATCTCCAACCGTGACATGCCCTCCCAGCAGCGCGCCATTCGCTAAAATAATGCGGTCACCCATCCGGACGTTATGTCCGACATGACTGTGAGCCATCAAAAAATTGTTCGAGCCCAGCACCGTGTTCTCGGAAAGCTTGTTCGATCGATGCACCGTCACGTGTTCGCGGAAGATGTTTTTTTCGCCGATGCTCAGGCAGGTAGCCTCGCCCTTATATTTCAGGTCCTGCGGACCATCGCCAATCACGCAGCCGCTGTGAAATCGATTGCCACCGCCGATGATCGTTGAACCAGTCAAATGGACGTGCGGCCCGATCCAGCAATGCGGGCCGATGATGACATGTTCGTCGATCACTGCGTAGGGCCCTACGGCGACGGTGGAATGGAGTTGGGCCTTGGGGTGGATGACGGCAGTGGCGTGGATCATGGGATCCTTAGGTATAAAAATAGCCAAGCTCTCGGAGCGACTGGTAATCTTTCGGCCGCTCCGGTGTGGCCCGCCCGATTATGATATGGTCCAGCACTTCGATTTTGAGCAGTTGACCGGCGCGGATCAAATCTCGCGTCACTTTGATGTCTGCTTCCGAGGGCGTGGGATCGCCACTGGGATGATTGTGCACCAGCACGATGGCGGCTGCGTTGGCGGAGATAGCCGGTTTGAAAACTTCGCGGGGGTGAACCAACAGCGTATCGAGCGTGCCTTGGGAAATCTTCACCACCTCGGTCAGCTTCCGGCGGGTGTTGAGCAAGACCACCTGGAAATGTTCCACTTCGTACATCCGATTCTCTTCCCGAAGCAACTCGACAATCCGTTCCGGGGTGTCCAGGACAGGGGATTCGCTGCGTAATTCCTGCGCCATTTTGCGAGCCAGGGTGAAAGCCGCAACCAGCGTCACTGCCTTGTCTCGACCTATCCCCCGGATGGTTTGCAAATCTTCCACCGAAGTCTGAGCGAGTGATCGCAAAGAGCCATGCTTGAGCAGGAGTTGTTTTCCGACGTCCACCGCATTAGCTCCTTTGAGGCCCGTCCGAAGGAGGATGGCGACCAGCTCCCCATTGCTCAGGGCGTCAGCCCCCAGCGCAACGAGCCGTTCCCGAGGCCGCTCGCAGGCAGGTTGATCCTTGAGGCGCGTGTTGGTCACCCGGACGATTGTAAGATGGCGAGCAGCAAATGCACCAAAAAAATCGGGCCGCAGTGAGGAAACCGGGATGCCGCAACATAATAATCTTGACACCGGCTCCGTGTTTGGCTATCAAGGGTCCATTCCCAGAGTAACTTTTTTTGACAAAATCAAAACAAATCCTCAGCAACTTATTTGGAAGCTGCGCCCGGAGAAGCAGAATATGAAACTATCTCGCAATGGACATTTGGCCGCCCTAACAACGAACACCCTGCCTTTGGTTTGTCTTGCTCTCGCCATCGCGCTCCCCGTCCCTGCCCGAGCTGCAAGCTGGGGCCGAGCCACTTGCTCCAGCCCCATCGCCATCTCGCTCAACGATCGGCTCATTTGGGTCGTTAACCCAAGCGATGACTCCGTGAGTGTGATCCGTCCCGACAACAACACCCGCTTGGCCAAAATCGCCGTCGGCCACGAACCGCAAAGCCTGGCGCTAACGCCGGACAACCAGTATGCTTACGTGGCGAATACCGCTGGAGGCTCCGTCACCATCATCCACATTAGTGATCCGGCGTGGGGCACGTTCTCGGCAACAGTCGATAGCACGCTTCTCACCGGCGCGGAGCCGTGGAACATCGTCTGTTCGCCCGACGGCCTGCGCGTATTTGTCGCCAACAGCGCTCAGGACACGATCACGGTCATCGATGCAACCACGCGCACCAGTATCGGGCACCTGGACCTGCGCAACAGCCTCGCCAATGATCCAGACCGCGGCCGCCATTTCCAGCCGCGCGGCTTGGCCGTGACGCCGGACAACACCAAACTTTACGTGACACGTTTTCTCTCGTTTACGAAAGCGGGCGGGCGGCAGGGTGACGATCTGGGCAAAGAGGGGCTGGTGACCGTGCTGGATATCAACACCGCCTCGACCTTGATCAGTGATTATCATGTGGCGCGCAATGTGACGCTGGCGCCGCGCATCACGGGCTTCAAATTTCCCGGTCTGACCAACCCGCCAGCGCCAGACACCCTGGCGTTTCCAAACCAGCTCCAGAGCATCGTGATTCGCGGGGACCGCGCTTATCTGCCGAACATCGCCGCCTCACCTACCGGTCCCCTGCGCTTCAACCTGGACACCCATGCCTTCCTTAACGTCGTTGGTGGTGTGACGGGGACAAGCCCAACAGACCTCACGGTCACGAATCTCCACCTGGGGGCGCGCGACCCCGAGCCGGGCAAACGCCGAGTTTTCTTCGCGAACCCTTGGGCGATGGCCTTTACCTCTCAAAGCGGGGTGGGTGCGGCCTACGTGGTCTCCGCGGCCAGCGATGTCCTGGTGAAGCTCAATGTCGATGCCGCTGGAGGGCTGGCCTTTACGGTGGATGGTGACACGACGCGCTATATCGATCTCAACGATCCAACCAACCCGGGCGCCAGCGGCGCCAACGCCGGAAAGAATCCTCAAGGCATCGCGATCACTTCCGATGGCGGGCTGGCCTACGTGGCGAACTTCGTCTCCCGCAACGTCTCGGTCGTGAACCTGACCAACGACACCGTCATCGCCGTCGTGTCCACTTCAGACTTGCCGGCGCCCGCTTCAGCCGCTGAAACCAATCTCGTCGGTGCCGAGATGTTTTTTTCTTCGCGGGGCAATTTCGATTCCATCCCCGGGACCAACTCGCTGCGTGACCGCCTTTCCAGCGAAGGCTGGCAAAGCTGCGCGAGTTGCCATTTCAAAGGGCTGACAGACGGCGTGATTTGGCAATTCAACGCCGGGCCACGCAAGAGCGTGCCGCTCAATTCGACTTTCAATCCTCACAATCGCACCCAACAGCGCCTGCTCAATTACTCCGCCATTTTCGATGAAGTCGAGGATTTCGAGGCGAACATCCGCAACGTCTCCGGTCCGGGCGCGCTGGCGGGTGGGGCGCTCGATCCCAATCACGGCCTGCTCATCGGTAACACCGGGGATCTGAATGTCCCTCCAAGTGCCGTCAACCCTTTCGCCCTCCCCAACGCCAACCGCCCTCAAGTGACGGTGACGCTGCCGGGCAGCGCGAACAAAGTGCCGGCGCTGACCGCGTTGCGCGAATGGGTGCGCAATGCCGTGCGCACCCCTAATGCGCCGCTGGCCGGTTTCGGCGGCTACAACGCGACGCTGGGCGACCTCGCGCAGGGGCGGAATCTCTTTTTGCAGGGCGGCTGTGCCAAATGCCACGGCGGGCTGAACTGGACCGTCAGCCTCAAAAACTTCACTTCCCCACCTGCCGGTTCGGACATTTTCACCGAACGCACGGGCACGTTCACGGGCAACCCGGTAGGCGCGCAATATCTCAGCCGGTTCCTGCGCGACATCGGCTCGTTCAACCTCGGCGTGCCCGGCCAGGGCAATCCGCTCGGCAACAACATCGGCGCAGATGAGAAGGCGGCGCCTGCTGTGGTAAGCGGCATGTTGCAGCCTGCGCAGGACGCATTGGGCATCGACTACAACACCGACGGCAGAGGCGTGGGCTTTAACGTCCCATCGCTGCTCGGCTTGAACAACCTGCCTCCCTACCTGCACAACGGCGCAGCCGAATCCCTCGCCGCCGTCGCGGCTGACGTGAAGCACCGCACCGACAATGGCCGAACCCCAGACCAACTCGCCAATCCCGCCGACCAGGCCCTGGTGGTGAAATTCCTCGAGTCCATCGACTCCACTACCGTGCCTTTTGTGACCCTTTTCATTCGGCGGCAGGGCAATCAAGTCTTTGTCGCTTTCGATTCCATCGCCGGAGTTTCCTACGCCCTTCAGGGTAAGGACACGCTCACGGCGGCTTGGGGTTTAGCAGCCGCAACCGCCCTCGGCACCGGCGCGCGCTTAGAACTCTCTGTGACCATCGATCGTCCGACGCGCTTCTTTCGACTGACCCAGGGGCCGTGATACTTGAATTTTTGCTTTTCAAGATCATTTTTGAAACTTGCTTCTCCACGGTACGAACCGGAGTGATGGGTAACAAACAATCCGGAGTGATGGGTTACACTTTCGAGCATGATGGCTTGGAAAACTGTAACCCCTATGGACGAGATTATTCGATTTGTGATGTTGGCGCAGAGCAGTCAGGCCAATTCCCCGGGCTCGATTCGCCGCCCTTGCACCGTCGTTTCTCTCTCCCTACACACCACAATTCATCAGACCGTGCAGGTAGTCCAGCAAAATCACCAACAACTTCGGGATGCACGGGTGAGGATGCGGCAGGCGGCTGGATCTGCGCAAACTAGATCGGAAAATTCGCTGGCGACCCCGGCTTATTGCCGTCATCCGCGCCAGCATGTCCGTTTACTTCCGGCACGATGAACGCCGAAAATTCCCGAAGCAGATGAGGGGGAATCCGGGCTTTGAATCGGGCGGTCGGGCCATCATAATTCCTTTCTACCACTTGTGTGGAGGCGTGGAGACGGGCAATCACGGCGGATTCCTCGTGAGGCACATTCAATTGCACATACTCGCGGAGTGGGCGCAAGAGGCCGCCCAATTCGGCGAGCAACTCAGGAATCCCGCGGCCCATTTTGGCAGAAACCCCCACTCCGGTGGGAAATCGATTGAGATATTGGTTTAGCAAAGCGTCCGATTCAAAACAATCGATCTTGTTGAATACCATCAAGGTAGGCTTGCCTTCGGCCCCGATTTCTTCCAGCACAGTATTGACGGCTAGAATCTGCTCATTCGCCTGGGGATGGCTCACATCCACCACGTGCAAAAGCAGTTCGGCTTGCACCACTTCCTCCAGGGTTGCTTTAAATGCTTCCACCAAACCATGTGGCAGCTTGCGAATGAAGCCCACTGTGTCGCTTAACAGGACATTTTGGTTGCTGGGCAGCCGCAGCCGCCGGGTCATTGGATCGAGAGTGGCAAATAACTTGTCCTCGGCCAGCGCTGTTGATCCGGTCAGAGTATTGAGCAGAGTTGATTTTCCGGCGTTTGTATAACCGACGATGGAGGCAAGCGGCCACAGATTGCGCTGGCGGCCAGCTCGTTGAGTGGCGCGCTGGCGGCGCACGATTTCCAGTTCCTCCGAGATGCGGGCGATTCGATCCTGGACCCGGCGCCGATCCGTTTCCAATTGCGTTTCACCTTCACCGCCTCTCATCCCGATGCCGCCCTTTTGACGGGATAAATGGCTCCAGAACCTGGTCAGGCGGGGGAACAAATGCTGGAGTTGGGCCAGTTCGACCTGCAGTTTGCCTTCCCGAGTACGAGCGCGCTGGGCGAAAATATCGAGGATTAACGCGGTCCGATCGAGCACCTTGCAGCCGAAAACCTTTTCCAGATTGCGATTTTGCGCTGGGGAAAGTTCATCATCAAAAATAACCGTGTCAACATCCGCGCCGCGACAATATTGAGCGAATTCCTCGGCTTTGCCCGGGCCGATGAAAGTGCCGGCGACGGGCCTTTCCAGCTTTTGGATGCCATTCCCCACCACGTCTGCGCCCGCGGTGTCGGCTAGTTCGCTGAGTTCATTGAGAGAATCCTGGAGGGCCCAGGAAGAACGGGATTTTAATTCCAACCCGACGAGGAAAACCCGCTCCGTCCTCTTCGTGGCTGTTTCTATGAGTGCCTTCAAATCTTATTCTTTTCCCAAGCCTACTCTAGCACAATTTAAGAGGGCCGCACGACTTAACTTCAGAGATCGCTCTTCCAAAAGGGCGCATCTGGGCGCCAACACCATCCGACGGAATGGGACTTCTTGGAGCGCAAGTTTCCCAACCTGCGATGTCGCCGACTTCCAAGTCGGGCGGGGCATTGGAATTCGTGCAGCCCACGGGTTTGGAAAGCTGCGACACAGCAGACTTGGAGGTCTGCGCTACGGGGGTAATGCCAAAGATGCGGCCCTGCCAAAATGCCCGCAAAAGGGATTGAAAAATGTGGGCTGCTTCGTTTAGTCTGCCGTTATGAAATCACTTTTGCATTGCCTCATTTGTGCGGCCCTCCTCGGAGCTGTCGGGTGCGAGAAAAAGGAGGCGATCAAGGAAAACGCCGGCACTGCCAAGTCTTTTACCATTGCCGTAATCCCCAAGGGCACGACGCACGAATTCTGGAAATCGATTAACGCCGGCGCCTTCAAAGCCCGCGATGAATTGCTTGCCAAAGGGATCAGTGTGGAGGTGATTTGGAAGGGGCCGCTCAAGGAGGACGACCGTGACCAGCAGATTCAGACGGTGGAGAATTTCACGACCCGGCGGGTGAGCGGCCTGGTGCTCGCGCCCCTGGATTCGCAGGCGCTGGTGCGGCCAGTGGCCAGCGCAGCGCAAGCCAACATCCCTGTCGTTATCATCGATTCCGGATTGAAATCGGACCAATACGTTAGCTTCGTGGCCACCGATAATTTCAAAGGCGGCCAGATGGCGGCGGGTCATTTGGGCAAGTTGCTCGGCGGGAAGGGCAATGTGATCCTCCTTCGATACGCGGTTGGCTCGGCCAGCACCGAGGAACGCGAAGCAGGCTTCCTCGATGTGTTAAAGAACCAGTTCCCCGGCATCAAACTCATTTCCTCCGATCAATATGCTGGGCCCACACGGGAGACGGGCTACTCGGCCTCGCAGAATCTGCTAAATCGTTTTGGCCGCGAAGTTGACGGCGTCTTTTGTCCTTGTGAGCCTCCAACCATTGCCATGGCCAAAGCCCTGCGCGACATCGGCAAAGGCGGTGGCAAGGTCAAGATGGTCGGCTTTGACGCCGGCTCGCAATCAGTCGCCGACTTAAAAAATGGCGATGTGCAAGGGTTAGTCGTGCAGAACCCAGTCTATATGGGTTACAAAGGCGTTATGACGATGATCGAGCACCTCCAAGGCAAACAAGTAGAGAAAAGAATCGACACCGGGGTCGTGCTGGTGACGCAGGATAATTGTGAGCAGCCTGAAATCAAGGAACTGCTTTACCCGCCGTTGGAGAAGTATCTGAAGTGAAGTGAAGCTCTTCGTTTTCCAGGTTCCTATTCCGCGCCACGCGGGATTCGTCATGGCCAACTTCGATCCCCACGTCCGCGCGGTTGGTTGTTCGCGCCGGTGACAATGCCCACATCCACATCGGCCAACTCAAGGAGCGTAGCGAACCGTGTATCTTGACGCAACGCCTTGAGCAAGGAACGTTTTATCCTGGAGAGAAGCACGGGCATTCATTTACGGTCGATGGAATCCCCGTTGAAGTAGTCAGCAGTTTCAAAATATTTGACTGCATAAGGAGCCACATTCCCTCTTGAGGTCAAAAAATAATTTTATCGCGACAGCAGTTGTGAAAGAAGCTCTAAAAGAAAACGGCGCAGATTTGATTGTATTCCCGCTCGCCGCTGGCAAGCCGTCGCACAAAAGCAATCTTTCCTCCGTCTGGGGAAAACACGCAGGCTTCCGGTCGGGGACCACGAGCCTCCTCGCTGCGCGGTGTGAGCCGCGTTGTTCTGCCAGTTCGCGCGTTTGTCAGGCCAAGGCTGTTATCTATGACGTGGCCGATGGCGAGGCCATCTGGACTCCAAGTGAAGGCCGACGCGATGCTCAAAGCATTACGCGTCATCTGGACGGGTGCCCCCCCATTTGGTGAAACCGTCCAGAGTTGGACAATTCCGGCATCATCTTTCATCAAAAACGCGATGCGGGAGCCATCAGGTGAACTGCGCAGCCAATGCCGCGGCCCTTGCAAGCCAGGATACCTCCGTTCGGCTGTGAATGTTAGCCGGCGTTGCGCCGTCCCCTTAGGCGGAGAGGGGCGGCGCTTCTCAGTCCCGGCCAGCGGCCCCTCGCCGGGAATAGTCAGGTCCTGGTTTAGATCAACGATGAACACTTCGGAAATGGCTTCTCCCCGTGGAGTGAGGACCTGTCCCTGGAACGCCAGTGCGCGCTGCTGTCGCCGCCCATCGGGTCGCGCATAGCCGTTTGTGCCCACCCAGCCTTCCTCGAAGGCCTTGGTGATTTCGTCCGAGCCTGGCTTGGGATGGGCCTTCGCGCGGGTGACTAACACCGAGAAAAATTTGCCATCATGGTTTCGCGAATGGCTCTTCTTCACTGGCACGGGGCCGAACGGAACGCTCACCCCGATATTTCGGAGATTGATCTCATGGTCCGGGGTCTCTGTTTGGAACGCGCTCAAAACGTGATCTTCATAAGTAAAGCTCACCCATGCGCCATCACCGCTGAACACATGCACATGCGAACCGCCCCGCAACGCTCCCGGCGTGAATGGCGGCGTCAGGTCCCGGGCCTCGAGATTCCCCGCCTGGCCGGGGTGTGCCGCGTCCACAATCAGGCCCTGACGGTGGGTGGGACCATATTGCCAATCCGGCGTTGGTCTTTCCGGACCCTGGATGAAAACAACCCTTGACGCCACCGGACTGAAAGTCGCCACCCCGCAATGAGCGCCATTCCTGGATTCATACAGCGCTTTCACCTCCTCGGTCTGGACGTTCACCATTTCGATCGTCGAGCCATCGAAAACATCGCCTGCCGGGTCCGAACGCGTGTCATAAACAACCCAGACTCCGTCCGGCGACCAGACGCCCACATTGGTTAGGATGTGTCCGCCCGGGTTGCGGGTGAGTTGTTTTTCGCGCTGGAAGGAATCGACAATTGAGTTCCGTTGCATGTTTATCGGGGCCAACGATGGCCGAAGGTTCTCGCACCCCAGTTGACCGCAAGCCAAAATCATTAGACCGCAAGCCGCTGGCGAAAAGATGCGACGACGATGATGATGGCCGACGTATTGGGCGGTGCGGTTGCGCATTTTGATCGAGCGTTTCCGGGGTTTAAGAGCGGCCCCGCGTTCACCCGGAGTCCCCGACGCGGAACCTGCGGAGGCGCTTCTCCACTTTCCCGGTCGCGTTGTGGTGCCCGCGACAGGACTTGAACCTGTACGATGTTACTCACTAGAACCTGAATCTAGCGCGTCTGCCAATTCCGCCACGCGGGCAAAGCCACCACTTCCGTTCACGAGCTGGTCGTGATGCCGCCAACATACGTCAAGAAGAAGGAGAACTGCAAGCAGCCAATCACCGAAGTGAAAATCGGCCAGGAATCGCCAGGAGCATTCCCGGAGTGCGCCCGTCCTCGGGCGCGGCAAGCACCGAACGGCCGAGCGCGTTCGATTTGGGCGAGGCCCTTCAAATCTCATGCGTTGCTGCGCCCGAGGACGGGCGCACTCCGGGGTTGTCGCGCCTCCGGGACAGGGCGTCGAGGTTCGGGAGTTTATCAGGAACGCCTGAACTCGTCCTGGGGCCGGCGTTTTGGGAAACTATGGCAAGCGGAATTCTCCCCCTACTGCTTCTCTTTGGAGAGGCGGGCTTCGACACTGCGCAACTCTTCCTGCAGGTAATCCACTTCCGCCTGGAGCCGCGCGCGCGTTCGAACGTCTTTCTCCAGTTTCAGTTCCGCTGTCCTGAGCGTTTCGTATTTCCGAAGTTCGTCGCGGTGTTGCCGCAGGTCAAGCGGAGCGTCCGCCTCGGTGCGGCTCGTGGGAGTAAACGAGGCCGCTGGGGCTGATGCGCCAGGGGCTTGGGCGTTCAGGGCTGGAACTGCGGCCGCAGCCTGGACATCGCGATTGGGTGTAACTACTCGCACTACGGGCAATTGCCCCAGGTTGGCCGCGATAGAGTGGAGCAGCGGAGGTTCCCAATTCTTTAACCCCAGCGGCGGCGCCTTCTGACGGCACACCACTTCCACGTCCGTTTTGTTCGAAGAGGCTGGCCGGACCCAGATGCCAACATTCTCGCCGAAAGACGGGGAGCGGTTCAGCCCGCGTTCGGCGGAGATGAATCCGCCCTCGGCAGTCAGATTGGTAATAAGAAGGGTCAATCGGTTGCCATAGATGGCGTCAACAGATGCCTTCCAAGTCTGGTCGAAAGGAGCAGGGAAGGACTGCTGGGTCCCTCGTCCTTGCAGGTGTTCCACTTCCCGGGATGTGACACAGCCAGTTATAAAGCCAGTCAAAATGCAACCCAACGAGACGAAGATGATCTTTCGCATAATTTCTCTTCTCATAGCTTTTTCTTTCGCCTCCATCATTACCTAATTGGCTTGAGCCGCAATGGGGCAAAACCAGCAGAGATGCCCGGTAATGCGCTAACGAGAACGGCCAAGTTGGCCGCGTCACGCCCTGGGTTCATGATGTAAGCCGCTTGGGGTTGCCTCGGTTCTAATTCCTGGGGATTGCGGTCAGTGCTGCCTGCAAAAGTTGCTGTGCTTTGGCTTTTTCATCGACCGTCAGCCTCTTGGCCAGAGTCTTTGTAAAAATAGCGGCATGCTGTTCTCCATGAGCGGCCGCCAAGGCCATCCATTTGTAGGCTTCGACTAACTCCTGAGGCACACCAGTTCCGTCCGCGTAACAAACGCCCAAGGCGTACTCGGCTGCAGCCAATCCCTGGTCGGCCGCTTTGTGATACCATTTAGCCGCGGCAGGAGAATCCTTCAGCAGGCCCTGGCCGGACTCGCAGAGGGCGCCGAGGTTAAACTGGGCTGCCCCGTGGCCGGCCTCGGCGGCTTTCCGAAACCAACGCGCCGCCTGTGTATAATCCTGCGACACGCCATGACCGCTCTTGTAGAGAATTCCAAGGTTGAACTGCGCGGGGATGTCGCCCTGATCAGCGGCTCTTCGGAACCATTCTGCGCCTTTTTGAGCGTCGGCGGGCATGCCCAAGCCCTCGGAAAAGATGTAGCCGATATGATACTGGGCCTGGGCATCTCCATGTTCGGCCGCTTTGAGATACCATTTGAAAGCTTCGGTTGAATTTTGCGCCACCCCATTTCCTAAATCATAAAGGATTGCAAGGTTGATTTGGGCGACGCGTTCTCCCTGGTCCGCTGCTTTGCGATACCAATGGGCGCCCTCGGCGTAATCCTGCGCCACACCTTGCCCCTGCGCGTAGATAGTCCCGAGCTTAAGCTGCGCCTCAGAAAGACCTTGCTCGGCGGCCTTGCGAAACCACTTTATGGCCTCGCCAGGATCGCGGCTCCGTCCCGGGCCACTTTCAAGGAACGCCCCCAGGTTAAATTGGGCGCGCGGATCGCCTTTCTCAGCCGCCAGATGAAGCCACTTCGCAGCTTGCGCTGAATCTTTCTCCACTCCCTGGCCGGCTGAATAGGCTAGCCCCAGTTTCACCTGAGCTGTGGCGTCCCCCTTCTCTGCGGCCTTACGATACCAATCAATCGCCTGCGTTTGATCCTTGGCCACACCGCGGCCCTCCGCGCAGGCGCCGGCCAGCCTGACCATTGCTTCAATGTTGCCATGTTCAGCGGCGAGGCGGTACCATTTGACGGCCTCCGTATAACTGCGGCTGGGTCCGTCCTTCTCATAAAGAAGGCCGAGGTTGAACTGGGCAGTGACATCCTCCTGTTCGGCGGCGCGGTGGAACCACGCGAGCGCTTTGGCGTCGTCTGGCGCTACTCCCCGACCGTTGGCGTAAAGCATGGCCAGATTTACCTGGGCTTGCACGACTCCTGCCTGGGCTGCTTTGCCAAACCACTTGATGGCCTCAGTAAGATTTTTCTGCACACCCTGGCCTTCTGCGCAGGCGATGCCCAGATAGGCTTGCGCCGTAATGTGCCCCTGTTCGGCAGCGGCGCGCAGCCACCTGGCGCCCTCCGCAAAATCCTTGTTCACACCCTGGCCATTATTGTAAGCCAGCCCGAGTTTAAGTTGCGCCTCAGGATGGCCCTGCGTCGCGGCGGCGCGAAACCATTTCGCGGCCATGGTTAGGTCGCGCTTGACCCCCTCCCCTTTGGCGAAGGCCAGTCCGACTGCATATTGATCCTCCTTGTCCCCACTTTGCGCGCTTCGTTGCCGGGCTTCGACGATCTGTTCAGGACTCATCCTGGCGAGCAAAGAATCGCGCTGGTCTTCTGCTTCTTGAGCCCCATGAGCCAAGGCCCGGCTAAGCCATACGTAAGCGGCTGGCAGATCCTGTGGCGCTCCCTGCCCGCTGGCGTACACCTGCGCGAGGGACTCCTCAGCCTGCACGTCACCCTGTTCAGCAGCGCGGAGGTACCATTTAGCCGCTTGCGCGTGGTCCTGGGCCACGCCAACGCCGGAAGCATAGAAAACCCCTAAATTGTACTGGGCGGCCTGGTCATT
Source organism: Verrucomicrobiota bacterium (assembly GCA_038228235.1). Lineage (GTDB taxonomy): Bacteria > Verrucomicrobiota > Verrucomicrobiia > Limisphaerales > JBBRPK01 > JBBRPK01. The sequence goes on from JBBRPK010000009.1 coordinate 36,831, forward strand.
TTGTTCGGCGGCTTTGCGGAACCAACGAGCCGCTTCCGTAAAATTTTTCTCCATCCCGAGGCCCTGGGAATAGAACACCGCAAGGTTGAACTGTGCAGCGGCATTTCCTTGCTCGGCCGATTTGCGCAGCCATGTGGCCGCCAGGCCCAGGTCCTGCGGGACATCCTTACCGGCAGCGAACAGCATTCCCAGCTTGAATTGAGCAACTGCGTCGCCCGCCTCGGCCTGGATCCGCAATGTTTCAGCGGCGGGATTGGCCAGCGCGGGGGAGGGAGCGGCGGGTACCGCCGGAACGTTTTTGGGAGGAGAGGCGGCGGGCAAAGACGGCGGAAGGGGCGGTTGAATCCCAAGCGGCCTGGCTTTTGCCGGAGCAGACTCAGGAGGCGGGCCTGGGTTCGTGGGCGCGGCTATCTGGCTAAACCCACTAGAAATCAGCAGGTGGCAAAAGATGATGCTTTGCAACAGCCGGAATTTTCCATCGGTTTTGTCTAAGTCATTGTCCATTCATTTCATGGTTCGGAGCAAAGATGCGATTCCCTTTGATTACTATGGAACTGGTCCCCTTCCGAGTAAACAAGTTTCCTTCGCCCCAGTTTTTCCGCTATAGTGCGGATGTCAAAGGACACAACATTGAATGACAACAAAATTATTTTCTGAGTTGGGCCTTTCCGCCGAGCTGTTAAAGGCCATCGATAAATTGGGTTTCGAGCAGGCCGCTCCGATTCAAGCCGAAGCCATCCCCGTCCTAATGCAGGGACGCGACGTGGTGGGGCAATCTCAGACCGGCTCAGGCAAGACCGCTGCCTTCGCGGTCCCGGCCATTGAAAAAGTGGATCCGCAGCAACGCACTGTGCAGGTGCTTATCTTGTGTCCGACACGCGAACTTGCGGTGCAGGTCTCGGAGGAAGTCCACAAACTGGCCTTTTTTAAGCGCGGCATCCATGCGCTGCCGATTTATGGCGGCCAATCCTACGAGCGGCAGTTCTATGGCCTCAAACAAGGCGCTCAAATCGTCATCGGCACGCCCGGGCGCGTGATGGACCACATGCGCCGCGGCACACTGCGGCTGGAGACTGTGAAGATGGCTATCCTCGACGAAGTCGATGTGATGCTTAACATGGGGTTTCGCGAAGACATCGAATTCATTCTCCAGGCGGTTCCAAAGGAGCGCCAAACTGTTTTCTTTTCCGCCACCATTCCACGCCCCATTCAGGAGTTAATCCAAAAATACTCGCGTGATCCGGTGAACGTGCGCATTGAGCAAAAGGCGCTGACAGTGCCCACCGTCGAGCAGGTTTATTACGAGGTGGACCGCCGCTTCAAAGTCGAACTGCTCACACGATTGATTGACATCCACGATCTCAAGCTCGGCATCATTTTCTGCAACACCAAGCGGATGGTGGACGACCTGGTGGATCAATTGAACGCCCAGGGCTATTCCGCCGACCGATTGCACGGTGACATGAGCCAGGGCATGCGCGATCGGGTCATGAACAAATTCCGCAAGTCGGGTCTCGAATTTCTAGTCGCGACTGATGTGGCCGCCCGAGGTATTGATGTGGAGGATGTGCAAGTGGTTTTCAATTACGACCTGCCTTATGACGGGGAAGATTATCTGCACCGCATCGGACGCACGGGCCGGGCTGGCCGCAGCGGACGCGCCATTACGTTTGTCGCCGGACGCGAGCTGTTTCAAATCCAGCACATTGAGCGCTACACAAAAACGAAGATTCATCGTGGGAAACCGCCTACGGCCGGGGAGGTGGAGGGAGCGCGGGCCGGGGCCTTTCTCGACAAGCTGCGGGTGACGCTGAAAAGCGGCGAATACAAACGGCAGGACCATTTGATCGAACATTTGCTCGAGGAAGGTTTCAGCTCGACGGACATCGCTTCCGCTCTGATTCACCACTTGCAAAGTAACGAACCAGCCCCTGTTGCCAGAACAGACCGCGAAGAAGATCGTCCACGCCCGGAGCGGGAGCCGTTTCGTGGAGCGCGCCAGGACCGCGAGTCCGATTGGCCAGACCGCCAGCGTCCGACCCATCGAGGGGAACGTTCTGAGCGAGGTTTTGCCAATCGGCGGCCCGACAACATGAATCCCGCGGGAAGCCGCCCGGCTTTCCAGAGGAAGGAAATGCGGCCAATCAAGCCGCCCCTTCGACCGGCCACGCCTGTTCCTGCGGCCAAAGCCTCGTTGGAATCGTCCGGTGCGGAAGCCGGCCCTCGACAAACCCAACGCCTGCCTGGAGACCAGGAAGATCGCCGTGAACCGATCAAAGCCCGGCCCACCCCGGCACCCAAACACAGCCGTCGCACCCCGGACGAGCAGACACGGCTCTACATGAATGTGGGCGCAGAAATGGGCGTTGCCCCGAGTGATGTCGTCGGGGCCATTCTGGGCGAAACCGGACTTCCCGCCAAGACAGTCGGCACGGTGGACATCCGCGAAAGACATCTCTTTGTCGATGTGACCGCTGACAGCGCGAACGGCATCATCGCCAAGCTCAATCGCACCCGCATCAAAGGCCACAAACTCAAGGTGAAAGTGGCGTAGCAACGGACAAAACGCGAATGACGTGACATGCCTGGAACTTAACCCGGAATTAAGAGCGGAGTCACGGGCGGGCCGCTCTCTCGTGGAATGTCGTTTGCGACTCTCAAGCGCTAGACACCAATTGGCGCAGCACGAAGGGAAGAATGCCTCCATGCTGAAAATAATCGATCTCGATGGGGGTTTCGATGCGGCAGGCGACCAGCACGTTTTCCACCTGGTCGTTCGCGCGCGTGATGCGCAATGTCAGATCCTGCTGCGGGGTTAAGTTGGCATTCAAGCCAAGGACATCGTAGGTCTCGCTGCCGTCGAGCTTTAGAGTCTGGGCATTGGCGCCCTCTTTAAATTGCAAGGGTAACACACCCATTCCCACCAGGTTGGACCGGTGAATGCGCTCGAAGCTTTGCACTATGACTGCTTTCACGCCCAGGAGCTTCGTTCCTTTGGCCGCCCAATCGCGCGAGCTGCCGGTGCCGTATTCCTGTCCAGCGATCACGATGAGAGGAACTTTTTCCTGTTCGTACTTCATGGCGGCGTCGTAGATTGGCAGCACCGCCCCCTCCGGCATATGTTTGGTGATGCCTCCTTCAGTTCCGGGTACCATCAGGTTCTTAATTCGCACATTGGCGAAAGTGCCGCGGGTCATGACTCGATCATTGCCCCGCCGAGCGCCGTAGCTATTGAAATCAGCCACCGGGACCCCCTTCTCCTGCAAATAGAGGCCCGATGGGGAGCTAGCCTTGATCGCTCCCGCAGGGCTGATGTGATCGGTGGTGACGGAGTCGCCAAAGATGGCTAAGGGCCGCGCGCCGGTTATCTCTGTAATGGGCAATGTCCGCAACGAAAAGTCAGCGAAAAACGGCGGTTCCTGGATGTAGGTGGAACGGACATCCCAAGCGTAAAGATTGCCCGTGGAAGATGGAATTTCATTCCACATAGGATTCTGTGATGCAAAATCACTGTACATTTTGCGAAAAGTCTCCGCGCTGAAGGACGAATGCATCAACTCGCGGATCTCCTGGGAACTGGGCCAGATTTCCCGCAGAAAAACCTCCTTTCCATCGCTCCCCCGGCCAAGGGCCTCGCGAGAAAGATCGATATCAACCCTTCCGGCCAGGGCAAAGGCGACCACCAAAGGCGGGCTCATGAGAAAGTTCGCTTTGACGCTCTGATGGACGCGCGCCTCGAAATTGCGGTTGCCCGAAAGCACCGCCGCGGCGATCAAATCGTTGCCGACAAGGACCTCCTCCAGGCGCGGGTCCAACGGGCCGGAGTTGCCAATGCAGGTGGTGCAACCGTAGCCCACGATTTGAAACCCCAATCGGTCCAGGTAAGGTTGCAAACCGCTCTGCTTCAAATACTCGCTTACGACCCGCGAGCCCGGGGCCAGCGAAGTCTTGACCGTCGAACGCACCTGCAAACCCCTTTCGACCGCCCTCTTTGCGAGGAGGCCCGCCCCGATCATCACACTCGGATTTGATGTGTTAGTGCAGGAGGTAATCGCGGCGATTACCACATCCCCATGGCCAAGATCCGCGCTCGAAATCCGATGAGCTTCCACTCTTTTCTCGACCACATTGGGGGTGGGGCGATTGTTCATCATCTCCAACTCGGTCAAGGCGCTGGTATTTCTGGCGGTGACATTCGATGTGCCCGAGGCCCGGGGGGCCGTTTCGGAAGCTTGTTGGCCCCCGCCTTGGACCATCTCCTTGCCGGGCTCGCCAAACCCGGTCGGATATCGCCGGCCCAACTCCTCCGCCGGTTTATGGTAACCGCTTTGGGCCAGCGGGGCCTGGAACAATTCGATAAATTTGTCCTTCAGGTCGAACAGCGGAATGCGGTCCTGGGGTCGTTTGGGTCCTGCCACACTCGGCTGCACAAGGTTCAGATCCATTTCTAACAGCGTGGTGTAATCGCATTGACCTTGGCGGGGCATGCCGAACAGGCCCTGGGCCTTGAAATAGTTTCGGACAATCGAAACTTGCTCTTCGGTGCGTCCGGTGGCTCGAAGGTAATCGCAAGCGGCCTCGTCCAGCGGAAAGAACCCCATAGTCGCGCCGTATTCGGGGGCCATATTTGCCACCGTGGCTCGATCCGCCACCGGCAGAGCCGCCGCCCCCGTCCCGAAAAACTCGACGAACTTTCCCACCACTTTTGCTTTCCGAAGCATTTGGGTGACCGCCAGCGCGAGATCGGTCGCCGTCACTCCTTCCCCCAATGCCCCGGTCATATGCACCCCCACGACGTCCGGGGTGAGAAAATATACCGGTTGGCCCAACATGCCGGCTTCGGCCTCAATTCCCCCTACTCCCCAGCCCACGATGCCCAGGCCATTAATCATAGTGGTATGCGAATCGGTCCCCACCAGGGTGTCCGGATAATAGACTCCGCCTTTTTCTAACACTCCCTTCGCGAGGTATTCCAGATTGACCTGATGAACGATGCCGATGCCCGGAGGAATTACCTTGAACGTCTGAAAGGCCTGGGTGCCCCACTTCAGAAACTGGTAGCGCTCCCGATTGCGTTTGAATTCCATTTCCAAATTGCGGCCGAGCGCATCGGCGCTGCCCGAAAAATCCACCTGCACCGAATGGTCCACCACCAGATCCACGGGCACCAGCGGCTCGACAATCTTCGGCTCTTTGCCCAGGTGCGCGGCCACTGAACGCATTGCGGCCAGATCGACTAACAGTGGCACGCCCGTAAAATCCTGCAAAACAATGCGCGCCACAATGAAGGGGATTTCATCCACCCGCGGACCGGTTGGCTTCCATTGCGCCAGCGAGCGCACGCTGGCTTCGACGACTTTCTTCCCATCCACATTGCGCAGCACCGATTCCAAAACGATGCGGAGGCAAACAGGCAGTCGCGAAAGCTGTCCCGCGCCGGATTTCTCCAAGGCCGGGAGGGAATAGAAGGAGCCCTGCCGGCCAGTTCCCAGATCAAATTTCTGGAGTGAGTTGAATAGGTTGTGCGGTTTCATAAAATAGCTGCCCCCCTTTCCTCGAGGCAGGAAAAGCAAAATGAATTTTGAGGGGTTCAATGTCAAGCTTCGGAGCGCGCGCAGCCGCGCGCATTCCCGCCATGAGGGCTGCCGCGAGATCGTCCCGACTGTGGAACTGTCTTCCACTTTTGGAACACTTCAACAAATCGGGAAAAGCGGCTTCCTCTTTTTCCCAATTCAGAGAATGCCAAACGGGTGGCAAAAAGGTTCCCACCCGACACCCGATTCGACGTGTTTTGCTGGCTTTCGAGCACGTTTTGGTAAATTATGATTCCAATATTCTACTCTTAATCGCATCGCCTCGGAACAATGCCGGCGGGCCTCTTTCCTCATCCTCGCGAAAAACAAGTTTGGAATGTCAATTGCTAAGGAACACAAGGTCAGTATGAAACTTTTACTAGAACCAAATCAGAAACCGCACGCCCGAAAATTGCTCGTCCTCCTGGGTCTGATAATCACCTCGGCGGCATTCGGCCAATCCACCATCACGAACATCCCTACCCTCGGCGGGACGGCTGCCATGCCCACCGCCCTTAACAATCTCGGCCAAGTCGTGGGAGTTTCATTAATTCCTGGTGATGCCGCCGAGCATGCGTTCCTTTTTAGTGGAGGCGTGCTGTCCGATCTCGGGACGCTCGGCGGCAGGTTTGGTCAGGCCTCGGGCATTAACGATGCTGGTCAGATCATTGGCGAGGGCTCCATCACCGGTGACCAGGAGGTGCATGGCTTTCTCATTAACGGGGGAACAATTGTTGATTTAGGAACCCTCGGGGGCACAGCCAGCAGCGCCACCGCCATCAATACCGCGGGGTTGGTCGCCGGAGAGGCGCAGTTGCCTGGAAACGCAAATCTGCGCGCCTTTCTTTACAGCGGTGGCTCTCTGCAGGATCTCGGGACTTTGGGCGGCTCCTTCAGCTCGCCAGTGGGCTTAAACCGCCTCGGCCAAGTGACGGGCAACTCTACCACGCCTGGAGACGCCGCCCAGCACGGCTTCCTCTTCAGCGGCAACATAATGTACGATCTTGGCACCCTCGGCGGGGCCTCCAGCTCAGCTTCCGCCATCAACGATGCTGGTCAGGTCGTTGGGCAATCCGACACCACGAACTTTCAAACGCATGCGTTTATCCTCAACAACGGCGTCCTGCTCGATTTGGGAACTCTCGGCGGAACCTACAGCACCGCCTACGCCATCAACCGCTCCGGCCAGGTCATCGGCGACGCCTCCACGGCCGCCGATGCGCAATATCATGCTTTCCTTTCTCAAAACGGAACCATGCTGGACCTCGGAACTCTGGGTGGAGATTTTAGTTCTGCTGCTGCCATCAATAACCTGGGCCAAGTCGTAGGCAATTCAGACGACCCTTCTTTAGCAAGCCTGCCTTTCCTGTGGCAAAATGGCGTTATGGTGGATCTGAACTCCTTGCTGCCGCCTAATTCCGGCTGGCATCTGGACCTAGCCTCTTTTATCAACGATGCGGGCCAAATTGTGGGAGCCGGCTCCTTCAATGGAGATTCCACTTGGTATCTGCTGTCCCCCAGCACCGCCAATCGGCCTCCGTCGGCTGATGCCGGCGCCAACCAGGTGGTCGAGTGCGGTAGAGGGGTCGTCCTGGATGGAGGAAAATCCAGCGATCCTGATCACGACCCCCTGACCTTTGAATGGCGGGAAGGACAGACTGTTCTGGGCCACACCGCGGTCCTTTCTGTCCAACTGTCTCTGGGTTCGCATCTCGTCACTCTCACCGTGACCGATCCCAGCGGCCTTAGTTCCCAATCCACGGTCACCGTTAAAGTCGTGGATACGACACTACCCTTCCTGGCTTGCCCTGCTTCCTTGACGGCCGTTGCTAATGCCAACTGCCAGGCGGCCATCCCGGATTTGTTGGGGAACCTTAACGCCTCGGATAATTGCACGCCGGCCAATCAGCTCACCAAGTCTCAGAATCCCTCCGCCGGCGCTTTGGTCGGCCTGGGCGCGCATCCTATCACGGTGACCGTGGCGGACGCGGCGGGCAACGCCAGCACCTGTGGCGTAACCTTCAACGTGGTTGATTCGGTCCCGCCTGCCCTCCAATCACTGGCCGTGAACCCAGATCGAATTCTTCAATCTAACAGGCACATGGTCCCAGTGGTTGTGACGGCTTCTGCATCCGACAACTGCGACTCGGCCCCCGTTTCCCGAATCATTGCCATTACGAGCAGTGACCCGACCACCGGTCCGGGTGACAATACTTCTCCGGATTGGCAGATAACCGGCCCGCTCACCGCCGACGTGCGAGCCGAACGTTCGGCGCAGGGAGGAGACCGTATCTATACCATTACCGTCCAGTGTACCGATGCCTCGGGAAACAAATCGATCGGAAGCGTCACCGTGGTAGTGCCCAAATCCGCGAAACGCTAATATTGTTATCGATAGGTTCGGAAGCCCTGGCCTGCCCCCGCCATTTTCCGTCTTTCGTAGTACTGAAAAAAGTCGCTTTTTAAGAGGACGTGTCCCTCCTGTGAGGTCGTGGACCATTTTATGCGCCACTTCTGACCGATTTTTTGGCGCGCTCTTGTGCATCGAGCGCTTACGAACAGGAATCTCACCATCCGTGCAACGCGCAAATCGGAATCCCGTCCCCCGGTATGGGTCGGGATGCGCTCATCCCAAAAATCTGGCGTTAACCATTCCCCGTTCACATACTCGCTGAGCATTAATGATTTTGTTCCTTCGCCAGTGAAAATCCTCGCCATTCAATTCCGGTATTTTGGTGATGCCGTGCTTTTGGTTCCGGCCCTTCGCGCCTTGAAAGAGCATTTCCCTGCCGCGGAGTTGCATCTGCTCGTGCCCGAAGAGGTCATCCCGCTGTTCCAGCATTTGCCTTGGCTGACGCGGGTGTGGGGAATGCCTCGAACTCGGGGCCGAGCCCGATTTGAACAATCGTGGCCCATTCTGCGCGCGCTTCGGCAAGAGAAGTTCAATCGTTCAGTCGATTTCGGCGGCAATGACCGCGGCGCTATTCTGAGCCTGGTTTGTGGCGCGCGGGAACGGCTCGCACCCCGGGCGGAACGAGGGTTTTTCGGGCGGCGCTTTTGTTATACCCAAACCGTTCCTGCTGCCGATCTCAATCAACATGAGATTCACCGCAACCTCCATATTCTCTCGACGTGGAAAGTTGCGCCGCCTCGTTCTTTGGAATTGGAGATCCACACCGACCCCTCTCTGGAAGCTGTGGCGATGAAGATTTTGCCTGAGCGATCCGTCCTCTGTCATTTGGCCACCGGCCAGCCGAAGAAGGAGTGGCCGATCACTCATTGGGCCGAGCTGTTCGAGAAAGCTTCTGCCGCGGGATTTAAATTGGTGTTTTCCACTGGCACAGGGATCAGGGAGCAATCACTCCTGGCGCAATTTCGCAAACTCTCACCTGCCGCTCCCGCGATGCCATCTATCCCGGACCTTTCTGTCTTTCTGTCGGTCCTGAAGCGCGCGGAGCTTTTTATCTCCGGGGATACGGGCCCGCTCCATTTTGCGGCGGGACTGGGAGTGCCTGCCCTAGGCTTATTTGGCGCGACTTCGGTGACGCTCTGGGCTCCCCCAGGTCCGCAACATCGAATCCTCCAAGGCGCTCCGTGCAGTTGCGATGGCAACACGGGGGTTTGCCTGGCGCGGCAGCACTGCATGGCGCTCATTACACCCGCTGAAGTTTTGAGCCAAATCCAAGAAATGACCCACAGATGAGCCAGGCCAACGCAGAAAGCCATTCAAATAAGACATTAACCGCAGTTGGCGCGGATTATCGCAGCTAAAACAAAGCCGCCGGCTTCTTCTATTTCTTCTCTTTCTATCTGCGTTCATCTGCGTAATCTGCGGTTAAAAAACAGCTTATGGTGAACTCTGAAGATTGGGCGCAACACCCAAAAACGGACCCGACAGACATTTTCCGCCTTCGGGATGGTCTTTACGTCGTTGATCTGGTGGCGGCTGCCTTAACCGGTCTGGACTTTTTTACCTGGTTGTCGAGGCATCCCGCCGATAAACGAACGATCTGCCAGGCTCTCGAAATTCAGGAACGCCCCACTGATGTGATGCTGACACTGTTCGTTGCGCTCGGATTTTTGCGCAAGGACCATGAAGTATTTCACCTGACTGATTTGGCGCGCGAATTCCTAATCGCGGATTCTCCGTGGCACCTGGGGCCGTATTATGCGGCTCTAAAGGACCGACCCGTTTGCAAGGACATGTTAGCCGTTTTGCGGACAGGCAAACCAGCCAATTGGGGCAGTCTCAAGGATGAAAAAGCATGGGCCAAGGCCATGGAAGGGGATGACTTCGCCAAACACTTCACCGCCGCGATGGATTGCCGGGGCGCGTATCTGGGCCCGGCCATGGCCCGGCGTCTTAACCTGGCGAATTTCAAACAGGTATTGGACATCGCAGGAGGTTCAGGCGTCTATGCCTGCGCATTGGTGGGGGCTCATCCCCACCTCAGGGCGGCCGTCTTCGAAAAGCCCCCCGTCGATAGACTTGCCAAGCAGGGAATTGCCCAGCGCGGTTTTGCCCACCAGGTCTCCGTCTCGGTCGGAGACATGTTTGTGGATGATTTTCCAACCGATTGCGATCTGCATCTGTTCTCGAATGTTTTGCACGATTGGGATGAGTCCCTCGTGAGAAAACTTCTGGCAAAATCGTTCGCCTTCCTGCCGCCCGGTGGGATGCTCATTATTCACGATGCGCATCTCAACGCGGAGAAGACCGGCCCGTTGCCCGTCGCATCCTATTCTGCGCTGCTCATGAATATTTGCGAGGGCAGGTGCTATTCCGTCACGGAAATAAGGGATTACCTCCGTCAGACCGGGTTCAGCGCGCTGGATTATTTTCCCACGGCTGCGGATCGGAGTGTGATCACAGCGAGGAAGCCCGCCAGTTAGTTTGTGCGTTCCGATCTCAAAAATTCACGCTGCGTCGGAAGTTTGTAACCGCACCAGCCCCTTGGTGGTCTAATGGAAGGTGAGCCGTACCAAGGTTTGCCGATGAATGGCTCCTTGGAAACAGACGAACGAAGATAAAAATTATACAGTCTATGCAACACAAGAAAAATCCATTAACTATTCTCCTGCAATTAGTTACGTTAGCAGCTATTGCACTGGGGGCCGGTGTCAAAATTCAAGCGGCCGATAAAAAAGCCGATCCGACGGGGACATGGACCTGGACTACCCCTGGCCGCAACGGCGGTCCAGATCGGAAAAGCACACTCACATTGAAGACCGAGGGAGAAAAACTGACCGGAAAAATTACCGCTCCGGGACGCGGAGGGCAAACCGCTGACACGGAGATTGAGGATGGAAAGATCAAGGGGGAGGATGTCTCCTTTACCGCCACTCGGGAGTTCAATGGGAACAAGTTCACGCAGAAATACAACGGCAAGCTGAGCGGTGACACCATCAAAGGTAAAATCGAGTTTGAGCGAAACGGCGAGCCGCAATCGCGGGATTGGGAAGCCAAGCGCGAAGCTGACAAGAAAGAATAGCGCGGGATTGGCGGGCGGGCAGAAGGCTTGCGGGGAACAGGGTTCAACTTCATGAAGCGCCCCGGAGACTAATCGGGTCGTTTTCGCTTTGTCGGGCCAGGGGGAGCCACTGCCAAACCTGCCCGGAATCGCCCAGAGCAGCGGCGGCAAGACAGGCCAGGCGGGCAGCAACCGGGGTGTGGCGCAAGTTCCAGGATTCCGAGGCATGCCAAAGGGCGGCTTCCCATTGTTGGGAGCGAAACTGGGCACCTGCGGAGGTCAGATGCTCCTGGGCGGATCTCAGGATTGAGGTCAGCGTTGTAAGATCACAACTGCATCGCTGACAGGCTAACGTCCCTGCCAACTCATTGATTTTGCCACAGGCAGGACAGCGCAAGGTCATCAGGTTTCAGAGTTATGCCGCCCTTCAGTCTTCGAGATAAAAAACCAGATCGGAGAGCGCCTCAGTTTTCGCGCCCAAAGCGGTCCAATCCTGCTCCTTGATCGCCTCGGTGATCTGATGAATCATCGTCCGGATTTCGTTGCTATCTTCGGGGCTAATGTTTTTTTGGAGCAGAGCCTCGCCCCGTTTTCGCAGGTCTTTGGCGCTAGCGAGAAGCGCCTCAGAGTCCGAGGATTTACCAGAATTGCTTAAGAGAGCGGGTTTTTGCCCTTGGGTTGCGCCGGCCTCGCCGAGTAACGAAGCAATGTTGCGGCGGGCTTGGTCCAAGTTCAGAGTGCCTTTTCCACGCGTGTCCATGGTCACGGTTTTGGCCAGTCCTGTCCGTTTTTCCGTGGCCGTGACTTTGAGCATGCCGCTGAGGTCGAGATCGAAATGGATGATGATAGGATTACCGGCGGGGACCTTGCTGAGGCCCTCGACCAGGAAATCGCCGATCAGGATATTGCTTTCGGGCAATGGTCCTTCCCCTTGATAGGCGGTCACATTTATCTCGGTCTCATTGTCATAGAGCGTGGCGAACATATCGGCCTTGCTGGCGGGCAGAGGTGTGTTGCGCGGAATAATTGGCACGCAGAGAAGGCGTTCCATGCCTTCATGAACGCCCATTGAGGAGGTGCTGAATGTATGAGGAGTGATGTCCACCAGAATGGAATGGGGTTTTTCGCCGGCCAATACTCCGGCCTGGACCCCGGCGCCCATTGCCACAATGAGATCGGGATTGATCTCGAAGCGCGGATCCAGTTGCATTCGCTCTTGCAACAACCGATGCACCAAGGGTGTGCGCGTGGCGCCCCCCACCAACATCACCTTGTTGATGTCGCGAGGGGTCAGTTTGGCGTCGTTCAGAGACTGATGGATGCAATGAAGCGTTTTTTCCAGGAAATGCTGGATCATTGCTTCATACGCATGGCGGGTAATCTCCAGCTCCAGATGATGCTTGCCGTCCAGGTATTCTTCCCGAATCTGCACAAAGGCATCATCGGAAAGACGACACTTAGCCCGCTCCATCACCGTTTTAAGGCGGCGGAGGGTTTTGGAATCCTGACGGAGGTCCGTCCCGTGTTGCTTCTGGAATTCGGACACGGCATGCTCGACTAACACCTGATCAAAATCATCGCCCCCCAGGTGCGTGTCCCCGTGACTAGCTTTGACCTCGACCACCCCCGATTCCACTACCACCACGGAGACATCGAAGGTGCCGCCGCCCAGATCATAGACCAGCATGGTCTCTTCGGCCGAGCTTCCCGCGCCGTAAGCCAGCGCGGCCGCCGTCGGTTCATTGAGGATGCGCACGACTTCCAACCCGGCCAATTTGCCGGCCACCTGCGTGGCTTTGCGCTGCCGTTCATTAAAAAAGGCCGGCACCGTGATGACCGCTTTGGAAATGGCCTGCCCCAGCTCGCGTTCCCCTTCCAGCTTGAGCTCACGCAAAATAAAGGAGGAGATTTCCTCGGGCGAGAACAATTTGTCTCCCAGTGAAACTTTGGTTTCTTCCCCCATCCTGCGTTTGATGGAGAGGAGGGTAGATTCGGGCGCGGCGACGAGCTGGTTTTTGGCAGTTTGGCCGACAATGAGCTTGCCGGAGGAATCCAAGCCTACACAGGAAGGCATGATTGGATGGCCATGAATGTTGATCACCTTGATCTCGCCGCCCTGGGCCACAGCCAATTCGGAGTTGGTGGTGCCTAAATCGATCCCGACAATAAGTTCTTTTGAATTCATGGGTGCGAGACATTTTGAGTTTGAGAAATTGCGCTAACAGTAACTTTAACCTGGGCAGGCCGGAGCAGTTCACCGCGATGATGATAACCAGGAGCCACCTCTTCCATCACGGTGTGGTGGGGATATTGGGGATTGGATTCCCTGGCCACGGCGATCATTATGGCGGGATCGAATGGTTTGCCAGCCGCTTCAACACGGATGACCCCTTCTGTTTTTAAAAATGATTCCAAGTGGCTGACCAAGATGTCTAAACCTTCCCTTTGAGCGCTCCAGGCCTGCTGCCACGCCGCATCCCTGACCCACCAGGAAATTCTTGGCGGCGAACCGAAGGCGGAGGCCAGGCGGTGCATCCGATCCAGGATTTCGACCAGGACCAAACAAGTCGCGCGCGGCAAACCTTCCGGTTTTGAAGAGATCTCGCTGAAGTATTGGCGCAATTGGCCAAGATCCCCATCGAACCGGCCGAGAATGTCGCCCCATTGGCTGATGGCCTCGGCCGTGCGGCGATTGGCTTTGCGAGTCTCGGTGTTGGACACGGCCATTTGCTCGTAAAATGAGTAGAGATCCGGGCTCCGAACTTCGTCGGCTTTCTCCTGGCCATCAGCCGGAAATTCCTCGATTGCCTCCAGCCAGCGCTCAAAGTTCTGCCGCAAGGCCTCTTTCCAAGCTGTAAGCCCGCCAGCCTCCGATTCCTCGGGCTCGCTTGCAGGTGTATTTTCAGGTTCAGGTCCGGGCAGAATTGTCGGCGCCGCATTCCCGGCCAGTGATTCGTTGGGGACGCCTCCGTTGGGCTCCGACAGGGCAAAAGTCCCGAACAGCTCTTCCTGTTTGGGGCGGGATTCAATTTGTTCCGGGAGATGCTCTGCTTTGGGCGGCGCCTCTCGGGACAGCAGTTTGGCATCTAAGTCTTCGAGCATGAGCGTAAAAACTCTTTCATCGCATCGAACGGAAGTGGTTTCAAATGAGATTGGGCGCGCAGATACCTAACGAATGCATCCAGGGGTGAATCACCCGCCGGGGTTTTATCGAAAAGGTAGAATCTAAGGCGGCTGGGTTCGTCCTTGATTCTTTCATAAGCCTGGCTCACTTCCTGAAACCGTTGTGGATTTGAATCCGGCGTCGCTTGCTTAATGGCCTCCAGGTAGGCGCGGCGGATTTGGGGGTCATCCGCGCTCTGAGGCACTCCGAGAATTAGATAAGGATTCACGGCTAGAAAAATTCCAATTGGCTGGGGTCGGTCTTCGGGGGTTCGGGCTTTCCTACCCTGGGAGCTTTGGGAACAAATGACGGCTCTGGGGATGGCCGCTTTCCCCCGCGCATTTGGGCGAGCATCACGTCGAACATTTCCCGCGGGAAATATTTTGGCAAGCTATTGCGCAATTCCCGAATTTCCGCTTCGGAAGCATTTGAAAGGTCGGGCATCCAATCTTCCGGCATGCCGGGCTCATTGATCGCATCTCCATCTTCAGGCCATCTTGGCCTCGGCTCCAATAATGGCTTTGGCAGCGGATGATTGACTCGATCCAGGCATTGTCGGGCGAGTTGGGCCGTCGCTTCGTCCCCGCGACGGCTGGCTTCCTCGATGATGGATTGCAACTGCGGGATGGAGGCTGGTGGTTTAGGGTTGCCGAAGGTCCGCATCGTGGGAGCCGGCTTGATCAAAATGCCAGACAAGCGAAAGAAGGGGTCCTTGGGATCCAGCTTCAACGCTGCTTTAGTTAAGCCGGAGTATTCCTTCCTAAACACCGTCCCAGCACGAAATTGTTCCGCCAGACGCCTCGCCTCAGCAAGTGTGAAAGAATGCTTGACCGCTTTTGGCAAATACTGCCGCAAGAAGCCCTCGGCGCCGCGGAGACCCATCGGGTCAGTGAGCGTGCGCCAGTAATTGTATATTTGCATGAGCAACGCGGCATGAGCCACGTTCGGCTCCTTGGCGGCAGCCTGCAACTCCTCGGCGAAGGGAAACGTCCCAGCATCGGCTGGGGCGAGGTCGAAAAAAGCAAAACGCGCAAAAAAGAAAAAGTGGACTGCGGCGGGGCTGGCGGCCCTGGATTGAGCCAGAAGTTGGCCCGCTCGAACGCGCTCGCCGTGCAGGTATTCGAGCAGGCCCTCCTGAGCAAGCAAACACCAATGAGCGCGTCTGAAGTTTGTCGAGTCGCCCACTCGGTATTGGGCGAGATCGGCAAAGGCCTGGCGGGCCTTCTCCACCCGTTTCTTTGCATAATCTTGCTGGGCGATTTTCACCTTGGCCAATATCACCAATTCGGGAATAGCTGGATCGAGCCGATCCACCTCCGAAGCAGTTTGAAGGTAATCCAGCCCTTTGGTGTAAGCCTGGCGATCCAGGCACGCACGAGCGGCCTGCACCAGGACGGCTTTATTCTGGGGAAATCGTTGGGTCATGGTGTCCAGGAGGCGGTTCCGTTCGCGCGACTTTCGCGTTGTTTCATAAACCCCGCACAACCTGAGTTGCGAGTCGAGATTGGAAGGATCGAGTTCGACGCTTTTTTCCAAGGCATGGATCGCCATGTCGCAATCGCGCCAGCCGGCCCCTTCCTCATCCTCAAACGATGAATGAATACATTGGGCGGCAGCTAAGGTCCCGACGCGGGCATAAATGAGGGATGCCAAACGCGGATTAGGTCCGTGGAGTCGCTCGTGAGCTTCGAGAAAATCTGTCCAGCACTCCTGAATTCCGCGCAGTGGGAAGTCACGCTCGTGCACGAGGGCAAAAACACGCAGCGCGAGGACGCGCTCGATCAGTTTGAGATCTCGTTCCTCAAATAGCAGGTCCTCAAATAACCTGGCATACTCTGCTACGTCCTGACGTGGCAGCCCGAATATGGCCTTGAAATAGAACTCGCTCAAGGCGCCAAGCGCGCCCGGGTTTTCGGACGGGAAACCCCTGACTGCCTGGCGCACCAGTTTGTACGAGGCCTCGTAACGCGCTTCTTTCCAAAGTTGGTCCGCCCGCCCCAACACATGACCCAGGCCGGACAACCCTGTGAGGCGCGCCGCGCCTTCGATTGTTACCATGCCAAGCCCGGCCTTCAAACCTTTATCCTGCTCCGGCGCAGCCAGCAACAGATAGGGCTGGCTCGCTTTGGCTGGAGTTGAACCCGGCGGCAGATCGGCAAAAAAACGGGCGGCTCTCTTCATCTCACCGCCGTAAAAGGCCACTAAGCCCTTAACGAAAAGTTTCCAATGGCTCAAGATGGAGCTGTGGGGCAGGGGTCGAATCAACTCCTGAGCGCGCTCCAATTCATTGTTGGAAACGGCTTGAATCGCGGCCTGAATCGACTGGACTTCTGCGGCCAGTTGCGGCTTGCTCGCTCCTTCTAGCGGCACAGGCAGAAAGGTCAGCACTAGATGGTCAGCCAGACGCCGCTTTTCCGGCTCGGACAGCGAAAGGGCGGAATCTGTCAGCAATGGGAGCGCTTTTAACTGCGCCGACTTGGAGTCTTTCGACTTGGTGAAGATTTCCAATTCAAGAGCCCGCACTTCCGCAGGGGAGGCAATGGTTCTTAAATACGCAATCACCTGCTGCGCTTCCGAAACCTGGCCCTTGGCGAGCATTTCTCTGGCTAAACCTTTATTGGCGTCAATGAGCAGGGGCAGATACTTGGGGCGATCGAGCTTTACGAGCGGTTTGATTTCGTCCCGCGCCTTACGAAAGCGGCCCGCCGCTAAATACTCTCGCGCGCGCTGCTCCATTGCAACAGGCGCAGGTCCTGTTTCCGTCCTGGGGCTGGGGCTTGGCGAGGTTTCCATCTGGGTTAATTAAACACTGATGAGCTTCGCGTTGCGAACCATTATGATCAAGATCTGAAAACTGGCATATTTTAGAAAGGGCGTTTTTTAAATCAAGCATCTCCGCGGAGGCCAGGAGAAGAATCAAGGACACGCAGGTCCCGTTTTTGGATCGCCTCGACTCCTTGCTCAAGCAGACCTGATGAAAGGCTCGTGGAACTCGGCCCCCTGCCGATCCGAACAGGTCGCGAAGGCGCCGCCAGAATGGGGGTGCTGGCGGCGGAAGGAGCCGCGAGGAAGTTCGTTGTATTGCTCTACGACTCCGTATTTTTGCGGGGCTTTTGCCACGTAATCCGCTCGATTGCAAAACTTCCCCTGCGGCGGTACAACGATAGAGTAGCAATGAAAAACGTCGATCCTTCGAAAGTGGGCTCCTGCGGAGTCAACGACATCCCGTGAGAGTCCAGATTGGCAACACAATCTACGACACCGCTTCGGCCAGCAGTCTGGCTGGACACCGGACGCCAAGCAGCCATCAAGAGTTATTTCATATGCCGGATGGGGAATTTTTTCTGCTCATCCATCAAATTTACGTGGACGGCCAAAAACTCGCTCCCCATGATGTTTGGGTCGATCTGAGAGCGCCCGGGCGATCGCAGGCCCGCCTTCAATGCCGCCAAGGCATTCGCCCTTTAAAGCGTCACGAGGCCTTGGAATGGTGCATCAAGACCCAAATTCCAGAAACTTTTCGCGGGTTGCTTCTGGAAAGCACTTGAGGGCGATCGATGTAGTCGAAACCATGACAGCATTTTCGCCGTTTGAACTATTCCGAGGTCCACCCGCGTGAGGTTTTATTGCTCACCCTTCACCGATGACTGTTGTGCTTGTCGTCAGAAGGAAAACCCGAAGGGCTTGCCTCGCCGTATAGGCAAGCCCTTCTTTTTAGGCCGGCTCGAAGGGCCGCGGCCTTGCGGCGCATTTTCATTGCTGAAGCGCCTTTAGAATGGCCTTCTGCACCTCGGGGTGAGCAAGGTTTCCCAAATGGCCGCCTTGCTCAAAGATGGTTAGTTGTCCGGGCTCGAACGTGGAACGAAGCCATTCGGCGTCTTCACTGGGTAAGAGAAAATCGTTCCGGTTCACGATGAAATGGATGTTGGGATTGGCTTGGAGAGCTTTGGTGTAGGTGCGCAAATTACTGGCCTTTTCCAGCGCTTCCGGCGCGTTGAGATCAAGGCCCCGGGTTTTATAGTAAGGGATGACAAACCTCTCCAGGTAATCCCTAAAGGAATACTGCATGATTTCCTTATAAACGGGCTCACGCCTTAAAGAGTGGATGGGGTGTTGCAGAACTCCCTGATTGTGACGCTGCTGGCTGCTGAAAATAGTGTCTCGCAGAATCAAGCGAAAGGTCAAGCCGATTAGAAACTTCGATTCGATCGCACTGAAGGGCAGGGACGACTGAGCAGTGGGGGAGCTCTTGCTTAGAGCGGCAACCTTGAGAAACGCATTCTCGATGTCATCGGTTCGTTTTTCTGAGGGCCAATCCAATGGGGCCTGATAGAACTCATCCAATTTGAAAATAGCCGGCAGCAAGCGAACGGGGGTGTTGATGGCGAGGTAACGATCAAATTTGATCAGCGCCGGATTCGTCGCTCCACTGGCCGCGATGAACAGCGACTCGTATGCGCCCATGGAGTAGCCTACCAGGCTCCTTGAGCCAGTGCGGCCGGGATACAGTTTCTCCAATCGGTGATCAATCTGGCTCAAAGCGGCGTGCAAGTCCTGCGCATCCACTGGTGTATAGGCCGGGAGGGCGGCCGTCGCAGCGTGCTCCATAAATTCATAGTTGAATGGACTGCTGACGCAGACGGCGGAGAAACCTTGCCGATAAACCAACTCGGCGAGAGCCAAAGCCGATTCGGCCAGACGATGCGAACCAAGACCTGGAACGATATAAACGATCGGGGCGCGGCCTGGTTGGAGCCAAAATGTAAACTTTAATCCCTTCCCCGTGGCCGGGATTACCGCCGACTGGGTCTGGCCGTGGCGCGGAAACTCTGCGTCTTTAAAGGTGAAAAAAACAGATTGCAGTGTTTCCAGCGAAGCAACGTCTTGCTGGCCTTTGACCTGGAAATCTGCCACGCGGCTCTCACGAGCGAAGGTCCACGCGTATTGAAGTTCGGAATAGGGATCCATCTGCGCCCGGCTCAACCGCACATAATCGTCCACGGTGTCGCTTAGGCCATTATACGTGACGGCGGCGGAGTAATAAGTGTAGGGGCCGAGATAAGTCAGGGGGTCGTTCGGAACGATGGGGTAAGGTGTGAAGTAGGTCAATGGATTGGCGGCCGTGTCCGTAACTAAACCGAGGGTATCCCGTTCATTGCTCGGTCCAAAGACGGGCAGCATCAAATAATAGTGCGGTTTCCAACCCCATTGGCCGAAAGTCTGGCCAAAGTCCGCGTCCGATTTGGAGATCTTCCATTTGCTGGCAACGTCGATGAAGCCACCCACTCCTAAAACGCTGTTACAGACGAAACGGCGGCTCTCAACTCGCGCTCCGTTCCACTTTCCCTGGAGCATATTGTTAATCAGGCGTCCCGGATAGGTGATATTCCGGCTGAAGTTTGCAATCCCGGTTCTGATCGGCTTTCTAACAATGAACCGATACACCTTGCTGGTGGGCTTAATGACGCCAGTCAGGAGGCCCTTATTGAAGGCCCATACGGCACGGTTCATGCGTTCCAGCGGGTCGGGGACCGAAGCAGGAAGGACCACCGTCTGGGTAGTGCCTTCACGCAGCATCGGTGTTTGGGTCGAAGCGGTTGCTACCGGGGGCGACGTTTGCGCCTGGGCAGCCGCAGCCAGCCAAAGCATGAAGCCACCGAGGGCCAATCCATACGGGGAAGAAAAACGATGTGACATAATCAGGACGGGAAAACGATGCATTTTAGAAACTCCGTTGCCCTTGCACAGGAGAAGGCTGCCGACTGGTGTTGGATCGAGCGGGTGATGAACCACGCGCGCCGCGCCATTGCAAAACCGTCAGAGAAAGCGCGGGGAAACGATAGTTGAATCGGGATTCCCGGGCGCGGAAGAGGGCGCGCCGGGCACGAATCCGGTCTGGATCGCCGAAGCTGTTTCGGACATCCGGCTCACCCGCGTGGTCGCGATCCGCCAAGGTCCAAACCGGGGCGCTCTGGCCCCGGCTGCCGAAGGCGCTGAGGTCTAGCGGACGGGTGATGTCGGCCAAGGTTGGGTTTACCGCAAAGAGAATTAGTTCGTCGTCTTTGGCACGGAGCGTGGCGCTGAGGTCCAGACCAGCGGTGGAAGAATCGGTGGACTCGATGCGAAGCGGGCGCTCGCCGGCCAGCGTTGCGTAAAGGAGTTGCGCGTAATAGGTGGGGGTTTTATAGAGGCGATGGTTGTCGGTCTGGATGATCCCTGACCCAAAGCTATTGATTAGGTTCGAGCGGTTCGCGATCTCGACCAGATCGCAATGCCGATGAAGGAGATTGTGATAGCGGGAACAGGCTAGCGCATTAGCCAGAGTCATCAAGGTCGCTCGCCCCAAGCCCCAATCTCCCGCCGTGGTATTCCATTCCGTGACTGCGACCTTGATATCGCGCCCAGGCGCATTTTCGTGGAGAAGTTGCCGAATGGAATCGAGACTGCGTTCACACTCGGGCAGGTCGGGCGTGTAGTGATGCGGGCAGACGTAATCAAAGTAAGCCCCCGCCTTTTTCAGCGAGCCAGCGGTCGGAAAGGAGGAAAGGATATGGATGGCCGGATCGATCGCTTTCATGGCTTCGCAAAAGGCGGCGGCTTGCTGGTCGTACTCACTGCTCTGTCGTTCGTTGCCGATCTGCCAATATTTAATGCCGTAAGGTCCAGGATGCCCGTTGGCGGCGCGGCGTGCGCCCATCGGCGTGTTAGTCGATCCATTGAAGTATTCGATTTCCTCGGCGGCGTCGAGGGCTGTCCGTCCGGAAAAGCGAACGCAAATCAAGGGCTCGGCTTGGACGGCGTGGCAAAATTGGACGAATTCTTCCAGGCCGGGACCGGTGGGTTGCAATCCACCCCAGGCCCGAAAAGGTTTGCGGTAGTCCGGATCTCCAATGGTATCTTTCCACTCGAATTCGCCGAAACCAGGTTCATCGAGGGCGCTGCCGCCGAAGCGGATGATGCCCGGTTTGAGGGCGCCCACCGCTTCCACGACGTCGGGCCGCCAGCCGTTGACCGTATCGGACGGCATCAGGGAAACATGATCGATCCAGAGTGTTCCTGGGCCCTGGAATTCAAAAGAAAGCGTTGCATTGACGTCTTGCCCGACTGGCTTAAGGCGGGCCTGGAATTTCTTCCATTCTCTGTTGGGCCTGAACTGGGAAGCGGCATAAACCGTTCCTTCGTGGTGAAGCATCACTCGCACGGAGCCGTGCAGCCCTTCGCTCTTCAGCCAGCATTTGAACTCGCAAGGCTGGCCGGTCCCCACGAAAATACCGTCCTGCGAGAGGCCCAGAGTGCACGCCGCAGTTCCATCCACTGCGATCTTTTGTGAGACCTGGCCATTGACCCTTGCCTCTTTGTCGAGCGTGTAGTGGCCCCGGTTGACCGCGCCGCTCGGGTACCACGATTTTTCTTTAAAATCGGTCTGCTTGATGAAAGCGAATTTGTAGGAGCTGAGCCCTTCAAAACTGCCATCATAGAGTTTCTCGGCCCACATCGCCGGGACGAGGTCGCAGAGGTACTCAACGAACTGGCCGTACTGCATTGGATTGATGCTAGCCGCCAACAATGGTTCCCGTGTGATACGAATCGAAGCTTCGGCTGCCGGGAGCCGGCAGAATTGAAGCATTCCAAGGAGCAAGCAGCTTCTCAAAAGTCCCATGGTTTGAATTCTAACTAACCCGTGCGCCTGCGACAGCTTTATTGGAGAATCCGATAAGTTATTCCAACGAGGTCATAGGACTCGCTCGTTCTCGGCTTCCAACCGCTTGCGAGTAAGCTCGATTTTTGCTTGGATCAACTCGCGATTTTCCTCTCCTCGGACAGCGAGCTCTCGCTCGAGTTCGTCGATTCGCTCTCGGTAACGTTGAAGCCGTTGTTCCAGTGGAGCATGCACGTTCGCCAGGCGCGCTTCAAGTTCGGCCACTTCCAGCTCGGCCTTTTCCTGCGTGCTCAGGAGATGCGAACGTTCTGCGACCAGTCTCCGCACCAGGTTCTGCTTGACCCACTGGGCGAGATGGGGAAGAAGTCCCGCGCGTATCACCGCCGAGGTCTGAGCAGTCCGTTTCTCAGCGCTCAGCGCCCGCTCTCGCCAACCCGCCGTGTCCCCTGCGTTGGATGGCGGCTCCGCAAGAGGTTTATCGCCACGACGTTGAATGGGAAGCATCGTCTGGCCGCGTTTGGAGCGCGCCAGTTGCCAAATCGCAATCGAAGAAGTCACAGCAACGGCGATCAAACCGCCCAAAAGCCATCGATTCTGCTGGCTGAAGACCTGAGACTTAAACTCAGATTGGGCGGCCCGTTGCTCGAAGTCTTTCAGCGCATTTTCCGCTTTGAGCTTTGCTGCGACGAGCTGGGCTTTGCGTTCGTCAGAGGCCGTTTGTGTTTTCAACTCGTCCAACGCCGCTTTGGCCCTGTTATCGATAATTTGGCCTTTCTTCACGATCGCCTGACCAGGCTCATAGTGGTCAGCCGCGAAAAACGATTCGGCGTGGCGGACGCGGCTTCGGCGGGTCAGTTCCGCGTCAAAGATACAGTTCTCCTTCACAAACCCGGCGAGATAACGGCCCACAGCTTCCTCGCCGCCCGGGAACCGGTGTCGCAGGTCGTCGCGAGCTTTTTCCAGCGCCCAAAGTTTGGTGCGGGGACAACTCAGGCTCTGCGCCTGAAGTGTGTCCGGATCGGGGGCCGCCTTGTTGGAGCCGGCGGTATAAAGGCGGACATTCGGAGGGCCAACATTGGCTTCGTTCGACAGGACATCCGAACAGATGTAACGAGCCATCACCTCGCGCAGTTTAGCAATCAGCTCTGTTTGAACCCGGGCATTGGGGCGTCCATCCTTCCA
Organism: Verrucomicrobiota bacterium; assembly: GCA_038228235.1. Taxonomy (GTDB): domain Bacteria; phylum Verrucomicrobiota; class Verrucomicrobiia; order Limisphaerales; family JBBRPK01; genus JBBRPK01. The sequence goes on from JBBRPK010000009.1 coordinate 59,880, forward strand.
AGTCGGGGGGGTATTCGTGCCGAGGGGCGAGGCTATATTGGTGTTCTGGAGGCTGGCGAGCAAGCTTCTTTCCATTTGGTCCGCCACGCGCGGATCAAATCGGAACACAGCCGGCACACGTTTGCTTTCACTCTGACGAATGGCCGCCGTCCGATCGGGATCAATCGCCGTCAGTTTGATGGGCGTGACCACGTTGGCGGCAGCCCGCACATTGGGCATCCAGCGCGGATTATTCACGAGCGTGCCGTTCGCCCCGCTGCCGGAGGTGTCGTGCGCAATCAGCCCATTTGTTTCCTCCAGCGACCATCTGCCGAGCAATCCCGTTGCCGACGGGATTTGCGCATTTTTATTGGCGGCGATCTGTGCGGGGGAACGGGCATAATTCCAGATACGCACTTCATCGAGCGTGCCGGCGAAATATCCTTGAGGGGTTCCGGTGGAGTTTAGGGATGAACCAAGCGCGGCGTGCTGGATGGTGTCCCACCTGGGAGGCTGCCTGACGAAGCGATTAGTCTCCAGATTACCATCTAAAAACAACATCCAGTTGGTGCCGTCATAAGTCACCGCCGCGTGGTGCCAACTGTTCGCGCTGAGCGGGGTTGTGCCCGTGACAGGGTGATTGGCGCCCGGGGAAGCGCCATTGGCTCCCTCTTCGAGGTCCGCGGCCAACACTCCGTCCTGCGGACGAATTCCCAAAAAATAGTTGCCGTCGCGGTTGTCGCCGTCCACTTCAGAACTGAGTTTGGCGATGAGCGGAATTGCCGTTAGACCGTACTTGCTGGTATGGGCAGCGACGCCCCCTCCCGTCCAGTTGAACCAGGTTTCGAGAGTGAACACGGAGGAACCAAGATTGCTGGCTCTTCCGAACGTGACGTATTGGTTTACGCCATTCAAGGCCAACCCACCTTGAGCAGCGAAGGGGCCGGCGACCATGACCAGCAGCGATGCGCCCCAGAAGGCTCGCCGCTCCGATCTTCGCTGAATTTTGGGGTGGCGCTGGCAATCCCGTAACGGGCAAACCAGTCTCTGCTTCTGCTCAGTCAAAGTCATTGGCGCTTGAGATAAATCACCGGTGCCAATCCGACAAGCTTTTAAAAAATCGCTGGCCGTTTGCGAGGTGCAGGCGTCGAGAAATCGGTGGTTTTCAGTTCGCGTATTGAGCATATTTCGCGGTTGGAACTTCCCAATTTCCATGTTGTTTTTCTTCTGGTTGCCGCGCCCGGCGCAAAAAGCATTGCCAAAGGAGATTTGGTCTGCTATTACTCTGGGGTTATCCCTGAGATCAATAACGACTGAAAGCGGCGTTTTATGAAAAAATATCAGCTTCTCTTTAAGTGGTGCCTGGCTTTTTCCGGTGTGTTCGCGAACGCCCCGCTCGCGCAGGCGGAAGAGGATGTGCGGATTACCGAATTCATGGCAGCCAACTCCACCATCCTCCAGGACGAGGATCATCAGTTTTCCGACTGGATCGAGATTTATAACGCCGACACCAATACGGTCAATCTTCTGAACTGGGCCCTCTCCAATAACCCTGGCAACCTGAACCAGTGGCTCTTTCCAGCTACCAATCTTGGGCCGGGCCGGTTCATGATCGTGTTTGCCTCGAACAAGAATCGACGCATTCCAGGGCTGCCGCTGCACACCAATTTCAAACTTGGCGCCTCGGGGGAATACTTGGCCCTGGCCCGGCCTGATGGCACAATCGCCACCCAGTTCGCCCCCGCCTTCCCGCCGCAGGTGCCGGATGTTTCCTACGGCTTCAGCCTCACCCAAAACGTCTTTACCGTGGTGGCCACCAATTCTCCGGTGCGCGCCTTGATTCCGGCCGATGGCAGCCTCGGCAATAACTGGATGTTTTCGCGCTTCGACGACAGCGCATGGACTGCGGGCAGCAATGGCATTGGCTTCGATACAGGCGCGGCCAATCCAGGAGAGGACTTAGCGGCCTCAATCATCGCCGCTTCCGGTCCCGTGGCGTATTGGCGGTTAAACGAAGCCAATGGCACTGTAGCAACCAATCTCGCCAACCCCGGCCTTAATGGCGCCTATCAGAATGTCACTCTTAATATTGCGGGTCCTCGCCCCCCCGGTTTCGGAGGTTTCGAGACGAATAATACGGCGGCGCAGTTCAATGGCACCAGCAGTTCTGTCGCATCAGGGGCCAGCCTGGCGAACAATCTTTCCGCTTTTACCATGGCGGGCTGGATCCGGCCTGTTATTGCGCCCGGGATTCGAGCGGGTCTGTTTGGCCAAAACGGAGTTCTGGGTGTCGGTTTTCTCAACGCCGGCACTCTGCAAGTCTTCACCAGCGGCGGCGGTTCACTCACCGTGAGCAACAGCCTGACTCTGAATCAATGGCATCACGTCGCTGTGGTGGGTGATGGCGCCAGTTTGCAGATCTACTTCGAGGGAGTCCTCCAGGGCACAGGCGGTTCAGCCACCGGCAATTATGGATCTTCAGCATCACAGTTCAACATTGGCGGTGGTGGTATTTTCGATGCGGCCGGCAATTTTTTCAATGGGCAGATCGATGAAGTGGCGGTATGGGGCCGGGCTTTATCGGCTTCGGAAATCCAACAACAATTTCAGACCGCGCGCCCCGCTGTAGTGAACGCGAACTACACCAGCCTAATCGGCACTGACCTGCGGACGGCCATGTATGGCGTGAACAGTTCAGCCTATGCTCGATTCATCTTCAACCTAAACGATCCATCCCAGGTGGACCTCTTGACCCTCCGGGTTCAATACGACGACGGTTTTGTGGCTTACCTGAACGGCGTGCCGGTCGCGTCGGCCAACGCTCCCGGCAATGTATTGTTGGATCCGCTGGATTGGAACGCGGCGGCCACCACCTTCCATCCGGACAGCGCAGCCTTGCAATTTGAGGAGTTTAACCTGGCAGCCTCCGTTAGCGATTTGATCGTTGGCACGAACGTTCTCGCGATTCAAGGGTTGAATACCTCAGCGACCAACTCCGACTTCCTCGTCCGCGTCGAACTAATCGGGACGACGGTTGGCACGTTCAGCAGTGATCCGGGCTATTTCAAGGTTTCTACCCCGGGTACTTTCAACGGTTTAAGCACGACTGATCTCGGTCCCAATATTAGTCACGTCCAGCGCAGCCCGGCCCCGCCCACCCAGCCTACAGTCAACGACTCTATCACCGTAACAGCTCGCGTGGCCAAGGCCTTTTCCCCGGTCACAAATGTGGTGCTGAACTGGCGTGTAATGTTCGGTCCCACCAATCAGATCCAAATGCTGGATGATGGGCTTCATGGTGATGGCGCCGCCGGGGACGGAATTTACGGCGCGACCATTCCAGCAGGCACAGCTACCAATGGTCAAATGCTGCGCTGGATCATTTGGGCGAAAGATGCGTCCGGGCACCTCTCACGCTGGCCGTTGTTTGAGAATCCGGCCGCCTCGGCCGAATACGAAGGGACCGTGATTGCCGCTCCGGATTTAACCAGCATGCTCCCGATCTATCAGATTTTCATTGACCCAAATTCAACGAATTGGATCAAACCCTACCCCACCAGCGGTGTCCCTGGAATGGGCGTGGACTCAAATACGGGCGGACGACTCTCACTTTTCAATGATGGCGAGTTCTATGATAACATTCACATGTCTGTGCGCGGCAATACCACCGCCGGGTACCCCAAGAATTCCCATCACGTCAATTTCAACGCCGAGAAACCGTTGAAATATCCTGGCCCTGGCGGCACTATCCGCCACACTTCTTTCCTTTCGGAAACAGCCGACCCCTCCTTCTTGCGTACGCATCTTTCTTTCTGGCTGCTGAGCTTGATGGGAGTGCCGGCGACGTTCCATTATCCAGTCCGGTTCCAACTCAACGGCGCTTTTTATGGTCTCTATTTCCATAACGATGCGCTGGGCGCCGATGAGCTTAGCCATCTCGGTTATGACCCGGACGGCGCCCTCTATAAGGCGGCGGGCACGATCACGCTGGACCACTCCAGCACGGGCGTCATCCAAAAGAGGACCCGATTGAATGAGTCCTTTGCGGACTTTGACGCTTTGGCCTTTGCAATCAGCGAAGCCCGACCCCCTGGCGCGCGCAAAACTAATATTTTCGACATCCTTAACCTGCCCGAGATTGTGAATTACCTGGCGGTTGCCCGTTGGAACCTCGAGGGAGACGATGTTTGGGCCAACATGAGCATGTATCGCGATTCGAATAAGACCAAGGAGTGGTACATCGTACCTTTCGACCTGAACGTCTCTTGGGGCCAGCTTTACTGCGGTGATGTAGGGAACGTTTTCATCAAGGTGGTGTCCACCAATGACACCTATAAGGCCCACCCCCTCTACGGGGGCCAGACAACCCAGCAGGCCGGCTCCTCCGCTTGGAATCGGATTTATGATGTGATTGTCACAACCCCTGAAACCCGCCAAATGCTTTTGCGGCGCGAGCGGACCCTCATGGACAAATTTATCCAGCCGCCCGGGACGTCCTTCGGCCAGGGCATCATGGAACAACACATCGCCTACATGACCAACTTAATGTGGCCGGAAATGTTTCTTGACCGCCAAAAGTGGGGCTGGCCCTGCTCGGGGACGTGCGGCATGTATTGTTGGGGGTCGACCTGGCCAACCAATGCCGATTATGGCGCTCCGGGGTTGATTGATGAATTTATAAATCCCCGCCGCACCCATTGGTTCGTCACTCATTCCATCACCAATACCGCCAGGTCTGTCGGCTTGACCACCACCAATAGCGCGGGCATTCCCCTCCCGCAGCCTCCCAATGGGTTCATCACCGTGCAGGCATTGGATTACAATCCTTCCTCGGGCAATCAGGAGGAGGAATACCTCTGCGTCACCAATCCCGCTCCCTTCGCTCTCGATATCTCCGGCTGGAAGTTGAGCGGTGGGATTGATTTCACTTTCAAGCCAGGCACAGTCATGCCCTCCAACAGCGTTCTCTACGTCTCGCCGAATGTCGCAGCCTTTCGTGGGCGATCCAGCGGTCCAGGGGGCGGTCAGGGTCTCTTCGTGGTTGGGCCTTACCAGGGTCAACTTTCCGCGCGAGGCGCAACCATCCGCATCACCGATGATGCCAATCATCCCGTGACATCCTACACTTATGCGGATGCCTCAACTCTGGCGCAAAAATTCCTGCGTGTCACCGAAGTGATGTATCATCCTGATGCGCTGGCCGGGAATACCAATGGTCCGGAGGAATTTGAATATATCGAGTTGAAAAATATCAGTGCCAGCATCGCGCTCAATTTGACGGGGGTCCGCTTTGTCCTCGGCGTGGATTTTACCTTCACGGGCAGCGCTATTACCAGTCTTGCCCCCGGCGCGACCGCTTTGATCGTGAGGAACTTGGCAGCATTCACCTCCCGCTACGGAAATCTGCCCAACCTCGCGGGCCAATACACGGGCAAACTTAGCAATGCCGGGGACCATCTTCAATTGATTGATGGGATGGGGGAGCAGATTCTGGATTTTACTTACAACAATGCCTGGTACCCCATTACTGATGGATTGGGTTTCTCCTTGGTGATTGTCGATGAACAAGCCGATCCCCTGGCTTGGAATTCCAAATCCAATTGGCGCCCCAGCGGCCAGTTAGGCGGCTCTCCCGGTCTCAATGACCCTCTCCCCCCGGTCATTGTCCCTGTGGTCGTCAACGAGGCTCTGACGCGCTCAGACCTTCCGCCCCCGGCCACCAGCATCGAATTGTTGAATCCGAGCGGTGCGGACGCAGACATCAGTGGCTGGTTCTTATCCAACGATTTCGCCACTCCGAAAAAATACCGCATTCCAAGCGGCACGATTCTCCCGACAGGTTCGTATCGGGTGTTTGACGAATCTCAATTCAATCCGAACCCGGGCATCGCTCCCAGCTTCGCCCTCGGGGCGCAAGGAGGCCAGATTTACCTTTTTTCCGCCAACGTCAATGGCGATTTGACCGGTTATTTTGACGGCTTTTCCTTTGGGGCGGCAGAGAAGGGTGTTTCCTTTGGCCGCTTTCTGACCACCGATGGTGACCAGCATTTCGTCGCGCAACTCGCTTTGACTTTGGGATCATTAAACTACGGGGCGGTTATCGGCCCGGTCGTGATCAACGAGATCATGTACCACCCTCCGGGCCTCGGCACGAACGACAACACCGATGATGAGTTCATCGAATTGTACAATGTCTCGGACAAAGCGGTGGCTATGTTTGACGCAGCCCAACCGCCCCACACCTGGAGCATTGTCGGCGGAGTGAATTACGTCTTTCCCACGAACGTGGTGTTGGCCGCCGGCGAATATCTGCTGGTGGTAAACTTTCATGTGACTAATCAACTGATGCTCGCTAACTTCCGAGCCAAGTACGGCGTAGGCGGCGGGGTTCAAATCTTCGGCCCTTACGCGGGCAAGCTGAATAACGGCGGTGATCGCATAGACCTGATGAAGCCGACTACCCCCATCAATGGTGTGTTCCCAAACGTGCTCGTAGATGAGGTCCATTTCAAAGACTCTGCGCCCTGGCCGAAGGGCGCCGACGGGTTTGGACTTTCCTTGCAGCGAAAAGACCCGACGATTTTTGGCGACGAGCCGGCCAATTGGATGGCCGCCCCTCCAACCGCGGGTGCGCCGTCAGCCGACGGAGGCGCTGCCCCAGTAATCACGGCGCAACCAGCGAATCAGAGTGTGGTAGCGCTCTCCAATGTGACGCTCAGCGTAACTGCCACGGGAGACGCCACTCTCCATTATCAATGGCAGCTTAACGGCGCCAGCATGGCCTCCGCCACCAATGCCACCCTCCAAATTACCGGGGCGCAACCGCAAAACATCGGGGACTACTCCGTCCTTGTCTTCAACAGCTTCGGCTCGGCCCTCAGTTCCAACTTTACTCTCAACGTGCTGACACCGGCCGCCATTCTGGCGCAGCCGCAGGGCTTGACGGTGTTCCCGATCAAAGACAGCGCCAATTTTAGTGTCTTAGCCTACAGCAGCAACCCTCTTGCCTACCGATGGCGGTTCAACGGCGCGGACATCCAAGGCGCTACCAACGCTACCTTTAATATTCCCCAGGTCCATCCGGGTGATGACGGACAATACACCGTAACTGTTACAGATTCGATAGGTACTATCCTCAGCGATGCCGCTCGGTTGAAGGTGGTGTTGCACCCGGTTTTTACGTCGCAACCGACGAACCGCACAGTCATCGTGGGCACTAATGTCGCCTCCGTCACCTACACTGCGGCCGCTATTAGTGGTACACCCATAACGTACCAGTGGCGCTTCGGAGGAGCCAACCTTCTCGGAGCGACGAATAGCTCCCTCGTCATCTCGAATGTGCAGGCCGGAAACGGAGGGGACTACTCGGTGGTGGCGACCGATAATTACGGTTCCATCACCAGCAGCAACGCCACTTTAACGGTCCTTTTCTCTCCGATCTTTACTCAACAACCTCAAAGCCAGATCGTCGGACTGGGCGGCACGGCCAACTTTTCTGCCTCGGCGTCCGGCACCCTGCCGATGACGTTCCGCTGGCGCCGTAACGGAACATTTCTGCCAGCGGGAAACTTTACTACTAACAGCGCCACCAATGTATTCACTGTCATTAACGTGACCACGAACGGCGCCTATAACGTTGCCATCACTAATAGTGGCGGATTGGCAGTTCGCGGCAGTCAGCTTGGATTGAGCAGCAACGCCTATCTCTACGTAATGGCGCCCCCCGCCAACCAGACGGTCACCCAGGGCGCCACCGCCAGCTTCAACATTTCGCCTCAAGGCCCTGTTCCCCTTATTCAATATCAATGGCAGTTCAATAGTGGCAATCTAGACAACGCCACGAATGCCAGCCTGACATTGACGAATGTTCAACCGGCGGCGCAAGGCAACTATTCCGTGATCGTGTCGGTGATTACCAATGCCTTTGTCCCACCGGCAAATTTCACTGCTGCGTTGCTGGTCTCGCCGCCTCCCGTCAGTTTAAGCAATCCACAGGTCATGCCGGATCGCTCCTTCCACGCGGTGCTGCAAGGCCAGCTTAACCAGACCTATGTCCTGGAGATTTCGGCGAACCTGACCAACTGGAGCACTTTAGCTACCGTTACTGCCACCTCCATGTCGATGCCTTTTGTCGATGCGGGCGCTACCAATGCCACGCACCGCTTTTATCGAGTACGCTCGGCTCCATAGGCCAAGGGGCGCGCGCGAGATGACGGCAAGGCCATTGACTCATCCCCGGCCGTACTCAAAGATGGGACTATGAGGGCGCGACCCTTCACGCTGCTAGACTTCAGGCACAACTACTTTTTATGCATGCCACAAAAGTTCTGTTTGTCTTGGCTTGGAATCCTACCAGGACCCACCCAATGAGTGGTGGGCTATAAATGCCACGGTTCGTAGCGCCAATCCAGCGAGCGTCATCTTCGGGAACAGCCCGAAATGGGCCAACGTCGGGCGAGGAGGGGGAATTTCAACGGTTCGCCTCGAGATGCGCCCGATGGATCTTCAACTTGAATATTGAACTTTCCGCACCGCCCCCCATATTCCTCTGAATGGACAAAGATAGAGTAGCGGAGATTCTCATCGAAATCGGCGTTTTGCTCGAACTGAAGGGTGAAAACCCTTTCAAGACGCGCGCCTACGCCAATGCTGCGCGCACCTTGGAAAATCTAAATGAGCCGCTCGAAATCCTCATCGCCGAAGAGCGGCTCGGGGAGATCAAAGGCATCGGCGAAGCGCTTCAGAAAAAAATCACCGAACTGGTCGGCACGGGCCGTTTGCTCTATTACGAGGAACTGAAAGCTTCCATTCCGCCAGGCTTGCTTGCCATGCTCGAAATCCCCGGCGTAGGCCCCAAGAAAATCAAGGCTCTCCACGACAAGTTGGGCATCACTACCGTTGAACAGCTCGAGCAGGCTTGTAAGGACGGCAAAGTGGCGGAGCTGCCTGGTTTTGGGGAAAAAACCCAGATCAACATTTGCGAAGGCATCAGCCGCCGCCGCACTTACGCCGCGCGCCACCTGCTGATCGAGGGGCTCGCCGTGGCCGAGCCGTTGCTGGACAGCTTGCGCGGCCATCCTGATGTCATCCGCTGCAGCACCGCCGGCAGCCTGCGACGCCATAAAGAAATCATAGGAGACATTGATTTTCTGGTTTCGTCGAAACAACCAGCCAAAGTGATCGCCGCCTTCACCAGCCAGCCCGCCATCCTGGGAGTCAATGCCAGGGGCGAGACCAAGGCCAGCGTCATTTTGCCGGGAGGCATCCAATCGGATCTGCGGGTCGTGAGCGACGCGGAATATCCGTTCGCCTTGCTCTATTTCACCGGCAGCAAGGAGCACAACATCGCGATGCGCCAGCGGGCCATCCAGCGGGGCTTGCGTCTGAACGAATATGGCTTGTTCAAAGCCGAGGAGGAAACTCGCGACCCCAAGCTGCTCGTCCCTTGCCAGACCGAGGAAGAAATTTTTTCGCGACTCGGCCTCGCCTTTATCCCCCCGGAACTACGAGAAGACATGGGCGAGTTTGACGCCGCCGAAAAAGGCCAATTGCCGCGGCTGCTCGAATGGACCGAGCTGCGCGGTTCCCTGCACAATCATTCGACCTGGAGCGATGGACATGATCGCCTCGAAGATATCGTAAAGCACATGGAAGACCTTGGCTGCGATTATTGGGCTATTACGGACCATTCGAAATCTTCCTGGCAAGCCAATGGGCTGGACGTCGCGCGGGTGCGACAGGAGATCGAAGAAATCAAGCGCATCAACCAGCGCCTTGCGGATGAAGGCAAGACCTTTCGGCTCCTCACTGGCACCGAAGTGGACATTTTGAAAGAGGGCAAATTGGATTTCCCTGATGACTTGCTCGCCGAATTGGATGTGGTGGTGGCGAGCATCCATCAGAGCTTCAGCCAATCCGAAGGCGAAACCACTCAGCGCCTGCTTTCCGCCGCTCACAATCCTTACGTGCACATGCTGGGGCACATGACCGGCCGGTTGCTCTTGCAGCGGGAACCCTACAAAGTCAACCAGCGAGCCGTTATCGACGCCTGCGCCGCCGCCGGCACCTGGATCGAACTCAACGCCAGCCCGAATCGTTTTGACATGGATTGGCGGCTGTGGCCCTACGCCAAAAGCCGCGGGGTGAAGTGCGTTATTAATTGCGATGCCCATCGAAACGAGCATGCCGGTTTCCTGCGGCTGGGCGCTGGTATGGCCCGAAAAGGTTGGCTGGAGAAAAGCGATGTAATTAACACCCTGCCGCTTCGCGAACTGCTCGTGGAATTAAGCCGGAAGCGAGAACGCGCCCGCGTGGCGGCGTGAGCGCGCGGCCAGGTTGAAATGCCTTCGGCAAGTCCACCCGTGATGTCAATCATTCGTACCAGCCAGCCGCCACGTCAGGTTTGAGATTTTAGACTCTTCATCGGAATTTCCACAGGATTCCAAACGCGCATGAATCCGAAGCCCTCGAAGTCTTTCACATGGGCGGTCGCAAATTCCGTCACGCCCTGACGCCGGAGAGACAATGCTAACCGGGCATCGTGGATTCGACGGCGCGCGAAACTCTCCTGCCTCGCCAACGGCCATAGTTCGTCGTGCAAGCCGACGCTGTCCGGGTCCAACCCCAGCAGCGTCCAGGTTGGATGATGACGATACGTCTGGACCACTTCCACGGCTTCGTCGGCTTTGAGCGGCTTCACAAGCACAGCAGGGTTCCGGAGCAGCACATAGATCTCAACCAGAGTTAACTCCGAAAGAGCGACATCCTGTCGAGGACTCAGGGTTTCGACAAAAGCGCGCGCACCGCCATGCCAGGGGCTTGCCGTATTGATCGCGTAGAGGAGGATATTTGCGTCAAGGGAGAGCACGGGTTTCAATGCGGTAACCGGGGATCCATGTCATCCAAGGAAGCCGCATGAACCTCATCATGTGTCAGACCCTGCCAGCCTAGATCGCGCGCTTGGGGCTGGGTCCATGCCGGTTTATTTTCCGCGATGTAAGGATGCCTGGCCAGCAACAACTCCCCCCCGCGACGCAAAGTTTCAGCCAGAGACCACTCTTTAGCCTGGGCCAGCCTCTTCAGATCTCGGTAAAGATCATCGGGTAGCTGAATTTGCGTCTTTATCATGCACTAATTATACATCACCATCAAAATGATGTCAAATCACATTTTCGCTATTCACCGCCAAAATCCAAAGCCGCAGACATACCTCTGCTGATCGAGGCCTGATTTTCAAGCAGTTAAAACACGAGGATAAACGAGCTTAGAAGCGCCACGTAAATCGCAGCCAGCACATCGTCGATGGTTACACCCCAACCGCGGGGCAGTCGCTGGCTTTGATGGACCGGCCATGGTTTGACGATGTCGAAGAGGCGGAAGAGGATGAAGATACCGGCCGTCATCACCAAACCGCGTCCAGTGAAAAAGGTTTCAATCAGGGGTAATTTGCGCTGCGGCCACCATTCCTGAGTGACCCAGGGCAGGAAACACAGAGGGATGGCGATAATTTCGTCGAGCACGACAGAGGGAGGATCTTTTTGTTTTAGAATTTTCTCAGCCGCCCCGCAAAGCCAAACCGACAGGCCGATTCCGACCAGGGAGCCAGCCAGATAAAGCTCATAACGGCCCGTTACCAGCAGCGCCGCGAACCAAACTAGACCGACCACCGAACCGAAAGTCCCTGGCGCAACGGGAATTCTGCCGACGCCGAAACCTTGCGCGATAAACAGGATCATAGAGTGAACAAGAGAAACCCGAGGAAACCGATGCGGGTGAGTGCATCTGGAAAAACCGCTCGTTCCATCCGGGAAAGTTAGGCCAGAACCCGGAGGTAAACAATGCTCAATTCCAATCCATCCGCCGCCAGGCAACCTTGCCTTGACTGATGGTCCTCTTCTCGTTACGGTTGGATTTATGAAGTGCTGGGTTCTCCGAGCTGGTTTCATTGTGATTTGTCTGCTCGCTTTCTCGCAGCGCGCCCCGGCCCCCTTAATCTATACCCCGGGGGAAGGTTGGCGATATGAGACGGTGGGCGGGGGCCGTTGGCAAAAAACCCGAGCCAAAGATCAAATGGAGGTTGCCCAGGCTGCTTTCGATAAAAAGCAGTTCCGCCTGGCCATGAAATCGGCGCGCCGTGTGGTCCATGTCTGGCCTTTTTCGGATTACGCGCCCCAGGCCCAGTATATGATGGCGCGCTGTTCTGAGGCGGAACACGACGATGAGAAGGCCTTCAAAGCTTACCAAAACCTGCTCGTGCATTACCCGAAGGCGGAAAATGCGGATGACATTTTAAAACGTCAATTCCTCATCGCCAACCGCTATCTGAACGGGGAATGGTTTAAAATTTGGGGTTATATCCCATTTTTCCCATCCATGGACAAGACCATTAAGTTGTACGAACAGATTGTCAAAAATGGGGCTTACAGCGAAATCGCTCCCCAGGCCCAGATGAACATCGGAGTGGCGCACGAAAAAAAGATGATTAAGGATTATCCCGCCGCCGCCCAGGCTTACGAGAGGGCCGCGGACCGTTATCACGACCAGCAACTCGGAACAGAGGCCCTTTATCGAGAAGGGATCGCTTACAACAAGCAGGCTAAAACCGCTGAATACGATCAGAGCATCGCCGCCCAGGCCATCGCCACTTTCACCGACTTCGTTACCCTCCACCCCGCAGAACCCAGGGTGCCGCAGGCGCAAAAGCTTATTGAGTCACTGAAAACCGAGCAGGCGCGCGGGAGCTTCGATATTGCCAAATTTTACGAGCATCACCACCACTGGGAAGCGGCCAAGATTTACTACAATGATGTGCTCAACCGCGACCCCAATTCGAGCTATGCCGATGCGGCCCGCAAACGCTTCGATGACATCATAAAACGAGGCCACTAACCGCCATGCGTGCTTTGTTGTGGAGTCGTTTGCTCCTCATCGGATTGTCTGGTTGCGCCGGGTATCATCTCGGGCCCACCAACGGGGTGAGGCCGGGCGAACGCTCGGTGCAGCTAAACCCGTTCATTAACCAGACCCTCGAACCGCGATTGAGTGATGCCATCAACCTCTCCCTCCGCAAGAATTTGCAGAAGGATGGGACCTATCGCCTGAACACGGGCAACGAAGGAGACATCATCCTCAGCGGCAGCGTCCTAAAATATGACCGCGTCCAGGTTTCGTTCCAGCCGACAGATATTTTGACTCCACGCCAGTACCGTGTCGTTATCACCGCGCAAGTCACCGCGCGTGAAAGGCGCAGTGGCAAAGTTGTTCTCAACCGGAAGGTCTCCGGACAGTCCACCCTGTTCGTCGGGCAGGATTTGCCAAGCGCCGATCGGCAGGCGCTGCCTTTGGTGGCAGACGATCTGGCCAAAAATATCACCGGCTTTTTGGTGGATGGGGAGTGGTGACGCATGAGGCTCGCTTCCGAAGTTTCGCATCGTGTAAGCCCAGGCGGAAGGCCTCACTCTAGGCGGCACAATAACGCCGCGCTTTCCGCCCGGCTCACTTCACTCCTCCTTGTGGCAGCAGCAGCCTCTCCCTGCTGGGCGGGTGACTGGCCGCAATGGCGCGGACCAACTCGCGACGGCTACGCTTCGGCTAATGAGGCGGCCGTAACATCTTTGCCTGCGGATCTGAAGCCAATCTGGAAAGTTTCCCTCGGCGGAGGATTTTCCTCCCCTATTGTGGCCGGTGGCAAACTGGTTTACCTCGACGAGCAGGACGGCAGGGAGGTGGCGCATCTCCTGGACGCCAGCAGTGGCAAAGAACTCTGGCGCGTTCCCTATGCGAAAATGTTCCAGGATGAGTGGGGGGCTGGGCCGCGCTCCACTCCTTTAATCGATGGCGACCGGCTCTATGTCCAGTCGTGCGACGGAGAGTTCCGCTCTCTCAGTCTGGCCGATGGAAAAACCATTTGGGGAACTAGTTACGATAAAGACTTCGGGGTCAGGTTTCTGGGCAGCAAAGCGAACGAAGGCACGGCCAGCCGCCGCGGAAACAACGGCTCGGTCATGATTGATGGCGAGCGCCTCATCCTGCCCGTAGGGAGCACCAGCGGGGCCAGTCTCGTTTGTTTGAATAAGCTCACCGGTAAAGTGTTTTGGAAATCGGGTTCGGATGAAGCCGCCTATTCCTCGCCCGTCGTCGCCACGCTGGCGGGCGTCAAGCAACTGGCGGCCTTCACCGCCGATTCTCTCCTTGGAGCCGATCTGGAATCCGGAAAAATCCTCTGGCGCGTGCCTTTTAAAACCGACGCCAAGCGCCATGCGGCTTCGCCAGTCATTGTGGGCGATACAGTGTTGGTCAACTCCCAAACCATTGGTCTGGTGGCCACAAAAATTGCCCATGACACCGGCGGACTGAAAGCGAGTGAGGCCTGGTCGAACAAGAGTCTGAAGATCAATCTGGCCACCCCCGTGGTGGTGGGCGCCTGCCTTTATTCACAGGGCGTGAGTCCGAATTACATCTGTGCGAATGCCACAACCGGAGAATTAAAATGGTCGCAGCCAGGTTTTGGCGGTGGCAAGGAAGGCTACTGCTCAACGATGGTGGTGGGAAAGAACCTGCTGGTGCTGACGTATGACGGGCAACTGCTGTTGCTGGCTGCTAATCCGGCGGAGTACACTGAACTAGGCCGGCTGCAAGTGTGCGGGAAAACATGGAGTTTTCCAGCTTATTCCGACGGCAAACTTTTTGTGCGCGATGGCCGCCAACTACTCTGCCTCCGCCTGGCTGGAGCTAATTCCAATGAGCGTTCACGATGAGACTAAGAGCCTGTTTTAAAATTGCGTGGGGTCCTGCGGCGAGGGATTTTGGCTGTGGTCAAGGCGGCGAGGCCGGAGCATCCCCGCAGCGGGCTGTGACGGCCGAGTCAACGCAGGCCGCAGACAAAAGACCCGCCGGCCGGAGGGTTTTCGGGGAAAAGGCCGACTGGCTTCGTTGCTCCTCGGTCGCAGATCGCTGGCGGATATGCTCCCCTCGTCGCGCCTCGCCATCCGGCCTTTTCCCCGAATACAGGACCCCGCGGAATTTTAAAACAGGCTCTAAGCAATGATGGTAGTAACTTCATGTCGCGACTGCATTCCTTTATAAGTTAGGCGGCACCGCACTCTGCCGAACCCGCTCATGGCAACACGTTGACCCTATAAAAGCGTTGTGGTCCACTGAGCACAGAATCTGTAACACAGGTAGTCGTCCCTGTGCTGGTGATGGCGGCCCCCAAGGGCAGCCAACCGTTCGTAGAACTGAGGGCGGAACAGTACTCGACCTGGTAAACGCCGTCGGATCGCGATGTCCAGCAGACTTGAACGTTGGTAGCTTGAAGGGAGTGCACACTCACCTGCGTCCTGAACGCTGCGCTGAACGTTATGTCTCGCATCATCGTGATGGTCACCGGCCCCATCGTGGAGGGCTCGCCACCAAATCCACCATTAGCAGCGGGACCAGAAATGAAGAGCGACGCGAATGACGTCTTCAGGTTGTAGGCCGCGAAGGAAGCGTGCATCAGATCGAGCCGATCACCGCCGGCATCTGACCATCCGACAACTTTGGCGGTCTGGTTCACAAAAACGTAAGTAGCATTGGAAAACGTGCCGGAACCAATCCCAGCGATACGGAATTGGCTGGAAATAGCATCCACGCCGAATATGGAAAAACCCGGTTCCACGATGGGGTGAACGTTAGTGGTATCGGCCAAAACGCTGATGCTGAAGGAGGAGGCGGTGAAGGTTGTGGTGCCCACCTGGCCGTTTCCTGTGCCTGAGAACGTGTAAACAATGTTAGTGGCGTGCGCTTGGAAAAGGAGAGCGGACCAAACAAGGAGGGTCGCCCAAGCACGTTGCACATGGCCTTCGCGTGCGGCTGCCGTTGATTTTTCGAGTTTCATTTTCAAAATTTTCGGAGGGTGGGCTGTTGCCGCCTAGAAGTCGGCTGAACCCGCGTTCAGCCTAGCCGGGCTTCTTCGCAGCCTATTTAGTTCCATTTGGTTTAAGATTAAACTTGAAGGCAGGGCTTTGTCAACGGCATCTTTGCCATCATGTTTTCGTCATCGAGAGAAACGCAAAGGCTGAAACGCCCCGTCGAGGGGTTTATCCCTGTGCGCGGTGATCGAAACGTGGTGCAAAACCGGCGATTGAAAAATGGAACGGGGCTTTTATGATTTGATGCGGTATCAAAAAGGCCGATGGATTTTTCCATCGGCCTTCGTCGGTTTGGGTCTTGGCCTTTTTAGGCTTC
>JBBRPK010000010.1:0-75524 GCA_038228235.1 Verrucomicrobiota bacterium
TGGCGTTTGATTATGCACAAAATTTTTGCGCTGGGAATAGGGTAGGTCTGCACTACAGCCACTTTTAGGCATCCAGGAGCAAGATTCCCCCGCAATTTGATGGGTTTGGTCAGCGAAAAAACTTTTTCCGACGTCGAGTCCACTAAGTCGGGCTAATCGCGGGGGGGCGCCCCCACGGGTTGGGGCTTGTGGCCTTCCTTTTCCTTAGGGCTGAGGAGGGTTAAGTGCGTTCTGTCCAAGTGCGCGCCAGGGACGAAGGTTTTGTAGGTATGGCCTTCGACCAAGGTAAGGCCCTCTGAGTCGGATGTCTTAAATTTTACCGGAATGCTCTCCCGCCCGCCTCCATCCGCTCTCGTTTTGAAAACCGAGAAGTGCAGGTGAGGCCCGCTGGTGAAGCCAGTATTCCCCGAAAGGCCGATCAAATCGCCTGCCTTCACTTTTTCGCCAGCACGAACGCGGCTGCCCCCTTTTTGCAAATGGGCATAATTAGACATGGTGCGATCAGGGTGCTGAATTAAGATATAGTTCGCGCAGGTCTCATACTTTCGGTTCGGTCCGCCTGCGTCTGAGTCATCCTTCGCTTTCACGACCACCCCGTCGCGAGCGGCATGGACTGGCGTGCCCAGTCCCATTTTGAAATCGATGGCATACTGGTCGGGCCCGGAGTGGCTGTAGCTGCCATTGTAGCCTTGGGTTACTCGGGCGCTCGCGCCCGGCTCGCATGGCAAAAGATAAACGTAAGAGTCGTCATGCACTGCCACATGGCATCCTATGGTAAAGTTATTGGTATAGCTGTAACCCCACTCTTTCTTTAGATCGATGGGTGAAAGGCTGAAGGCTTCGGTGAGTTGGCCTGGCGGATAAGTGGCGGTGAAAGGAAAATCAACGCTTCCTTCCAAGTTGTCCGCTGCCAGCGTGAACGTAGCCGTCACTTCGCCCGCTTCCATGTTCTCCACGAAAAAGCGCGTCAGATTCCCATCTTTGCTGGTCACAACCTTAATCAGTTTATGCTTCTGGGCCCCACCTGCCTCCCCTCCCCAAGCACACCCCAGCAAAAGCAGCAGCACCAGCGACCCGATAGTATGCCTGCGGCGGTTCATTCAGCGGTCACAGGAGCTGGCAGCGAAAAGAAATCGCCGGCTTCCGCGAGAGGGACAGGCGGCGGATCAAAAGCCGCCCCTGGTGGTCGCGGCGTTCCGGAATCCGGAAAGCCATTTTTCGCCCATTCAAATCGTTTCGTGGCAAAATCGGATTTATAATTACCGTCTTTCTATGGTTAACGTGGCAATGCCCAGGCTGCACCCTGCCCGCCTGTCCCCACCCAGAGACTTGCTCTGGGGTCGTCTCAAGATAAAGGAAGACGGCAGAGATTCACCAAATACCACTGTAGTAACCGTCCGATATTCTTGTCGTCGTATCACTGACATCAGAGTGAGGAGTTCCATAAGTTCCTGATTTTTCTGCAAATGGGACTCTTGGCCCCAGTTCTTGCTGGCTCGCTGCGTCTCAAACCGCGAGAGTAAGAATTGCGAGCCTCCCGATGGGGAATCATTGCGGCGCCCGAGGCTGCGGCCCTGAGTCATTCTGGTCTTGAGGGGATGCTCGGCGCACTTTTAAGCCAAAAATGATTCCGGACTCGCCGCCCCCCGAGCAGACAACCTCTACGCCTTCCAAACCGCGTTCGTGGCAATACTGAACGGCCCCCTCCAGATCGGAGAAAGGGCAGGCTTGGTGGGGGCTGGCGGTCCATTCCAGTTGTGGCGTGAGGTATTGCGCATCGGCTATTCGCCGAACAAAAAGTTTTCTTCTTTCCTCCAGAGCGTCCGTTTTTAAAGACCCCTGGATCGGTAAAATATTCATCAATATCTTTGTGAAAGGACCGCCTTTCCATAGGACGGCCACTGCTTACTAACCGAGCCCTAAGCGAGCAAATAGCAGGCCAAAATGCGGGCGGCGAGCTGTTCGCGAAGCGAACGAGAGTACCTTTTGTTCTGTTTTTCCCTGAAAAACATCATCCGAATAATCCCAATCCTGAAAGAGTTGCATCCGTTCGCATTCGCTCCCTAACAGGGGGAAGACGTCTAAACCATGCCAATCCGAAGATCTGTTGCCCCGGGTCCAAGCCATTCTCACATCTTGCCAAATTCGCTACATTGAAATTCATTGAACTGGCCGCCCGCGCCCTGTATGCTCTTTCCCATGTCAGGTTCAAAAATCAACCGCCCAGTTGTTCAGACCTGCCTGGGACCCTCTTGTAAGGAAAAGACCTCATGAAATTAACATTAAACCGTCGCTTGTTTTTAAAGCGCACTGCCCTCACCGCAGGCACTTTCGCCGCCGCGCGCTTTCTGCCAGGACCGGCTCTCGTCGAAGCCGGCACCCCTGGCGGCAAGTTAAACTGCGCGCTCATTGGCTGCGGTGGACGCGGCTTGAGTGAACACCTCAAATCAATCGCCGGCGAAAACCTGGTGGCCATCGTGGACGTAAACGAGAAACAGCACGCGCTGGTTAAGAAGGTGCTGGAAGGAAAAGGGCAAGATTCGGAACAGCTCGAGGCTTTCACCGATTACCGGAAGATGTTCGACAAAGTGGGCAAACAGATCGACGCGGTATTCATCGCCACTCCGAACCATCACCACGCGTTGCCAGCCATGATCGCGATGCAATTGGGTAAAAGCGTCTATTGCGAAAAGCCGGTCTGCCACGACATCGCCGAAGCCCGCAAACTCCGCAAAATGGCGCTCCAATACAAAGTCACCACCCAGATGGGCAATCAGGGACATTGCGAGGAAGGCTATCGCCTCCTTTGCGAATATATCTGGGCGGGCGCCATAGGGAACGTCATCGAAACTCATAGCTGGACGGACCGAGCCAACGGTGGCGTCGGCCCGCGCCCCCCTGCCCTGCCGGTGCCTGCCGGAATGCATTGGGAGGAGTGGATAGGACCTGCGCCCTACCGTGATTACCATGATGATTTGCAACCGCATGAATGGCATGGCTGGTATGACTTCGGCAACGGGTCCATCGGCAACATGGGGTGCCACATTTTGGATGGGGTCCATTGGGCGCTTAAGCTCGAACATCCCACCAGCATCGAAGTCGAGGAAATGCGAGGCGGCAGCGATGAACGATACCCGACGGGCAGCCGTGTCCGCTGGGACTTTCCCGCTCGCGGAGAGATGCCAGCGGTGAAAGTCTATTGGCATGAGGGTCTAAAAAAGGATGCCACTCGCGAGGCGGATGGGAAGCTCAGGACAGCCAAGGGCGACTCACGCAATCTTCCGCCGCTCATTGATGAGCTGCTCAAAAAGTATCCTGAGGAGGAGTTTGGTCCTAATGGCACCCTTTACGTGGGAGAAAAAGGCATTATCTATACCGGCTGCTACGGCGAGCAAATGCATATCGTGCCCCGTGATAAGATGAACGAAACCCCGGTGCCCCCAAAGACCCTGCCTCGCCATAAATTTATCTTCACCGATTTTATCGAGGCCTGTCGCGAGGGCCGAAGCGACACGGCGACGCGCTTTGAATACTCCACTCGGCTGACGGAATTCACCTTGCTTGGTAATTTGGCGCAACACGCGGGCCCCGGCAAAAAAGTAGAGTGGGACGGTCCGAACATGAGAGTGACCAATCTGCCCGAGCTGAACGCTTGGGTACAACGGGAGTCCCGAAAAGGCTGGCAACTGAGCTGACACAAAAACCCTGGAGACTGCGTATCGCCTCGCGCTAGCAAGATGGTGGAGCGACTTTCCGGGAACAAGCCAGCCTTTTAATGCCTTAACCGTCGCGCGCACCAACGCGTTTAGCGGGCCGAGGAAATTCTACCGCGCCGTCAGCCGCTCCACTCCTTGAAACACGCACGGAAAAGGAATATTAACCACTGATGAACCCGGATGAACACTGATGGAACTGCCCAGCAGGGCAAAACAGTCAGGAGAGCAACCAGCTCAACTGCGATAAGAAAGAGGAAAAGCCGGCAAACCCGGCGATCTGATTTCTCTGCACATGCGGCAACAGAGAAAACAGAGACTCATCATCATCCTCGCCCTCCCGCCTTTCCTCGGCTTTGCACTAAGCGCAAAAGCATCCCTGTTGTGCTCGATTCCCATGGGAGAGGGACCGAGGGTGAGGCTTCGTGATCTCCCTTAGCTCCTGTTCAAAATCCTAACCCAGCCTGAGCCGGACTTTGACACGAATTAACACCAATCAAAAACTGATGGGGGAGTTGGGGTAAAGAATTTGAACGGGCGGCAAATGAGAAAACGGAGACCAAGAAAACCCATCACGCCGAAGCGGAATAAATTCCGCGCCCCGGCTACGATCCCGCAGGAACGTCACACCGTCTGTAAAACCGGATGATCGGTCTGGCAGGCGGTTGAACCGTTCGGGCTGGCGCAAACCGCCTGTTCCCGAATTGCGCTGTCAATCTCCCGAGAGGCGTGCTATTGTGAGCACGATCCGAATTGCATCCATGAGAAATATTTTTGCGCGCGCCTTAACGCTGGCCCAGACGGGATTCCTTGTTCTGATGGGCCTCCTTGCCTGCCAATCCGCTTTTGGCCAATCAAGCAACGGAGTGTTGCGCGAGGTTTATCTGAATATCAGCGGCGGGACGGTGAGCGCATTGACTAATAGTCCGACGTTCCCGAACAGCCCCTCCTTTGAAAGCCTGGAACCCATCTTCGAGTCGCCCAGCAACATCGGCGATAGTTATGGCCAGCGCCTCCGCGCTTTGCTAACGGCCCCTGCCAATGGGAATTATATCTTCTGGATTGCCAGTGACGATCAGGGCTTCCTTTATCTAGGCACTGATGAGACTCCAGGCCAAAAACGTCTGATTTGCGCGGAACCGCAATGGGGCGGCTCGAGGGATTGGGATGTCAGCATCGACCGGCGGACCAACGCCACCGCCATCTTTCCGGCGATGAACCCAAATCTGCCCGCCAATCGTTCAGACTATGCCTACGGGACCATCACGCTCGCGGCGGGCCAGCGTTACTATATCGAAGCGCTGCACACCGAAGGTGGCGGGGGGGATAACCTGGCAGTGGGATGGCAGCTTGCGGATGGAACTCAGGAACGGCCCATTCCCAATAATCGGCTGACACTTTATGGATTGGGCCCTCCTGTGATCACGCAGGAGCCGGCCAATGTCAGCACAGTCGAAGGCGGCAGCGCCACGTTCCGGGTGGCCCTGACACACATGATCGGCGCGACTTTCCAGTGGCTGCGCAACGGGACCAATGTTCCAGGAGAGACTAATAGCATTCTAGCCGTTGGGTCGCTCACTCTGGCTGATAACTCAAACCGGTTCCGATGTTTTGTGGCCAACGCCTATGGCACGACCAATAGCAGTGAGGCCGTGCTCTCGGTCGTGGCCGATACAACCCCTCCCGCCATCTCGACGGTGGGGAACCTTGGCGATCCCCAGGTCGTATTCGTGGTTTTTTCCGAGCCAGTCGAGGCCGCATCGGGCACCAACCTCGCCAATTACACGATCAACAATGGAATTAGCCTTCTTAGAGCCGCTTTTGGAATCGATTTTCGCACGGTAATTCTTACCACGACAGCGATCCCGGCCAGCCTCACGAACATCCTGACCGTTAACAATGTGCGGGATCGCGCGACCATACCGAACACGATTCTGCCGAATACGCAACGGACTTTTTCGCTTACGCTGCGGCCGCTGAATGTCGCGCTCCTGACCTTGCCCAGGGAACCCATAGGTCCTTCGTCTCATCGCCAAGGGGTGCTCATCTCCGAAGTGATGTATCATCCGACTAACCGGCTCGATGGGCGCAACCTGCAGTTCATTGAGGTTTACAATAGCCAGCCGTGGTTTGAGGACATAGGCGGTTGGAGGGTCTCCGGGTCGGCCGATTTTACCTTCCCCTCGAATGCGGTCATGGCCGCCAATAGTTACCTGGCGGTGGCAGCCAGCCCGGCGGACTTCCGGGCTGTCTATAGCTTTACGAATGTGTTTGGACCGTTCGCAAATCCGACCAATTTGCAAAGCACTCCAGGAACACTGGTCCTCCAGAACAGTCATGGCGCAGTGGTTTTCCAGATGAGTTATACAGGCGATCCGCCCTATCCCGTGGCCGCTGACGGCGCGGGCCATTCACTCGTGCTGGCCCGGCCGAGCTATGGCGAAGGCGATGCACGCGCCTGGGAAGCGAGCGCTGCGCTTGGCGGTAATCCCGGAGCACCGGATGTGCCCCCAGTGAGCGGTTTCCAAAGGGTCTTCATCAATGAATTCATGGCCCATACCGATCCGCCCCAACTCGATTACATCGAATTGTATAATTACAGCGATTCATCCATCAACCTCGGCGGGTGCGCTCTTTCGGATGACGCGGCCACAAACAAATTCATTATCCCCACCAACACTATAATTCAGGCCCGCGGGTTTCTTGTTTTCGATGAGAGCCAACTTGGGTTTGGGCTGGCCGCGAGTGGGGAGGCCATTTTCTTCAGACAGCCTAATAATGGCCGCGTCATTGACGCCGTCCGCTTCAGCTCGCAGCAGAACGGCGTTTCGATGGGACGCTATCCAGATGGAGCGCCGCAGTTCACGCGCTTATCGACCCCCACGCCTGGCACAAACAACGCGCCGCCCAGGATCTCCGATGTCGTCATCAACGAAATCATGTTCGATCCAATCAGCTCGGACTCGAACGACGAGTACATCGAACTTTTCAATTGGAGCACTAACACGGTCGATGTCGGCGGCTGGCACATTCGTGATGCTGTGTCCTTCAATATTCCAAGCGGCACGGTGATGTCGGCAGGCAGCTACCTCGTGATTGCCCGGAACGCGAAGCATCTGCGCAATAATTATCACAACCTTACCTCCGGGAACACACTGGGCAACTATCCGGGGAGCCTGGGAAATGGCGGAGGGCGCATCGAGTTGAACATGCCCGATCAAGTGGTCAGCACCATTGGTCCCGGCCAGTTCAAAACGAACACCATCCACGTCACTGTGGATGAGGTGACCTACGCTTCCGGCGGGCGCTGGGGAAATTGGAGCGCTCGCGGAGGCAGCAGCCTCGAGTTGCGCGACCCGCGCAGCGATCATCGCCTGGCGCCCAATTGGGGAGACAGCGATGAGTCCAGGAAGAGCCCCTGGGTGAATGTCGAGGTCACTGGAGTGATGGACAACGGCTGGGCCGATGCTTATCAGTTGCACGTTACGTTGATGGGCCCCGGGGAGGCGCTCTTGGACAATGTAGAGGTTATTCCCGCCGGGGGCACCAACATTATCGGGAATGGAACATTTGAGAATGACGCCGCTGGGTGGGTCTTTCAGGGGAATCAGAACCAAACGAGTTGGGAACCGAGCGAAGGCTATAGCAGCGCTCATTCTTTGCATCTGCGCGCGACTGGGCGGGGGGATACCGGCTCCAATCGTGTTCGCACTCAGCTTCCTTACACTCTTTCGCCCGGGACAACCGTCACGCTGCGGGCCAAGGTGCGCTGGCTGAAGGGCAATCCTAACATTCTCCTGCGCCTTCGAGGCAACTGGCTGGAAGCCCCTGGTTACATGCCGGGGATTCGCACCTTCGGCACCCCGGGCGGGCCGAACAGCATTGCGGCGCCAAATATCGGCCCCGCCATCACCGACGTCCGCCACTCCCCTGCCCTGCCCGCCGCCAATCAGGCAGTGCTGGTGCAAGCGCGCGTGGCGGATCCGGATGGAATCGCCTATCTGGCCGTGAACTACCGCATCGAACCCAGCACAAACTATCTTACGCTGGCTATGACGAATAATGGAGCGGGCTTCTATTCAACGGTGATCCCCGGGCAGGCGGGTGGCAGCGGTGGCGCGTTTTTCATTCAAGCCATTGATAACTCCCTCGCTCCTGCCAGCAGCACCTTTCCGAACAATGCGCCCGCGCGCGAATGCATTTTGCGTTGGGGCGACAATCTCAGCCCTGGCAGTCTGGGCGCTTATCATTTTTGGATCAGCCAAACCAATGTGAGCCGCTGGACGGCGGAAGAGAAGAAAAGCAACAATCCCAAAGACCTCACGTTCATCTATGGGGCTAGCCGCATCATTTACAATGCGGGGGGCATGTTCCACGGCAGCCCTTACCATGCGCCGGGTTACGATTCGCCGCTGGGGGCCAGTTGTGATTATGACCTGGCCTTCCCAGCGGACGAGCCCGTGCTCGGGGACACCTCCATGAGCCTGCTCCGGCCTGGGAATGGCGGCGGTGACGCGACGGCGCAAACAGAAATGCAAGCCTTTTGGTTTGCCTCCCAGTTCGGATTGCCTTTTAACTTCAACCGACCTGTCTTTGTCCTGGCAAACGGCCAGCGGCGGGAAGTGGTATTCCTCGATTCGCAGCGACCCAGCGGGGGTTGGGTGAACGAATGGTTTCCGTCCGACGCCAATGGGGACTTGCATAAGATCCAACTTGGTTTTGAGTTTGGAGATCAAGGGTATAGCGCGGGCGAGGCCGGCTACTCGGTGGTGGGCGCGGACTTAAACCGCTATCTCACGACCGGCGGAGTGAAGAAGCAAGCGCGCTATCGTCAAACCTGGCCCCTCCACAACGCCTCACCGTCGCAGCAAAACAACTACTCCAACATCTTTGCCCTTGTCGATGTCGTTATGACCAGCGCGGCGATCGGCAGCGATGCCTACACAACCACGTTAACCAACGCAATGGACGTTGAGGAATGGTTCAAAATCGATGTCACCCAGCATCTGTATAACAACTACGACAGCTTCTCCTACGGCGGGGGTCAGAACGCCTTCGCTTACAAACCGCAACACGACACTTGGAAGCAACTACTTTGGGATGTTGATTTCGCCTTCGGAGGCGATCCTAATGATGCGAACCTCTACGGCATCGGCAGCAACGAGCACGGTCCCCGCAACGATCATCCGCCCTTCGCTCGCATTTACCGGCAGGCGTTGATCGAAGCGGCCAACGGTTTCCTCACGGCGGCCCGCTCCAACCCTATTCTGGACGCGCGCTACAACGGGATGGTAGCCGCGGGCGCCGGCATTGGCAGCCCGCAGGGCATCAAGGACTTTACCGCCACCAAGCGGAGCGTCGTCCTCGCGCAGATCGCGGCCAACCAATCCCCTTTTGCCATAACATCCAATGGTGGCGCGGACTTCACGACCAACCGCAATCTCATCACCCTCACAGGCACCGCCCCGCTGCAAGTGCGAACCATTCTGGTCAATGGCGCGGCCTATCCAGTCTCGTGGATCTCCCTCAACACCTGGGTCCTCCGCATTCCTCTGCTCAGCGGAACGAACACCCTGCTGATTACGGGCCTTGATCCGAAGGGGGTCCCGGTGGCGGGGGTGGCCGGCTCCATCCGCATCGTTTATACCGGGGTGAACGAACAACCGCAGGATAAAATCGTGATCAATGAAATCATGTACAACCCCATTTTCAGCGGGGCGAGTTACCTCGAGATATACAACACCTCCAGTTCGAACGTGTTTGACCTCTCCGGCTGGCGCATGAATGGCATCGATTTCACATTCAATAACGGCACGACCCTCGAGGCGGGAGCTTATCTGGTGTTAGCCAACGATGCTTCGGTTTTCGCCAGCACCTATGGCGCGTCCATTCCCATGGCGGGAATATTTGCCCGGAATCTCGATCCAAGCGGGGGAACTCTGACTTTGATCAAGCCCGGCGCCACTCCCGACCTGGACACGATTATCGACCAAGTGACCTACGACAGCCAGACGCCCTGGCCGCCGGGAGCAAATGGAAAAGGAGGTTCATTGCAATTGATTGATCCCCTGCGGGATAATAATCGTGTCGCCAATTGGGCGGCGGTTGCAACCGTGGTTTCCAACAGCTCGCAAGCATTGGTTGCGATGAACAATTCATGGAACTACAACCAAATAGACAATCTCGACGGAGTAAACTGGACCGATCCAGCCTACAACGACTCCACCCTGAATTGGTCGAATCCGAGTCCATCGCTTCTTTATGTAAGCACCACGCCACAAAACATCACAGGCGGGCCTCTCGGGACGGTGCTTGCTTTAACGAACAATAATACGGGCGGCCAGAGCACCCCGACCTTCTATTTCCGCACTCACTTCAATTATGCGGGCAGCCTGAACGGCATTGCATTGTCACTCCAAACGGTAATTGATGACGGGGCGGTGTTCTACCTTAACGGCCAGGAGGTTTTGCGCCTTGGCATGCCGGGAGGCGTGATCAGCTATTCGACAGTCAACGGCGTTCGTACGGTTGGCCAGGCTTCGCTCGAGTCTTTCCTGCTCCCGGCAACTTACCTGGTCCAGGGCGACAACGTTCTGGCCGCCGAAGTGCATCAGTGGACCAATATCAGCAGTGATCTGGTATTTGGGCTGAGCCTGGACACCGCATCCAGCTCGCAACTGGCCGCCTTTACCCCAGGCGCGCGTAACTCCGTGCGCAGTTCGCTGCCCGCCTTCCCTTTGCTTTGGCTCAATGAAGTGCTGCCGAGTAATACCTTCTCAGGCACCAATGGAATCACTGACCGTTTTGGGGAACGGGACCCGTGGCTGGAGCTCTATAATGGGGGAACCAACTCTATTAACCTTGGGGGTTATTATCTGGCAAATAATTACACCAATCTCATCCAGTGGGCTTTTCCCTCCAACACAGTAATCGGGCCGAAGCAATTTCTGCTCGTCTGGCTGGATGGCCAACCCGAGCAGTCGGCCACCAACGAACTGCATGCCAATTTTCGCCTGGCACCGGTGAGCGGCTCGGTCGTCCTCAGCAAAGGTCCAAGCCTCTCCTCGATTCTCGATTATTTCAACTATAACGTTTCGGTGGCCGGCCGCTCCTATGGTTCCTTCCCAGATGGCGCGGTAAGCGGCCGGCGGACCTTTTTGATTACCACCCCGGGTGGGACAAACAACCCGGCGTTCCCGTCCGTCGAGGTTCGCATCAACGAATGGATGGCAGACAATGTGACGACCCTTGCCGATCCGGCCGATGGTCTCTTCAAAGATTGGTTCGAAATCTACAATCCAAGCGCCACCGTGGCCGATCTCGGTGGGTACTTTTTGAGTGACACGCTCACCAACAGGACCCAATGGGCCATCCCCCCTGGCACGATTGTGCCCGCTGGGGGTTATCTGCTGGTATGGGCAGACAACACTCCCGGCTTGAACAATCCTTCCGACGCGGATATTCATGCGAGCTTTTCGCTCTCCAAAAAAGGAGAGTCGATAGCCCTCTTCGCGCCGACTGGCGAAACGATTGACGTGGTCACCTTCGGGGCGCAGTCGGCGGATGTAAGCCAGGGACGGTTCCCGGACGGCAACACCTCGATCTTCTTCATGACCAATCCAACTCCCCGCGCGGCAAATTTTATCCAGCTTCCGAACACTCCACCCACGTTAGCTCCGCTCAACAATCGGACAGTGGATGCGGGGACGCTATTGACCTTTACAGCGGCCGCGGGTGATGCGGATCAGCCGCCGCAGACCCTCGCGTTTTCTCTTGATCCCGGCGCTCCAACGGGCGCCAGCATCGATCCGGCCAGCGGCGTCTTCACGTGGACTCCTGCGGGCGGGCAAAGCCCCGGCAGCTACTCCGTAACGATTCGCGTGACTGACGATGGGCTGCCCAACATGAGCGCCACGCAGTCGCTCACCATTAGCGTGAACGGGGGAAACCGGCCTCCCATGCTCGCGCCCATCCTGAGCCTCAACATCAATGAAGGCAGCACTCTCACTGTGACTAACAGCGCAAGCGATCCAGACAGTCCCCCCCAAACCCTGACCTTTAGCCTCGGAATTGGCGCTCCCGACGGCATGAGCATCGATTCCGCAAGCGGTCTGATTTCCTGGACGCCGACAGAAGCTCAAGGTCCCGGCAATTATTCCATCACCGTGCGTGTCACGGACAATGGCGAACCGCCCCTTAGCGATGCGAAATCGTTTTCTGTTTCCGTGAATGAAGTCAATTCGCCACCTCAAATCTCATTCCCCTCGAATTGGACGGTGCGGGCCGAAACCTTGCTCACTTTCACGGCCAGTGCAACTGACCTGGATTTGCCGGCGCAGAGAATGACATTTAGCGTTGATCCGGGGGACCCACTCGAAGCCCAGATCGATCGTGCAACAGGCCTTTTTACCTGGTCCCCAATGGAGGCGAACACCGGGACGAACCTGCTTACCATTCGGGTGACCGACGACGGTTCGCCGCCGCGTTCTGCGGGCAGCGCATTGAGGGTTGTTGTCCTGCCAGCGTTACGCGCCAAAATCAGTCTGAGCGGGAATATGGCCGCCATTACCTTCGGCGCGATTGCCGGCCGGTCGTACCAAGTGGAGTATAAAAATAACCTGACTGACCCTGCATGGACCCAGCTCGGCGAAAATACAGTCGCGACTTCCTCGACTCTAACATTTAACGATACCTTAAAGACCAGCGGCCAGCGTTTCTACCGCTTCATCCAATTGGACTAGAGTCCTCCGGGCTGGATCGCGGACAGAGCTGGATCCGTCTTGGTTCGGTCAGCCCGCCTCTCTCCCCGGCCCTGCCGATAAACCTCGTAGCAGCCGGCGTGAGCCGGCTCACTTTTCTCGCTGAGAGCCTGTTTTAAAATTGCGTGGGGTCCTGCGGCGAGGGATTTTGGCTGTGGCCAAGGCGGCGAGGCCGGAGCATCCCCGCCAGCGGGCTGTGACGGCGAGTCAACGCAGGCCGCAGACAAGAGACCCGCCGCCCGGAGGGTTTTCGGGGAAAAGGCCGACTGGCTTCGTTGCTCCTCGGTCGCAGATCGCTGGCGGATATGCTCCCCTCGTCGCGCCTCGCCCTCCGGCCTTTTCCCCGAAAACAGGACCCCACGGAATTTTAAAACAGGCTCTAAGGCTGCTGCGGGGTGGCAATTCGATAATACCTGCGCCCACCTGTGCCGGGGAAGGGATCGAACATTTCGATTCTGTTCGTGCCAGGCTGGGCCGCCACGTCGTTGAGTTTGCGCCATGTCCCTTGCGCCCAATTCGTTCGATACTGGATCGTGTAGCCCACGTTTGGCATGGCCGTAAAACCCATGAAGGCACCGCCATTGTGGGCGTCCAACAACTGCGCCTTCAACACGCTCAAAGGGTCCTGCGGATCAGTCCCGGAGAGATATTCATCCAGGTTGCTCATCCCGTCGTGGTCTGGGTCCGCCGAAGCATCTGAGGGGTCGGATGGATTCAGTCCATGCGCCACCTCCCAATCGTCCGGCATTCCATCTCCGTCGCTATCGCGCAGAATCATGCGCAGGATGGCGACCTTACTAGTGACGGCGCCGTAAGCGTTGCTGGCTGAGAGCGAATAATTCCCGGCCGCAGACATCTGCGCATTGGTAAGCAGGAGATCGGGGGCTGTCGCTGCCGGGAGGGCATCGCCGTTGAAAAACCATTGGTACGTTAATGGGAATTGGCCTACCGCCGCGCCACTGACCGTGACATTGGCGCCGGTGAGCGCCGTTTGAGACGCAGGATCGGTCACGACCAACGGAAGAGGGTAGAGCTGGCTTTGCGGGATGATCTCCTTGGATTGGTTGATGGAGGACCATGAGAGCCAAGCCGTCCCGCCGGGCTGACTTTGGTAGTATTCCATTCGCATCGAGTAGAGCTGGCCCGCTTGCAGGAAGATGACAGCGCTATTTTCTTTCGGCGAGTGATCGTTGAATTTGTCCATTAAAAGCTGGCCGTCAATGTAGAGGCGCACCCCTTGATCCGCATACGTGTAGAAGGTATAGATTTCAGAATAAAACGGCTGCACCGCTCCGGTCCAGCGCGCCGAGAACGTGTCGGCCGGAAAGCCGGCAGGCGGGAAATTTGCGAAGCTTGCATCAAAATAGATCGTTGGATCGATTTCGGCCGTCATGGCCGCGCTGAAGTTCGTATTGTTGAAATATTCCGCATAGACGCCCAGGCCCTGGCCGGGCAATGGGGGCAGCACAGTGATGCCGGTCGGGTCGGAAACGGCTGTTTTCCCGCCCGCATCCGTGGCTTTGGCGGTGAGGACGTATTGGCCCGGCGCGGGATTCGTCCAGGGAAGTGTGAATGGACTGTTAGTGGATTCGCCCCATTTGAGGCCATTCCCGAAAAACTCGACCCTCGTGACGGCTCCCTCAATATCGGAAGCCGCCGCTACGATCGTAATATTAGTGGGATATTGACACCTCGACCCATTGGTGGGGCTGGTGATGCTGATGGCCGGGGGGAAGTCCAGCACCGTGGTGATGGCAACGGACGCATTGTTCGTGGGATTGGGATCGGCCTCGTTCCCGGTCATGGTAGCCCTATCGATGATGTCGCCAAAGACTGATGGGCTAAGAGCCACAATCCGCATGATGGCATTGCTGTTTGGGCCCAATGTCCCGAGGTTGCAGGCAACGGCATTTCCAGCGTGGGCGCAACTCCCCTGACTCGAAGACACAGAGACAAACAGCACTCCCGTGGGCAGGAAGTTCGACAAGACGATCCCCGTGGCTGGCCAGGGGCCAGGGTTAAAAACGGTCAAGGTGTACATGAAGGGACTGTTAGTCGAAATCGGGCCGGGCGAAGCAGAGAGGGAGAGCGAGACATCCCCGGCGCCAAAAACATCGAAACCATTGCCGGAACCGGCATGTCCATCCCTGTCATCGGCCATAAGTTGCACGTTGGCGCCAATGGCCAGCATCGTCATGTTGCCCATCCAAACCCCATTGCTGAAATTGCCGGAACTGGCCGGACTGACCGCGAGGGGATTTCCGCTGAGAGCCACCGTGGCGCTGAAATTAGTGACAGTCGCGTTGAAGATGTCCTGGGCTGTTATTCTAACCGTGAACGGCCGGCCAAGATATTGGAGGGATGGGATAGTATCCCAGGTAAAATGGTCAACCTGTCCGGGCAAGCCGTCGTCATTAATGATGGCGCCTATCGCGTGGCCGGCGCCAATGTTGGCATTGTTCGCCTCTAACAAGTGAACAGAAAAAGTCTCGTCCGGCTCTATCAGCGTGTCTCCGTACACCGTCACGCCTATTGTTGCATTTGTTTGGCCTGGGGAAAACGTCACGGAACCATTGGTCACAGCCCGGTAATCGCTGGGCGCGATGGCGCTGCCATCGGCGGTCTCATAAACGACGGTGATGGTCTGGCTGCTGGGTGGAAACACACTTAAGCTGAATAAGAGGTTGGTGGCGCCTGCGTTGCCTTCGAGCACCGCGGCGTCGGAGATGGATACGTTCGGGAATGAATCGTCATTGAGAATAATGTTCGTGCCACGGCTTCGGCCCAGCACGGCGTTGCTCGGACTGGAGAGATTGACCATGCAAGTCTCATCCATCTCCCACTGAATATCCCCGATCACCGCCACGCCGATGGTCTTGCTGGTTTCACCAGGCAGAAAAATCAGCGATCCATTCGTCTCTAAATAATCAATTCCGGCCAAGGCCGTGCCGTTGGTGGTGGCGAAATTGACCGTGACGGTATTGCTCGTCACGGGCGAAAGTTGCACCGTGAAAACAGCGCTGGTTATACCGTCGTTCCCTTCCAATACAGACGTGTCGTTGATAGCGAGCGACACATTCTGCACACTCGTGATGGTGAGGGCAGAGTTGTTGCCCGAAAAAACGTCAGCCTCTGATCGTGAAAGGTCCACACGGTTGGTGATATTGCCCAGAGCCCCAGGTGTGACGACCACTGTGATAAAAACATTCGTGTCCGCGGCGAAAGTTCCCAAATCGCAGGTAATAATTCCGCCAGTATTCGTACATGCTCCTTGCGAGGCTGTCACCGAAACCAGAGTAACGCCAATGGGCAGGACGTCGGTCAGCGTGACACCCATCGCTCTGGAAGGACCAATATTGGTGATAGCAATCAAATATGTAAGGTTCTCACCCAGGGCTGAGGGCTCGGGCGAGGCCGTCATGGTTACCCCAATATCATCGTGCAGCAGCACGGAAAAGCTATTCCCGGAGGCCTGATGGCCCATGCCGTCATCAGCCAGCACGACCATATTGATGGCCGGTTCCGCCACCGTGAGGTTTCCGCTCCAAATGCCGTTGCTAAAACTCCCCGCATTGGTCGGAATGAATGCGACTGGAACAGAAACCGCAACCTGATAGCGAAGGTCCACTGCCCACCATCGGATCGAGTCCCGATGAGTCGGAAAAGCGTCTCCCGATATCTCATAGGCTTGGTTTATGGTCCCATCCGGGAAGGCGGAGGGCTGGTCGTCACCCCAATAGAACATTCCATTGTCGGAATAGAAAGCCACGCGAAAAGTCGAGCCTGCCGAGAGCCACAAAGGAACGGACAGCGGAGTCTCCACCCAAGTGCCTGGAATGCTGCTGACCGCCTGGCTGGCCAGAAGGACACCTGCATCCGTCCAAATGGACACCTTTGTGCCAGAATAGTGTCGGACGTGGGTCACCATCAGATTGGTGTTGGGAGTGAAAGAATAGCCCAAAGTGAAGCTATCGATGTCTCCGAAGTTATCGGGGAGCGCGTCGTTGAGGATTTTATTTGTTCGGAACCCCCCATGTTGCGATCCAGTGAGCGCGACCATCCCCGTGAAATTGCTTACGGTGGTGTTGAACTCGTCCTTGGCAGTGATGGCAACGTTAAAGGGCTCGTTGACAAATTGAGTCGAAGGGATCGGGCTCCATTCAAAATGGTTGGCCCCGCGCGTGATGAACTGCCAAACCGGACCGGTCGTGGTTGACGGGCCGCGGCTCACGATTTTCCAGTAGTACGTCGTCAGTGGCGCCAGCAAGGGCAAATCCCAGCTTAAGTTGGTCGTGTTCCCCTGCAACTCGGCCGGACCTGGATTGGGATTTGTTCCGAGGTAAACGTCGTTCGTAAACGGAATGGTAAAGCCAGCGAGCACACTCACGCTGTCCAGATGCACGTCCAAATGAAACCCGCCTGGGTTAACTATGTAAGCAACACGAATGGTTTGGCCGATAAGGTTGCCAAGATCAAAACTGTTCGTTGCCCAATCCCCCATTAACGGATCGCCCGGCTGGGTGGCGAAAGCAACGGCCAGCACGTCGCCGCTAGTATCCTGAATCTCGACTCGAAATTCCTGGAAGGGGGTCCAGGCGGTGTAAAAATTTCGGAGCCGATGCGCCCAGCTCAAGGTGGCGCCAACCGCCTCTGCCGGGATGCTGAGCTGCTGATAAATGGAGTGGCTGCCGGGCCCCGAATGCTCGGCCAGGGCGCTCTCCTTCCCTGCATACGGCGGCAGAGGCCCATCCGTGCTTGGTGGATCTACGGTGCCGTCATTGATGATGAAATCCCCATTAGGACTCGCCATTTTCACCCAGCCCGTGAAGTCGCCTGTCTCGAATCCCCCGTTTGTGATCAATTCAGAGACCCGAGCGATGCTCTTCCACCTGAGCGTCAGGCGGGCGGGAATGTTGGAAGAAAGGTCGGGGGGAAAAGGCGCCGATGGCAGCGGGGGACTCTCATTGTCGTAAACCGCGATCATGGCCGAACCGCTGCTGAAACCTGGCGCGCTTGCCGTTACGGTCGCGATTTGCACGCCATCCACTTCCGTATCATCGATAATAGTTACATCAAAACTCGCAAACTTTTGCCCGGCGAGAATCGTGACCGTAGCCGGGACTGTCGCTTCTGTCGTGTCGTCCACCGTCAACGCCACCACCAGGTTGGTCGGCAAATACCCTGAGATGCTGACGGAACCCGCGTTCGGCAACACGCCATCCCCTTCCGTGGCATTTGGGGGCAACTTCACCACCAGGTTGGTATCGGCGTGATCGTGAACAATAATGGTCGCCATGCCGTCGGTCCAATTAGCCACGTGGGCGGTGATGGTTGCCGTTTGATCTCCTTCAATTTCACCATTATCGATCACGGTTAGATTAAAGACCGCGGAGGTTTGGCCCGCCGGCATCAGAACAGACAGAGGCACTTGGATTTCGGTCGCGTCACTGGAGAGCAGATTGATTTGCACGTCTGACCCAGGCGGTGCGCTGACTTGCACCGTGCCGTGGATCACACTATCTCCCTCCACCACGCTGGCAGGCGCGTTAACGGTCAAAATCGCGGTTTCGTTATCCTGCACAGCTATCGACGTGCTCCCATTTGCATAACCGGGAGCCGAAGCGGTCAGTGTCGCCATCCGGGTCCCATCTAAAATGGCATCGTCCACGATCGTAATGTCAAAGAAGGCCTTCGTGTCTCCAGCCAAAATGATCAGGCTGGAGGGGACAGTGGCCTCCGCGGTGTCGCTCGAAGCGAGATTCACCGTCAGGTTCGAGGCAAGAGGTGCAGCAATCCTCACCTGTCCGCGGCTAGTGAGAACACCGTCTCCTTCGGTCGCGGTAGCGGGAGCCAACACCAGAAGCGTCATATCTTGCAAGGGGAGGTACGCCATCACGATGCCTGCGCCCGAATTGCGATCTGTTCCAGGCGGCCCGATGTCCAGCGCAGTGCTGGTCAGGGCGCTGCGAACCTGCGCGGGGGTCAAAGCGTGATTATACGACAGCAGCAAAGCGGCGATGCCAGCAGCATGCGCCGCCGCGGCCGATGTGCCAAAAAAAGTGGAAAAGCCAGGCACGGTGGTTGAAACCCCATCGGCGGCGGCAAAATCCGGTTTTTGGCGGATGGCGCCGCCGGTGGACGAAAAATCTGTCGGGGAAATCGCCGTCCCATCGGCGTTAAAAAACACCTGCCGTGGTCCGTCGGAGCTGAAACTCTCCACTGGATTTGCCGCGCCCCCCGTGAAGGCATTGGGATAGGCAGTGGCTGCATTCACTGCCGCAACACTCAAGGCGTTTGTAGCCGCCGAGTGCCCCGAAGTGGCGCCCGCAGTGCTGATACTCAACCGGCCTCCCGCCGTGTCGAGGTGGAGAAAGCGGGTTTCTCCTGAGTATTTGACGATCACAATTCTTTCACCAGCGTTCAAAGTGGAGATGTTCTCATAGGGATCCTGAGTGCCAGTCTGAGGGGTCGTGGAACTGCGCAAAACATTGGAGCCCGTCGAGTCCAACACGAACAGATCATAATCGTTTGTGGAAGCGCCTAGCGGGTCGGCCCAGAATAAATCCACGCCTCTCGAGATCCTTCCCGGAGCTGCCGTATTATAGGTGAAAGCTCCAAAGGTATGAACACGCCCCGCTTCAGCAATGGGAAGGCTCACCGCGCCGCCATCGACAAAATCACCTTCCCAAGTGCCGGATGTGCCCGCATCCTGGTTCCCCGCATTTGCCGCGGCCGAGAAATAAAGCGCGCCGCTGGCGGTCACACTATTCACTGCTTGCGCGATGATGGCGTCCTGAAAAGGCGATTCGCTGGTATAGCCCGCGTCATCGACAATGATGTCACAACCCGCGTTGCGAAGATCCAGAATGTTTTGCGCGAAGCTGGCCTGGCTGTTGAAGGCCGTGGCAAAAAAGAGCTGAGACCCCGGCGCAAGATCATGGATGATTTGTAACAGGGCCGTTCCTTCCCCGGTTCCTTTTCCCGCTTGGCCGGGCAGCACCATCACCGTTCCCAAATCACCAGAAGATTGCGAATTGGTTAGATAGTCCACGCTGTCCGAAAGCACACCCACTTTAACGCCGCTTCCCGTGACGCCAAAATCGGTTCGCGCGGCCGCAACTCGATGCGTCACATCTCCTTGCGAATCCACGATGCCCGCGTGGGTGTGGGCTTGTTCGGCGCGGCGGATGAAGATCACGTCATCGGAACTGGCCAAAGTTTCAAGTTGCCCCAGAGGCACCAGAGCGCGCACGGCGTGAAATCGCTGGAAACTGTTCATCACCTGCCCGCCCCCCCGTTCGATGAGGCCGAGCAAACTGGGAGTTACTTTGGCGTTAATGTCCACGAGGGCGCGTCCGTCGGGACGCAGCGCCACTTCCATTTGCAGACGTTTCACTCCGGTGGCAAAGGCTTGGCCCCGGTTATTCTTCAGGGCGTGGATTAATTGGGATTCCATTTTGGACTGCGCCGGGGTCCAGGACGCCTTTTCATTGAGCAAAGCGCCGATTTCTTCCAACGCTCTCTGATTGACGCCGTTTGGCGCGCCAAAAGCGGGAAGATGGGAGAAAAAAAGCGAAACCGTTAACCAAACAATCCAGTTTTCCTTTCCTTGAAATAGGAATCGGCGGAGGACGGATCGGGCCGGCAGCAACTGCTTGAAGCAATCACCAGTCCAGCCTTCCCCCCCCGCTCCCCGCAGAGCACCCGTCAAGTCGGCGGTTTTTAGTCCCACAATGGTTTGTTCCTTAACCTCTCCGAGGGGGTTGGCCCGGCTCAGGGGCCTGAAAGGAACGTTCCCAGAGTATCCTTCTTTTCCGGCCCCTGTCAAACGAATCTCCCAGGAATCTCCGGTTGCGTGTTTGTTCTCCACGCTTTAGCAAATCAGCCCTTTTTAAGGGCGGGAAGACTGGTGTAACTGGGAGGGGTACTTGGAAGCGTTCAAAATGAACCAGTGAACGGAAGCAACATGGAGACGCTGCCACCTTCAAAGTAGTCGATGTTGCCAACGATATGCCACTGCCCTCCGGCGCGGCGGAGTTTCGCCGTTATAACAAACGGCCTGATATTGCTATTCTTGAAGGACTTCTCGATTGTTACTTTCACTTCGTTCGGCTGTTTGGCTGGCTCGATTGATACAATCCTAAAGGATTCAATGTCTTTGAGGGCGGGAGCGAGAACTGACATTAAAGTGATTTGATGTTCAAACTCGGGTTTGGCGCTATACTGCATACCTTTCTCGTCCCATTGCATCAACGCTTCGGCGCGGTCAATTTTGTCGTGGGTCAACGCCCACACCAGACTTTGCAATGCCGCCTTGGGCGTCGATGCCCCAGCATCCGACCACGGTTCTCGCGCTACGGAGTATTGTTTCCCTTCGATATGTTTTTGGACGAGAACCATTGTCGTTCCCGCCCCCAGCAACACACCGACGCCAACCACAATTGCCGTCTTTGCTTTTGTCCACGCCATAATTTTCAATGCTCCTTTGATGAGGCTGAAAGTTGAACCGATGACCTTCGCACTTTCCGCGATCGCAACGGCAGTGACAGTTTTCGCTAAAACAGAGGGAGCAGCTTGGACCGAGTTGGCCGAGATGACGACAACGAGTCCGCTCGCGCCGACAGTGACGCCGCGTTTGGCAAAAAATTCGCGCAGACTTTCCACGGCGCGCCTCACGCGTTTTTGCGCTGCTTCGTCACTCACGCCAAGAGTTTGCGCCATCTCACGCGCGGACTTGCGTTCAAAGTAGCGCAGCAACAGCGCGTCGCGATCTGACTCGCTCAATTCGCCCAGCGCGTCGTCGAGATGCGGCCCGATGTGTTCCCAAGTGGTGTCAGGTTCGACGGAAAGTAGTTCATTCATGGTGGCGGCCTCCTGTTCGCGGGCGCGGCGGCGCACATCGGTGCGGACGGCTTGTGCAGCAATGTTTTGCGCCGTGCGATGCAGCCAGCCGGACAACACCGGATGTTCTGTGAGTTGCCGAGTATTTCTCGCCAGCGCGACAAATACGCCCTGCGTTACATCCTCCGCCAATTGTCTATCGCGAACTATCCGGAGCGCAGCGGAATAGATGAGATCAATGTGGCGTCGCACGAGTTCGGCAAATGCCGATTCCGACCGGGACTCGGTGTAATGGCGCAACAACTGTTGGTCCGTCAAACTGTTCACTCATTGAATAGTAGCCGCCGACTGGGAAATCGGACAGGAAAAGGAAAAGTTCCATTCAACGGCCCGTGGCGCCACCGTGACCAAGGCCGAGCCCCAGATGAGACCAGGCAGCGCCGCCTGAAATAAAATACATCCCGCTCGACTCCAGCATCTTCACCCGCCCGCCTTTTACCTACCAGGGCGGACGAGCAGGGGCCCGGGCCTTGTTCGGGCGCGATCGGCTCACGACCATTATGGAAGAACTAAACCAGATTATCGCCGCAGCGTGACGATTGACGCGGCAGACCCGCCAGCGCATTATTCGCTTATGAAAGTGCAAACCTACAATGCTGTCCTACGCAAGGATGAGGGGTGGTGGATTGGCTGGGTGGAAGAAATTCCGGGCGTTAACTCGCAAGGCAAAACGCGCGCGGAACTTCTGAAAAACCTCCGCTCTGCTCTCCGCGAAGCCTTGGAGATGAACCGGGAGGAGGCGTTGGCCCAGGCCGGGAAAGGTTATGAAGAAGCGGTGCTGAAAGTGTGAAGCGTCGCGAGTTGATCCGCCACCTCACTGCGCACGGCTGTGTGCTTGTGCGCGAGGGCGGCGATCATTCCTGGTGGGGCAACCCCGCCAACAACCGCCGTTCGGCTGTTCCTCGTCACACAGAAATTAACCGCTTTCTCGCCCGCAAAATCTGCCGCGACCTCGCCATCCCGGAACCTTAATCGTATGGACAACGCCTCGCTCCAAAATCTTCTCAAGCGGCTCTGCAAGGTGATGTGGGAGGCCAACGTCACAAACCCCATTACCTATGTCACCCAGATTTCCTACCTCATCTTCTTGAAAATGCTGGAGGAGATGGACGCGGAACAGGAGGACAATCCGATAAGCGGCGGCGGCAAACGCCAGCCAATCTTCATCAAAGTCAAAGTTGCCGGTGAAACCGTGGATTTCGGCAAACTCCGATGGTCGATCCTCACCTCCGACCCCGATAACGCGCGCATGTTGG
The DNA here is from genome assembly GCA_038228235.1 of Verrucomicrobiota bacterium. Classification (GTDB taxonomy): domain Bacteria; phylum Verrucomicrobiota; class Verrucomicrobiia; order Limisphaerales; family JBBRPK01; genus JBBRPK01. The sequence continues at coordinate 22,630 of JBBRPK010000010.1, forward strand.
AATCCTTGCGCACGCTGCCGCCCAAACTCGCTCTTCATCCCGCGCTTTCGCCTGCCGCCCTCAGCCTGATTTGGCGATGCAATATTCCTGCCATGAGGCTTGTCCTCCTTCTGGGGACCATCCATGGCATTGGAGGGGATGTCTGTGTCGCGGCGGCCCGTGTGCCGTGGACGACTTCCCGAGTGGTCGGGTCGCCGAATCCGCCCGCACCCTACACTACAGTGCGACAATTTCCGGCGCTCAACTTTCAGCATCCAGTGGATCTTGCCCCGGCGCCGGGTTCGGAACGGTTGTTTCTTCTGGAGCAAGGCGGCAAGCTGTTTTCGTTTCTAGGCCACACCAACTCACAGAGGGCGGATCTTGTGTTCGACTTCAGCAAACACCATCAGCCCTTCGACAGTTCCTACGCGATTGCGTTCCATCCACGGTTTGCCGAGAACCACTTTCTGTTCGTCTGTTACGTCGAACCCGGCGGCCGCACCAATGGATCGTTCATTTCCCGTTTCACGGTTTCCGGCTCAGACCCCCCCACAATTGATCCTGCGAGCGAACGAATCATCATTCGCTGGCTGAGCGGTGGTCACAATGGATGCACCGTGGCCTTCGGCAACGACGGTTTTCTATACATTTCCACAGGGGATGGGGCGAACCCCGACCCACCCGATGTTCCCTATAACACCGGCCAAGACATCAGCGACTTGCTGGCGGGCATCCTGCGCCTCGATGTCGATCACGCCAAAGGGACAAACTCGTACGCTATCCCTGCGGATAATCCGTTCTTGAAGATTGCCGGGGCGCGCCCGGAAGTCTATGCGTTTGGTCTGCGCAACCCATGGCGAATGAGTTTTGATCGCCCCACTGGCGATCTTTGGGTAGGGGACGTGGGCTGGGAACAATGGGAAATGGTCTATCGGGTCCACTCTGGCGGCAACTACGGCTGGTCGATTACCGAAGGGCCGAACACTCAGGTGCGACCGGACCTCAGGGCCGGGCCCGGCCCCATTCAGCAGCCGCTGATAGCATTGCCGCACAGCGAAGCGGCCAGCATTACCGGCGGTGTGGTCTATCGCGGCAAGAGACTGCCCAAATTGCGGGGCGCTTATGTCTATGGCGATTGGGAAACGGGCAAGTTTTGGGCGTTGCGACACGACGGCGACAAGCTCCTCTCGAATGATGAGTTGTGCAACACCACGTTGAAGCCGGTGACATTCGCACTCGATCGCGAGGGCGAATTGCTGTTCCTGGATTATAACGGCGGTATTTATTCGCTGGCGCCGAGCATGGCGCCGCCAGCCAATCTTTCCTTCCCGCGCAAACTCAGCGAGACCGGGATTTATGGGGACCTGGAAAAGCTTTCGCCCGCGCCCGGCGTCGTCCCGTATCGAATCAATGCCGAGATGTGGAATGATCTGGCGAGGGCCGAACGCGTGCTCGGCGTGCCTGGGGAGGGCGCGATCGTCACTGCCGGCGGACGGGAAACTATCGCAGGCCAAATGTGGTTTTTTCCCTCGAACACCGTCTTTGCTCGCACCCTGACGCTCGACGCGGAACGTGGCCGCCCATCGACGGGCCGTCGCATTGAAACGCAGGTCCTCCACTTTGAAGGCCATACCTGGAATGCCTACAGTTTTCGGTGGAACGCGGCTCAAACGGATGCTGAACTTGTGCCCGCGGAAGGTGGGAAGGATGAATTCACGGTCACGGATGCTGGGGCTCCGGGGGGGCGGCGGGAAGTTCCATGGCGCTTTCATGGCCGTGCCGAATGCCTGCGCTGTCATAATGTGTGGGCAGGCGAAGCGCTTTCCTTCAATGGGCTGCAATTGAACACGCGCGGCCAACCCAGCGAACTGGAGCGGCTCGAAAAACTTGGTGTGTTGAAAGTGAAGGACGCGCCCGCAGAGTTATCACGCCTGGCCAATCCCTACGACACCGGACACGGACTGGCCGATAGAGCGCGCTCCTGGCTGCACGTGAATTGTTCGACCTGCCATCGGAATGGCGCGGGAGGCAACGTGCCATCATGGTTCAATTACGACCTGCCGCTTGAGAAGTCACGCGCTTACGATGCCAAACCGGTGCGCGGCGACTTTGGAATTGCCGGCGCACGGGTGATCGCGCCTGGCGATGCGTTCCGCTCAACCTTATTTTACCGAATCAGCACGGAGGCTTCGGGCCGCATGCCGCACGTCGGCTCGCGCGTGGTGGACGAGGCGGGCACCCGCCTGATGCGCGATTGGATCGGCTCTCTGCCCAGTTTGACCAATGACACGTCGGAGTTGCTGGCAGCGCGCAGGATCGCTGAGGAAAACAATTCGCTGCTGGCCGGTTGCGAGAGCTTGGACCGTGGGGACCGCGGGGCGACGATGGCGAAGCTGTTGCGGACGGGAAGTGGCGCCCTCAGCTTGCTGGATCACATTTCTTCCGCGCCAGACAAACAGCAATTGCGCGCCGAAGCAGCCGCGCTCGCTGCGTCGCACACCAATGGGGTCATCCGCGACTTGTTTCAACGCCTGTTGCCCCCCGAGCAGCGGCGACGCACGCTCGGTGCAGACTTCAATCCGCAGCCGGTCCTGGCTCTTCACGGCAGCGCCGGACGCGGCGAACAAATCTTCACGGGCAACTCGCAATGTGCGCGCTGCCACATCTGCAAGGGGGCCGGACGGGCCTTTGGTCCTGATCTGACCGGCATTAACCGCAAATACAACCGCGCTCAGGTGCTCGAACAAATTCTCTATCCCTCGCGGATCATAGCGCCCGAATATCGGACCACCATCGTGACCTTGCGCGATGACACTGAAATCAGCGGCTTCGTCTTGAAGCGCACCGCCACAGAACTGATTCTGCGCGACGAACAGTTGACTGAACACAAGCTTGCGCTTGCGGACTTGAAGGACACACGCGAGTCTGCGCTCTCCGCGATGCCCGAAGGCCTGCTTTCGTCCCTCACTGCGCAAGAGGCTGCCGACCTTCTGGAGTATTTGTGTTCACCTGACGGCGTTAACGGATCCACACGTTAGCTCACACGTAGCAATGCGCGATAACACTGAAATCAGCGGCTTCGTCTTGAAGCGTCTGGATTCTCATACCTCAGCTTACATCGGCTTCGGGAGGGCGGGCTTGATCAAGCTGAGCCTTGAATTTCTAAGCTCCTCTAATTACCCTCCGGTCTGTGGTCGCTGAGATTTCCGTCCTGGTCCCGGTTTATAATGAGGCCGATAACATCCTGCCGCTGGCGCGAGAGGTCGCGGCGGCATTGGAGTCTCGCCCTTACGAACTTTTGTTCGTGGACGATGCCAGTACGGATGGCACCTGGGCGAAAATCGAAGAGGCGCACGCACAGGATCATCGTGTGCGCGGTTTGAAGCATTGCCAAAACAGCGGCCAGAGCGCGGCCCTCTGGACAGGGCTTCAAAACTCTTCGAGCGCCATCATTGCTACTTTGGATGGTGACTTGCAGAACGATCCAGCCGACCTGCCGCGGATGCTGGAGGAATTGGAGCGAGTGGATTTTGTGAGTGGCATGAGGCTCACACGGCAGGATAATTTCGTGAGGCGCGCCTCTTCAAAGATCGCCCGCTGGGCGCGCAAGACGATCCTGAAGGTGGATTTCAGGGACACCGGCTGTGCTATCCGGGTATTCAAGCGTTCGGCATTAACTGGCCTGTTTGCTTTCAATGGACTGCATCGTTTCCTTCCTGTATTGGTGCACGGCAACGGCGCGAAGACACTCGAGATCCCCGTCAACCACCGCCCCCGCGTGGCGGGAGTTTCGAAATATGGCGTGTGGAACCGCCTCGGGCGCGGACTTTATGACTTGTTCGCCTTGAATTGGTACCAAAAACGGCGGCTGCGGCCTGTGCCCGTTACAGAGATTGAATACGGAAGCGGGGCGACTGACTTGAACGCGGCATCGGTTTCTCCCTCGCCCCATCGGATCCGGAGAGGACCGGGGTGAGAATTCCCCCAAACAAAATTTCGCGTAGCAGCCGATGTGAATCGGCTCTGATCTTTCGCGGAAAATTAGTGAGCCGGCTCACGTCGGCTGCTACGATGATGGAGAGGGCTCTTTGCAGCGTTCCCGCCTCTGGAAGTACCTGCGAGTGTTTTTTGGTGTCAGGAGCCGACAAAACTGATTTGCTTTTGCAGTGAAAGAACAACCCATCGTCATAAAGGGAAAGATTCGTCTCAAAGATTTTGATCCCGATTATTGTGCCGGGTTGGACAAGGAAGGAGCCAAAGCCAAAACCGAGAAATTTGCCGAACGCATTGGAGATTTGCAGCAATTATTCTACGCCAATTCCAACCACGCGATTTTGCTTCTATTCCAAGGCCTGGATGCCAGCGGCAAGGACGGCTCAGTTCGCAGTGTGTTGAAGCACGTCAATCCTGCCGGCGTCGAGACTGCCAATTTCAAAGTTCCTTCCGACGAGGAACGGGCGCATGATTATCTTTGGCGGGTGCACAAAGCTGTTCCGCGCTATGGCAACATCGGCGTGTTTAACCGTTCCCATTACGAGGCGGTGCTGGTCGAGCGCATTTTGGAAATTGTGCCCAAAGAAGTCTGGTCCAGGCGCTATGGCCAGATTGTGGATTTTGAACGAATGCTCGTGGAGAACAATGTCATCCTGCTGAAATTTTATTTGCACATCAGCAAAGACGAACAGGCCACACGATTTTTGGAACGCCTCTCCAACCCGCGCAAGAACTGGAAATTCTCACAAGCCGATTTGACGACCCGCCAGCATTGGGGTGATTACATTGAGGCCTATGAGGACATGCTCAACGCAACCAGCCATAAACAGGCGCGGTGGCATTTGATTCCCGCCGACCGCAATTGGTATCGAGATTACATCATTGTCCACACGGTGGTCCGCGCCATGGAAGGGCTCAAGATGAAGTGGCCCAAACCCAAACAGGATTTATCCAAAGTGCGAATCGTCTAGCAGATAAGGCGCGCCGGAAGCCTCGGCAACACCGCGGATTTGTTGCGCCAATGGGGGCGGAATCGGGATGCCATCACGGCTGCGTTCCTCGCAACAGGCCCGTTCAGGATCGCCGGGAACCAGCACAGGCTGATTCTCGTCGGCGCGTTTGGTGGTGTGCAGAGTATCGATGAGGTGGGCAAGGTCTTCCTCGAACTCGCCTTCCGCGCGGAAGGCGCGAGGATCCAGCGCGAGGAAGAAATGACCCACATTGTATCGGTCTGAGTTCGGATGCCGGCGCGAGCGGGTAGTGGCAAAAAAAGCGCCTGGTAACACCGTTGAGAGAATTTCCACTAAGGCTCCCAAACCGTAACCTTTGTGGCTGCTCATCTCGGCGGTGCCGCCGAGCGGCGTCATGGAGCCGTGCCTCAAAGCCTCCTGTGGCTCTGTGATGGTCTCTCCTTCCTCATCGACAGCCCAACCCGGATTTATTGGTGTGCCATTCATGGCAGCCAGTTTGATTTTGCCCAAGGCCACAGTGCTGGTGGCCATATCCAGACAAAAAGCAGGATGGCTTCCCGCGGGCGCAGCGAAGGCGATGGGATTGGTGCCGAACACTGGCTCAACGCCAAAAGTTGGGACGACCGTCTGCCGCCAAACCGAACTCGTGGAAAGGCCGATGCAACCCCGTTCAGCCGCCAGCAGGGCATACACACCCGCCGCCCCGTAATGATTGGAGTTGCGCACGGCCACCGAACCGATGCCGGAAGCAAGGCACTTTTCAATCGCCAGGTTCATGGCTTTGAAAGATGGGTAATGGCCCAGCCCGCCTCCTCCATCAAATAACGCGGTGGCGGGAGTTTCCCGCAGAATTTTTATTTCGGGGTTCAGTGTCAGCTTTCCCGCGAGGCGAAATTCGTCGTAAAGAGGCAACAGGGCGATGCCATGGGAATCGATCCCCCGCAAGTCTGCCGCCAGTAACATGCGGACGATGATATCGACCTGTTCGCCCTTCATGCCCCACGCCTCGAAGATGGCCTTTACCTGGCGGGTCAAAAGTTGCGCTGGGACTTTCATGCTTTGAATTTGGCCGCCAGCGCCTCACTACCGCGGGCCAGCAAACCCAAATCGCTGCCCACTGCCACGATGGTGAAACCTTGCTTCAGCCAGTGTCGAGCGTCCGCTTCGGCGGTGGCGAGGATGCCCGCGGCTTTACCAGCTTTGCGGATGCGGCAGCCGGCATCTTCGATAGCCGCTCGCACTTCGGGATGATCGCAATTGCCCAGGTGGCCGAGCGACGCAGCGAGATCGTTGGGGCCGATGAATAAACCATCCACGCCATCGACCGCCGCAATTGCTTCGATTTCTCGCAAGGCGGAGCCGGTTTCAATTTGGACCAGCACGCAAAGCTCATCCTGAGCGCGTTGGAGATAATCCTTCACACGCCCATAATGGTTAGCGCGGTGCAAGACCGCCACCCCGCGCACACCGGCGGGAGGGTAGCGAGTGGCGGTGACGGCGGCGCGCGCCTCGGTCGCATTTTGCACATAAGGAATGAGCAAATTCTGCGCGCCGATGTCCAGAAATCGCTTGAGGAGCACGACGTCGTTCCAAGCGGGTCGCACGACAGTTGCGACTCGGCTGCCGGCCAGAACCTGCAGTTGGTTGAAGATCGACGGCAATTCGTTAGGGGCGTGCTCCGTGTCGAGCAGAATCCAGTCAAAGCCGGCGCCACCAATGACTTCTGCGCTCAGATTGCTGCACAGGCTGCTCCAGAGACCGATTTGTGGCCGACCCTCGCGGATGGCTTGCTTGAATGGATTGAGGGGCATGGTCGTGCTGGTCACGAGAGAAATATCCGGGCAGGGCAGGCCGGCGGCAAGAACTTTCGAGGGCGCGAGGAAGTGAGTTAGGCTTTTGGTGGAGCGCCGGCCGGCGTGAGCGCGCCATGTCTTTCTCGGCTTGCAAGGGATCGCATAGCCGGAGAAAACTCGCTGTTCGAACTCCATGCCCTTCCGTTCGTAGCAGCCGAGGTCAGCCGGCTCATATCTCTCCGGAAAGATCAGAGCCGACTTACATCGGCTGCTACAGTCACTTTGGAGCTTCGGTTCCGCAGCAGCTCACTTGCCGGTGGAGGTAAGGCTTCTGTTGGAAGCCTTGGCTGGGCCAGCGGACGCCTTCTCCAGCGCCTCAAGCACAATTCCAGGAGTCAGAATGGTCGGCAAAACAATGGGCTGCTCCTGGGGGTCCTTTGGGTACACCAAAACGAGAGGCACCCCAGCCCGGTTATACTTCTTCAATTCCGCAGCGATCCGTTCGTCGCCATCAGAAAAATCTCCCAGCAAGGCCACGGCATTAATCTCCTTCAGCTTCGAGCGGGTGGAGGGGATTTCCAGGCTCGTCCGCTTATTGACCTGGCAATTCAAGCAATTGTCCGCTGTGAAATCCACCAGCACGGGACGGGCTTCAGCGCGGGCCCTAACGATCGCTTCAGGGCTCCATTTTTGCCAGTCGATCCCGTCGGGGCTGTCTCGCAAGGCTTCATCCGTTCCCCTGACCACTTTAGTTCGCCAATGCAATTGCGATTCCAACAGACCGAAATAACCCGCGCCGAGCAATGCCAGACCGATGGCGAGAGCCAAACCTCGGCGGCTCCTGCCACGCTGCACAAATTCTCCCCAGACCCATGCGGCCATCGCCAGCACTACGAGAAAAAGACCCAGCCAAAGCACGCCGCTCTTTCCAAAACGTGGTGCTGTGAACCAGAACAACCAAACCGCAGTCGCCAGCATGGGGAAGCCCATCGCCACCTTGAATTTTTCCATCCACGCCCCCGGTCTTGGCAGCACCTTGAGCCAACCCGGCTGAAAACATAATATGACAAACGGAGCTGCCAGGCCCAGGCCGGTCGCCAGAAAAACGAGCAGCGTGATCAGCGGCGGCTGCGTGAACGCAAAAGCGATCGCCACACTCAAAAATGGGGCCGTGCAGGGAGTAGCGAGGATGGTTGCAAGCACGCCGTTGAAAAAGGCTCCGGAGACTCCTTCCTTTGCCGCCAAATCACCGGCGGTCCCCAGAACCCGCCCGCTGAGAGTGATCTCGAATAGGCCGAACAAATTCAGAGCCACCAGCGTGACGACGACAGTCAGCACCACTCGGAAGGGTTGGTTTTGCAAAATCATTCCCCAACTCGCCAGTCCCCCGGCCTTCTGCGCCCCGATGGCCAGTCCAGCTAAAACGGCAAACGAAACCAGCACTCCCAATCCATAAACGACGCCAAGGGTCCGGACTTGCGCCGGGCTTTCCTTGCTCTGATTTACGAAGCTCAGAATTTTTAAGGCAATCACCGGCAGAACGCAGGGCATGATGTTCAGGATCAGTCCTCCTAGAAATGCGAAGCCGAGCATCGCCCAGAGCGAACGCGGAACGGCCGGCGAGCCCACTTCCCCTTCGGGAGCAACGGCCAGGCTGGCTTCAAACGCCTGGAGTGACTTTCCCTTTTGCGCGAGCAACCCGGCGATTTCCTTCGGCCAATTGCCCTCGTCCGGTTTTTCCACCAGCTTGCGCAAGCGGACCTTCCCGGGGCCGGCCTCGAGCACTTCGGTTTCGCCTTTAACCGAAAAATTTTCAGTGAGATAGGGATAAAAGTCCGGGTTTTTCACATCGGCAGGGGGCGACCATTCGATGAGCAATGGGCGGGTGTTGGTCTTGGCTGCATTTTCCCACAAGGCGCGGGTGGCCAAGCCTGGATTTTGCCGAGGAATTCGCTTTTGCCAGTCTTCTATCAGAGATGCGTTCGTAGAGGGTTTCGATTCCGACCCGATGGTCAAATTAGCTTGGACATTGCCTTTGCCGGGAACGCAGAGTTCCTCGCACTCAAGCCATGAAACCACCGCTTTTAGTTCCAAAGGCCCCTGTGCCAGGGCGCCGGCCAATTGGAGGGGAACGAGCAACAGAACCTGATCATGATAGATGTAGGTCGTGAAGCCCGCCACCGTGAGTTTTTCCGGAGGTGGCCATTGGATTTCGCCCGGTGTCACGCCTGGAGGAAGCTGCCATTCGATTTTGGTGCGCTCGCCAGAATCGCCTGGATTTCGCCAGTAAGTGTGCCATCGCGGGGCCATGCGCAATTGAATGGCCGCCATAACGGTTTCCCCGGCCACCGCCGTTTCCTTCGACAACAGCAATCGTGCCGTCGTCTTCCCGGCTGCCTGAACGGTCAAGCCGCTGGCGATCAAACAAACGAACCCAACCAGTAAAAAAGCCCTTCGCATACCGAGATAGACTTACCAGATTTTGGGAGCTTTTGACACAAGTTTTATTTCTTCGTGTCTAGGGGGGTGATTGCTGGCAGACTGGCGGGATGAGCGCCATCGACGATCTGTTATCCGCGGCGAGCGAGAAGATTTACGATATCAAAACCACGTCGCCCGGCCCCATCGGGAGTTTGCCGTTGACGGAGGAACTGTTGTTGAACAGCCCCAGCGGTGATCTGTTTGGTCTCACCCAAAATGCGGGCATGGGGTGGACGCCCAGTGAATTGGGCCGCAAACAATTTCTCATCCTGAGCACGCAAGGCGGTTTGCGCGCGCCGGATGGCAAACCTGTGGCACTCGGCTATCACACCGGCCATTGGGAAATCGGCCTTCTCGTAGAAGCGGCGGCGCTCGAACTGCGCCGCCTCGGGACCATCCCCTTTTCCGCCTACTGCTCGGACCCATGCGATGGGCGCACCCAAGGCACACCAGGAATGTTCGATAGCCTGCCGTATCGGAACGACGCGGCCGTGATATTTCGGCGCCTCATCCGCTCCCTGCCCCAGCGCGCCGGAGTGATCGGTGTGGCGACGTGCGATAAAGGATTGCCGGCCATGATGATGGCTCTGGCGGGAATGAAGAACCTCCCGAGCGTGCTCGTGCCGGGCGGGGTCACGCTCCCGCCCGCGCAGGGGGAAGACGCCGGCATGATTCAAACCATTGGCGCACGGTTCGCGCACGGATTGCTCTCGTTGCAGGAAGCGGCTGATTTGGGATGCCGCGCCTGCGCTTCGCCCGGGGGCGGATGCCAGTTTTTGGGCACGGCGGCGACTTCGCAAGTAGTTGGCGAAGCGCTCGGGATGTCGTTGCCCCATTCGGCGCTGGCGCCTTCCGGTCAGCCCGTTTGGACGGATATGGCAGTGCGATCCGCGCGGGCTGTTTGCGCCTTGGAGCAAAAGAGGCTGGCCATGAAAGACATTCTCGCGCCCGCCAGCATTCGAAATGCGATGGCTGTCCACGCCGCCGTGGGCGGCTCGACGAATCTTTTGCTGCACGTCCCAGCCATTGCCCATGCAGCCGGGCTCCGCCGTCCCAACGTGGAGGATTGGATCGCGGTCAACCGTCAGGTGCCGCGGCTGGTCGATGTTCTTCCTAACGGTCCGACGCACCACCCAACGGTGCGCGTTTTTCTCGCTGGCGGGGTCCCCGAAATAATGTTGCGCCTGCGGCGAATGGGCGCGCTGGACACGGGGGTGCTGACGGTGACGGGCCAAACACTCGAAGAAAATCTCAAGTGGTGGGAAGGCTGCGAACGTCGCCGGCGTTTCCGCGACATTCTTCGCGCGGCAGACGGAGTGGATCCGGAGGACGTGATTATGTCACCCGAAGGGGCGAAATCCCGCGGTTTGACTAACACTCTTACTTTTCCAAGAGGCAATCTGGCGCCGGAAGGCTCGGTGATTAAAAGCACGGCCATCGATCCCGCCATTGTCCAACCCGATGGAGTCTATCGCAAGGAAGGACCTGCCCGCATTTTCATCAGCGAGAAAGCGGCCATCGCCGCAATTAAAAAAGGGCGAATTCAGGCTGAGGACGTTCTCGTGCTGGCCGGTTGCGGCCCCCTGGGGACCGGCATGGAGGAAACTTATCAACTCACCTCGGCCCTAAAGCATCTTCCCTTCGGCAAACATGTCGCGCTTCTCACCGACGCGCGCTTCTCCGGCGTATCGACCGGGGCCTGCATCGGACACATTGGGCCGGAAGCGCTGGCCGGCGGTCCCATTGGAAAACTGCGCGAAGGGGACTGGATTCGAATCGTGATCGATCGGCAGAGGCTGGAAGGCAGCGTTGACTTTATCGGGGAGGGCGGGAGAAGATTCAGCCCTGAGGAAGGGGCGGAAATTCTCTCGCGACGAGCCTCCCGCGATGACCTTGCCCCCGCTGCCCAACTGCCCGAGGACACGAGACTATGGGCCGCGCTCCAGCAAGCTGGTGGCGGCGCATGGGGCGGTTGTGTTTATGACACGGATGCCATTCTGCAGCGACTGGCCGCGGGGGCGGAGGTCGTCGGAGGCAGGGCCAGTTTCGAGCTTTAAATCCCTGAATCCTCCCCGTGCTTCTCCCTCTCCTCGGTGCCCTGGGGACGGTTAGCCACCATTACATATCTGTAATACTGGAGAAAGTCTCATGTCATGCGGGCGCATCATGTTAAAGACGATATGAATAATGAAACAACGACTTCAATTATGAAAAAATGGATTCTTAGACTCGCTCCGCCTGTTCGCGTCGCGCTCCTGGTGGGAACGCTCGCGGCGGCGGGAGTTTCGGGCCTGGCGTGGATGCATCCATCGCAGGCGACAGAGGCCGCAGCCCCCGTCCGTTTAAACGTCATCGACCAACCAGTGTCGCGCGAGGGAAGGGGCGGGACCAGTTTTGCGCCCGTGGTCAAAAAAGTCGCTCCCAGCGTGGTGAAGGTTTTCGTCACGACCAAAGGGAAAAATATTCCCAGCGCGGACATACCACCCTTGGATGATCCGTTTTTCCGCCGCTTCTTCGGAGAGGATTCCAGCCGGGGTGGAAGGCGAAACTTTCCCACCCCCAAAGAGCACGGACTAGGCTCGGGCGTGATCGTCACCAAGGACGGTTATATCCTGACCAATAACCATGTGGTGGAGAACGCGGATGAGGTCAAAGTGGCGTTGAACGACGGTCGCGAACTCATCGGCAAGATCGTCGGCAAGGATCCGAAATCCGACGTCGCCGTGTTAAAAGTGGATGCCAAGGATCTGCCGGCAATAGATTTGGCCGACAGCGACAAGATAGAAGTGGGAGACCTCGTGCTCGCCATTGGCAACCCATTCGGAGTGGGCCAAACGGTGACAATGGGGATTGTCAGCGCCAAGGACCGCGGCAATCTGGGTCTTGATTATGAGGACTTCATTCAAACGGATGCCGCCATCAATCCGGGAAACTCCGGCGGTGCGCTCATCGATGCCGATGGGCGTCTGATTGGGATCAACACCGCCATCCTCACCCGCAGCGGGGGCAACCAGGGCATCGGTTTTGCCGTGCCGTCGAACATTGCGCGCAACGTTATGGAGGGCTTGGTCAGGAATGGCCGCGTCGTGCGAGGTTTTCTCGGCATTAATATCCAGGATCTCACTTCCGCGCTAGCCAAGGAGTTTGATTTAAAGAACACCTCTGGCGTGGTGGTTTCAGACGTGGTGCCGAAGAGCCCGGCGGAAAAAGCCGGCCTGAAAAACGGAGACGTAATAACCGAGTTCAATGACAAGGCAGTTCGCGATAGCCGTCACCTGAGACTCCAGGTTTCCCAGATCGCCCCGGGCACCAAAACCTCCGTCAAGATACTGCGCGATGGCAAGGCGCGGACCCTTGACGTGGTGGTGAAGGAGCTTCCCAGCACGGATGTGGCGTCATCAGAACACAAAAACCAGGACGCCTCCGGCAGTGATTCTCTCAATGGGGTCGCAGTGACAGATATCGACAATGGAGCGCGCCACGAGCTTGGTTTGCCAGCAAACGTCAAAGGCGCGCTGGTGACAGATGTAACCCCGGATTCTGCCGCTCATGAGGCGGGCCTGCGTTCTGGCGATGTCATTCAGGAAATCAACCGCAAACCCGTCACCAGCGCGGATGATGCCGTCAAGCTCACGGATAACGTGAAGGACAAAAAACTTCTGCTTCGCGTGTGGAGCAAAGGAGGAAGCCATTATGTCGTAGTGGACGAGTCCAAAGCCGGCTAAGGGTAACATGAACGCAAAACGACCCCGAAACAGGAACCTTGCAATTGACGTTGAAAATATGAGAACTCGCGCTCAACAACATGAGTCTAGCGCTCCAACGCCAGCGGGGCGACTGTTTCGGGGAAGTTCCACCCTGGCCCTCATCGGGGTGACCCCTTTTCCTCTATCCCTTCCCATGCGTTCGCGGAAGGACGAGTTCCACGAGTCCCTGAAGATGCCGGGGCCAAGGGATTCGAGGGACTCGTGGAACTCGTCCTTCCTCTTCATAGGGGAGAAGCGAGGGATGAGGGGCATCGGAGCAACGCGGGAGCGAACCCGGAACAAAATGCGCCGATGCCAGGACAAGCCATCAGAGGGCCGCAGTTCTCCAAAACGTGCCAAGGGCGGTTCTTCTATTCCCCTCCAGTGGAAGAAGGGCGAAGGCGAAGGCTCCGTTCGCCTGAATAATGGGGTGGAGCCAGGGTTCGAGTGAAACCCCCGCAGAATCTAACGACCGTTTGCGGAGGCCCGCTATTGTATTTCGCGCCAGGAGCTTTACTGTGAATCCAGACACGATGCGACTCTTGGTGGTGGAAGATGACAAGAAGATTGCCTCTTTCGTGGTGCAGGGTTTCAAGCAGAACGGATTTGCGGTGGACCATTGCCTCGACGGGGAGGAGGCGCTCCTGATGGCGCGCTCGGTTCCGTACGACGCGGCCGTCGTGGACCTCATGTTGCCGAAGCTCGATGGCTTGAGTCTCGTCCAAACTTTACGGCGCGAAAAAATGCAACTCCCCGTGCTCATCCTCAGCGCCAAAGCCACCGTCGATGATCGGGTTAGGGGCCTCCAGGCTGGAGGCGATGATTATCTCGTAAAACCGTTCGCATTCTCTGAATTGCTGGCGCGGCTACAGGCGCTGATTCGCCGCGCGACTCATGCGTCCGAACCGACCAGGCTGACCGTTGGCGACCTCACACTGGATTTGCTTAACCGGGAAGTCATTCGTAATGGCCGGGTCGTCGAGTTGCAGGCCCGCGAGTTTTCGTTGCTGGAATTTCTGATGCGCCATGCAGGCCGGGTTGTGACCAAAACCATGATTTTGGAGCATGTGTGGGATTACAGCTTCGATCCCCAGACCAACGTGGTGGACGTGCTCGTCTGCCGCTTGCGCAACAAGGTGGACAAAGATTTTCCCAAGAAAATGATCCAGACGTTGCGGGGGGTTGGCTATGTCATCAAACCTGCTTAGACGGTTGGGGCGCAACTTCAGCGTCCGGCTGAGCCTCTGGTACACCTCCATTTTTACCCTGAGCGCGGCAGTGTTGTTCCTCCTTGTTTATCTGCTGCTGGCTTCGGCGTTGCAGCGCAAAGACCGTGAAGTGATCGAATCTCACCTCAAAGAATACTCGGCCCTTTACCAGAGTGGCGGCGTCGGGGCGCTGAGGAGTTGGATTGCGCGCAGCGGCGAGGCGCGAAAGGAAAAATCTCTTTTCGTGCGAGTGGTCGGGCCTTTCAACAATGTTCTATTCCTCACCGCGCCCGAAGATTGGATTCAATTTGAGCCACCTACGCTGGAATTCGGACTGCCGCGCGGCGTCGTTTGGGTCCGAATCCCCAAAGACGAGGAGCGCGACTTCACTCTGGCCGCCAGGCGGTTTTCCGACGGCTCGATTTTGCAGGTGGGCCGCAGCACCAACAGCCGGGAGATGATCCTGCAACCGTTTCGGAGGAACTTCCTGGCCGTCACCATCCCCATCCTGTTGTTGGGATTCATTGGCGGGGTGCTTTTTGCGTATCGGGCCATGCAACCCATGCGGGAAATCGTCTCCACGGCGCAATCGATCATCGACACCGGCGATCTCAGCCGGCGCGTTCCCCTGCGCGCCTCGGAGGACGAGTTGGATCAGTTGGCCCGGTTGTTTAACCGCATGCTGGAAAAAAACCAATCCCTCATCAAGAGCATGCGCGAGTCCCTCGATAACGTTGCCCATGACCTCCGCACTCCCCTCGCCAGGATGCGAGGCTCGGCCGAAATGGCTCTCCGCTCCCCCCCAGACAGCGCGCAACTGAAAGAAGCCCTCGCTGACTGTGTCGAAGAATCGGAACGCGTGCTGACTATTCTGAGGACCCTGATGGATGTCGCTGAAGCGGAATCCGGCGCCATCAATCTCTCCCTGCAGAAGTTGGACGTGTGCTCTTTGGTTCGTGAGGTGGTGGACGTTTATGCGGGAGTCGCGGAGGAAAAAAAGATCAGCATCACGACCGATTTCGCGGCCCCTTGCGAAGCGGTGGTGGATCCGGCGCGCATCCGACAGGTCTTTGCAAACCTTCTCGATAACGCCCTTAAGTACACCAACGAAGGGGGGCAGATAAACATCCAGGGCGCCCATGACACCTCCGAAGTCACCCTTAAATTCCGCGACACCGGAATGGGGATTCCGGCGGAGGAACAAGATAGAATTTGGGACCGTCTTTACCGTGGCGACAAAAGCCGCTCCCAGCGCGGCCTCGGATTGGGACTCAGTCTTGTGAAAGCCTTCGTGCAAGCACACCATGGACGCGTGGAAGTCGCCAGCCAGGTTGGGCAAGGCTCCGAATTCACCGTCCACTTGCCCGCCTGATCTCCCGGACCTGGCCAGAAGTCCGCACGCCGCCGCTTGCGGCTTCATCATGGCTGAAGATCTGTCATACCTATTGAATGAGATGGTTGTTGGCTATTGCATTTTTGGCTGGCAGAACCACAATTAGGTGGCATGATAATTTTGCGGCTTTTGTGGTTGGCACCGCTCCCCGGTTTCTTCGTATCCTGCTGCTGCCACCCCCCCCACCTGCTACCCTCCCCTTCTGCATCATCTGCGACGGGGTTTCGAACATTTTTGGTGAAAGGAATTGTCAAAGAACTGAAGCCGGACGAACAGACAGCAATCATTCAACATGAGACGATTTCAAATTATATGGTCTCAATGACTATGCCCTTCAAAGTTAAGAATCCCGCAGAGCTGAGGGGCTTGCAAACCGGGGACGAAATATCCTTTCGACTGTTGGTTGCAGAAGAGCAAAGTTGGATTGATCGCATTTGCCGAACGGCTCGAAAAACGCTGCCCTTCCCGCAATCCAATCTCACAACCTCTAGCCAGGGACCGCCGGTTGCGGACCATCATCCCCTCCTTGATTACCAGTTTACCAACGAGTTAGGGCAGGCCGTAAGCTTGAGCCGGTTTAAAGGTCAGGCTCTGGCGATCACTTTTTTCTTCACTCGATGCCCCATTCCAGACTATTGCCCCCGTTTATCCAAAAACTTTGAGGAAGCCTCGAAAAAACTGGCTTCTTTGCCTGATGCTCCGGCCAATTGGCACTTTTTGTCCGTGTCCTTCGACACCGACTTCGATTCGCCGGCGGTGCTCAAGGCCTACGCGGAGAGGTATCACTATGACCCAAAGCACTGGAGCTTTTTGACTGGGCCGCGGGAGAAGATCGCCGAACTGGCCCGGCTTTCGGAAGTGACGATTGAATCCGAAGGCGCATTCTTCAATCACAGTTTTCGCACGCTTATAATCGATGCCGCCGGACAGTTGCAGATGAGCTTCCCCATTGGAGGAAATCTGTCCGATGCCCTGGTGGCAGAAATTTTGAAGGCCGCCGCCAGCAAGTGAGGAAAGACTTCGCAAATCTCGAGGTCCGGATCGAATTGTCGAGGCACGTCGTGTCACACCCTGCTTGAGCGCCGCTTCAACGGGGGGGGTCGTTGTTCCAAGCGTGAGATCAAAAACCGTTGAAACAGTGTATGCGCCTAGCGCGAGACACTACTGCGCGACGCGACGTTTTTGAAAGTAAGCGGATTGCCAATCCGCGATACAGCCGACTGCCAGTCGGCGTTACCGACGAAACTGTAGCGCAGATTGGTAATCGGCCGTATCGCCGATTGTTTATCGGCGAAGCGATGGGCGGTGTGAAAAAGACTGGCCCAAGGAAGGGCGGGGGTTAGTGAAGCTAGCCTGTGTTAAAAATTATGGGTTCGCCGAGTGAGGGCACGCCCGCCTACACGAAATGGCTTGAAACCGGACTGCTCTGCAGGCGGGTCCCCGACCCGGGGATTTTTCACAGATTCTTCATGGCCTTATCCAGCGCATCATAAAGCTGCTGCATAGTGGCTTCGGTTTCGTCCCCCATATTCGAGATGCGGAACGTGGTGCCTTTGATTTTGCCGTAGCCGCCGTCAATCAGAAATCCTTCGTCTTTAACCAATTTCTGCAGTTTGGCCACATCGACAATGCGCCCTTCGGGCTTGGCCCCGTTGCTGATGCAGGTCAACGTGACCGATTCGTATTCGTCTTCGGGAAACAAGGTAAAACCTTGGCGCCGAGCCCAGGCGCGAGTGTTTTTGGCCAATTTTAGATGGCGCGCGTAACGCGCCTCCACTCCCTCGGCAAAGATATCGTCCAGCTTCGAGGCCAGCGCATAAATGTGGGCGATGCTCGGCGTGCTTGGCGTCATGTTCTGTTCCGCATTTTTTTGAAACTCAACGAAGTCGAAATAGTATCCCCGGTCCCTGGCTCGCGCCGCCTTGACAAGCGCCGCGGGCGAACACGTGAAGATGGTCAATCCCGGGGGCAGAGCAAAGGCCTTCTGAGTGCCGGCGAGCAGCACGTCCACCCGCAAGGCATCGAACTCTATTTTGGTGGCGCTCATCGAACTGACAGCGTCGATGATGAACATGACATCTGGAAATTTTTCCTTGAGGGCGGCGATTTGGTAGAGCGGGCTGACCACCCCGGTAGAGGTCTCATTGTGGATGAGTGTGAGGGCGTCGAACTCTCCGGTGGCGAGTTTGGCCTCAATTTGCTCGGCTTGGATGGGAGAGCCCCAATTCACCTTTAAGGCCTCGGCTGCCTTGCCGCAACGCTGGGCGACGTCGAGCCATTTGTCCGAAAAAGCTCCGCACATGCAGCACAGGACCTTTTTCGAAACCAGATTGCGGAGGGCCCCTTCCATAACCCCCCAAGCGGAACTGGTGCTAAGAAAGACCAGTTGCCGGGTGTAAAGCAGGGTCTGTAATTGCGGTTGGATTCGGCCATAAAGCTCCTTGAATCCCTGCCCCCGATGCCCGATCATCGGCGAGCAAAAGGCGCGGAAGGTCTTCTCACTGACTTCGACCGGGCCAGGAATGTGCAGTTTAAGGTGTTCCATGCCGGAAGAGTTTTCACAAGCTGAGGGGGATGGCAAGCGCCGAGTAGGAATTGAATTGCGGAAATCTTTGCAAACGTCCGTGCGGCTGTTACCTTTAATCAGGCTTGAGCTCGGCTGGCTTCTATGACCAAGACCAAATCGAAATCTTTACTGCACGATAAGCAGAGCGAGCGGGACCATCGCCAATTGCGCATCGACAAGGTGGGCGTGCGAGGCTTGCGCTTTCCCGTCCAAATCCGCGACAAGGCGCATGCTCTTCAGAATACCGTCGCCACCATCGGATTGTTTGTGGATTTGCCGAAGGAATTTAAAGGCACCCACATGAGCCGTTTTATTGAGGTGCTCAACGCGCATGGCAGTGTCGTCCATGTGGACAATATCACTGATATTCTGCTGGCCATGCAAAAGAAACTGAACGCCAGCACCTCGCATCTGGAGATGGAGTTCCCATTTTTTCTAACCAAAAAAGCGCCGGTTTCGGGCAGGGAAGGCGTGGTGCATTACATGGCTCGCTTCGACGCGACCGCTTGCGGAAAGGACATTGATTTTGTGCTGACGGTTAAGGCGCAGGTGACCACCTTGTGCCCCTGTTCCAAAGCGATCAGCGCCTACGGCGCGCACAACCAGCGCGGGGAGGTCACGGTGCAACTTCGCTCTGCCCAAGCCATCTGGATTGAAGACGTGATCGCCATGATCGAAAGCTCGGCCAGCTCTGAATTGTTCTCATTGCTCAAACGGGAGGATGAAAAAGCTGTCACGGAGCGGGCCTACCAAAATCCCGTTTTCGTGGAGGACCTCGTCCGTAATGTGGTTGTGAAACTCAATGCCCATCCCGACGTAACCTGGTACAAGGTCGAAGCTGAAAACTACGAAAGCATCCACAACCATAATGCCTATGCCTCGATTGAGAAGGGCTGATAATTCCCGAAACCCTCGCTGCTTCTCTTTTTTTTCATTTTCTTGTGGCTTATTTGAATTCCTTTGCTACATTCGCCCACTCTCGATGGATGAAGGGATAAGGTCCACCTGAAACGAGAAGCAATTTAGCAATGCAAGTTAAAAAAACCCTGTTGTGACAACGCATAAAAAACCAACGAAAAAGAGCGTTCCGGCGGCGAAAAACAAGCAGCGAGTCATCGCCACGGCCGCGGCCATCCTGGGCCAGATGCCTCAGAAAAACGCGAAGTTTAAGCCGGCCAATATAAAAATCAAACCGGAGTGGGCCAAATTTCATAAGGATTTAATGGATCTCCGGGATCGACTGCTCAACCAGATGAATGGCCTGGCCAAAGAGTCCGCTGAAGAAATGCCTGGCTACAGCCTCCATATGGCCGATTCAGGGACCGATAATTTTGATCGCGATTTTGCCTTAAGTTTGCTATCCTCAGACCAGGATGCCATTTACGAAATCGAGGAGGCCCTCAAGCGTATCGAGAAAAATACTTATGGTGTTTGCGAATTGACCGGAAAAACCATTCCCAAGACCCGTTTGGCGGCGATTCCCTGGACCCGTTTCACGGTCGAGGCCCAAGGCCAGTTGGAACGGGAAGGGGCCTTGCGTCAGCGCCGCCTGGGCGCTCTGGGCACCGTCGATAGCGCTGGCGCCGTCGAGGTGGAAGAAGAAGATGAAGTGGAAGAGAAGCCGGTGAAGGAAAAGGAATAACAAATCATGGCCCGAGAAATCATTACCATCGAATGCACCGAGGCGCGCAAAGAAGGCAAGTCGCCCTCCCGCTATACCACCACCCGCAACAAAAAACTCAAGACCGAAAAGCTGGAGATTAAAAAATATAATCCGGCCCTGCGCCGCCATACGCTGCATCGGGAAGTGAAGTAATTTTATGCCTCGTAAAACCCACACAGAAAAACGCGACTCAAAAAGAGGGCGCGGCAAGTCCACTTCAGTCGAGAAACGCACTCCACGTCCCAAACCCAAGATTGATTTTACAGTGGATGCGCTCGACTACAAAAACGTCAATTTGCTCAGGCAGTTCGTCACCGATCAAGGCCGAATACTACCCCGCAAATACACGGGTCTCCCGGCGCATTATCAGCGCCAGCTCAACCGCTCCATTAAACGCGCTCGCCAAATGCTGTTGATGAAGTAGGCCCCGTCGGCGAACGGGGCCAGCAGGCTGTGTTCAAAGCGAAGGGCCGAAGGCCTTGCCCAATGCCGAACGGGTTTTCTACCCCGCTAAGCGAAACTCCTTATATTGAGCCCGCAACCGCCTGGCTCCTTCCGCCATCGCTCGCAGTCCGTGAGAGGACAAGCCCTGCCACCGTAGCAAGATTCCTCGCAGATATGCTCGCTCGTCACGCCTCGTTCTAGAGACAAATCCACTCAACGGCGGCTAACCGATTTTTGGGATCACCGTTCTTTGGTTCGAAACTCTCGGTGGTGTCCCGTCGCGGGAATGCTAAGCGTATAGGACTTCGTGTCGAGCGCCACGGAGAGCTTGATGAAACTCCCGGCACAATCGCGGCCGAGGTTGGCGATAAGATCATCCTGCGTGTTGTTTTCTTCGTCTGGTCGCAGATTTTTGTGGAGTTGATAACTAGCCTGGATCGAAGGCGTGCTTCTAAGCGTGGACATAGTTTCCGGCCCGGTGCCCTTAGTCGAGCCGTTGTTCATCACCGTAACAGTCGGAGCGAGGGATTTCACCAGAAGCGGGTTGTTGCTGACATCAAGGCCATGATGGTCCACTTGGTAAACGTCCACGGTGCCAATCCAATTGGTCGGGCATACCAAGTCCCTTTCGGTGTTCCAGGTGAGATCGCCCCCATCGAAAAACCGAAAGTCACCGTAATCGAGGATGATTACAATGCTGTTCCTGTTGTCAGAGGTGTCGGGGTCCTTTTCCTGTCCACCCGCGCACAGAGCGTTGTTCGTCCTAAGCGTGCCGGGGAGATGAAAGAACTCTTGCTTCGCCGCGACGCAGCGCAGAACCAGCTTTTGCGTGCCCTCGAGTTGTTTCAGCAACAACACCGTGCCAGGAGTAATTCTTCGGCGGCTCTCGCATTTCATCTTCTGGTAAGGCGCCGCCGTGTTAAGCCATCGCTCCGTGTTTGTGCCGCCGTCCGGGTCAGTCGCGGGAACGCCATTGTCCCAAACCGTGCCCACTTGGATTTTCTCCGACAGTTCCGCCGCGCCGCCGAAATGGTCGAGGTGGAAATGAGTCGTGATGTAATGATCGATGCGCTTGATTCCGGCCACTTCGCTGGCAACTTTGAAAATCCGCGAGGCGTCGCGCCCGCCAGGATTTCCTGAATCGATCAAGACTGCTTGATTCGCAGGCGTGACGATGAGTGTTGACCCACCGCCTTCGGAATCGATCCAGTAAACCTCCAGCGTTCTCTGGGCGCTGAATGACGCAAGCGCGCTGCAAAGCAAAATGAGCAAAATGGATTTCACGCGGGCAGTTTATCCCCAAAAACATTCAGAATGCAAGCGGTGTTGCGCGGGGCTCAGCAACCCTCATTATGGCAGGGGATCGGCACAATTTTCGGAAGGACGAGTTCCACGAGTCCCCATTTTCTTAAGAGCGTGTTTTAAAAACCTACGAACGCGCCGCGTGAGGGCACGTGGCCTACACGAAACGGCGGGAAATCGGCTCTTTTGTAGGCCCGGTCCCCTGACCGGGCGATTTTTAAAACACGCTCTAATAGATCAGGGACTCGTGGAACTCGTCCTTCCGACCATGTCGTCCCACATTGCCATGATGAGAACTGCTGCGCGCGTATTTATACGAAGCGCGGAAAATGGACGTGGAGCGGAGCCAGCAAGAAAGTCCTCGTCGCTTTTTTGGCCTGCCGCAAGGCAAATGAGGCGCTCCCGGGGTACGATCAACCCTGGACAAATTATCAGGAGAAAGTTTTAGAGCCTGTTTTAAAATTGCGTGGGGTCCTGCGGCGAGGGATTTTGGCTGTGGCCAAGGCGGCGAGGCCGGAGCATCCCCGCAGCGGGCTGTGATGGCCGAGTCAACGCAGGCAGCAGACAAAAGACCCGCCGCCCGGAGGGTTTTCGTACGCCGACTACCTTTGTTGCTCCTCGGTCACAGACCCCTGGCGGGTATGCTCGCTCGTCGCGCCTCGCCATCCAGCGCACGAAAACAGAACCACACGGAATTTTAAAACAGGCTCTTATAGGCCAAATTACAAAAACTCTGTCGGGTTTGCCGCTGGTAAGACATTCTTTATATGAAGCTTCGTGTTTATGAACGATTTTGAACTGTTACAGAGCTATGCCCACGAACGTTGTGAGGAGGCGTTCCGCACTCTCGCAACGCGTTACATTGACCTGGTCTATTCGGCGGCATGGCGCCAGACTGGCCAGGTCCAGGCGGCACAGGATGTGACCCAGGCCGTTTTTATGGTCCTTGCCCGCAAAGCCGGAACCATCCGGCGGGAGACGGTTCTGGCAGGCTGGCTTTTGCGCACCACCCGGTTCACGGCGAGCAATGCGCGGCGTCTCGAAAATCGACGGCGGCATTACGAAGGGGAAACCATGCAATCCGACATTTATCCGACCGAAACTGAGGCCGCCTGGAAACAAGTTGCGCCATTGTTAGACGAAGCATTGGAGCATCTTGGCGAGAAGGACCGCATCGCCATTCTGCTTCGCTTTTTTGAGAAGAAGACGTTGAAGCAAGTAGGAGTCGCAATGGGTGTGAGCGAGGACAGCGCCCAAAAACGCGTCACACGAGCGATCGACAAATTGCGGATCCTGCTTGCTCGTCGCGGCAAGGCGGTTTCGATGGGAGCTTTAAGCGGAGGTTTGGCCGTTTACTCGGTTCAAGCGGCTCCGGGAAGCTTGGCTGCAGTCCTGGCAACAGCGTTCCGTTTGGCCGGAACGATAAAGGGGGCTGGCGTTGCCACCCTGGGCGGCGAAACCTTGAAGGCTTTGGCGCGTGAGCATTTCAAGATCCTCGCTGTGCGATTCGGGAGCATCGCGATGCTAATCGCAATGGCGGTTGTGATATTAACTCGGAAGCGCGAACCGGAAGCGAAGACGCAGTTTTTGGCGAAGTCAACGCCACCTCCGTCTTCGCCTGCCCCGGCGCAGGTTGCACTTGGAACTCCGGCCAAGGCTGGAGTCGCAGGCACTCCGCTCGATATGGCAGAGATGCAGATGCGCGTGCTGGACTCGCAGACCGATGCTCCTGTAACGAACGCTCGATTGACCCTCGTGTCAGAAACCTCTGCTGACCGGACGACGAACAGCTTCGTTACAGATGAGAAAGGCGCCACCATGATCTCGTACTCCCCTATGGCAGGCAATTCGTGGAGTCATCAGATCGAGATTTTCCGCGACGGCTACGTGCCGAAATTCCTGAGCTGGTCGAAATCGCAAGAGGACCACATTGGCGAAATCCCGGCGGAATACACTCTAAAGCTCGATCCCGCTGTCACGATTGGAGGAGTTGTTTTAGATGAGCAACAGGCTCCGATTTCCGGCGTGAGGGTTGTTTTCAGCGTCTCCGGCCCGAGTCCGGGCGCTTCGAGATCCCGTGAGCGCCTCACCATGATGGGCGATTATCACGTGGAAGCGACGGATGAACGCGGGCGCTGGACTTGCAGCCACGTGCCGAAAAGGTTTGGGATGATCGACTACCGACTAGTTCACCCGCGCTATCAGGAGAAGCTCTATGCCTCCGACTCGCCGGACTCGCCCGCGACCGTGGGTGTGGAACGCGTGGCTGAGATGGATCTTCTGGCGGCGAAATCAGTAATGCAGATCAAATCCGGACTCATAATTGTGGGCGCGGTGATCGACGAGGCGGGCCAGCCTGTCGCCGGGGCGAAAATTACACAGGATTTCGCCTTTCGCGATCCGCAGCGAACAAGCCTGACCAGTGACGAGGGCACCTTCCAGTTCCACAATGGTTGTCCTCGTGAAGTTTCCCTCACCGTGCAGGCGGAGGGCCTTGCCCCCCTCGTTACGACGGTTTTCGTCGATGCGCGAGCAGAGCGGCTGCGCGTGACGCTTCCTCATGGCCAACTCTTGCTTGGGCGCGTGGTGGACGAATTGGAGCAACCCATCGCGCACGCGATCATCAAACCGCGAAGCCCCACAGCGGATTCGAGGACGATCTTCGAATGGCACACCAAGAGCGATACTGAAGGCAGGTTTTCCTGGGAAAATGCGCCTTCCAGCCAGGAATATGCGGTCGAGGCCTCCGAACATGAGTCCGAGGGAAGGATCCAATTGATCGCGAATGGGACAGAGCAGGTCATCAAACTGACAAAGCAAACCGGGGCTCCCGTGCGCATTGTCATTCAGGTCGTGGAAGCCGAGACCAAAAGGCCACCATCCGGAGCGCGCGTGCAAATTTGGGAAACGACGCGTGAAAAAAATGGAAGCTTATCGAGCTTTACTACGCGACCTGAGGACGCGGGCACCGACGGGATCCTTCGGCTCAAGACTTCGCCCGGGGCAATTCGTTATGCCCTTGAGGCACAAGCCGATGGTTATCGGCCTTGCCGGTTGACGAATGAGGTCACGGCAGTGGGGAACGTGCACCTGCAAATGGAACTCTCCAGATCTCCCCTGTGCTCGGGAGTTGTCCTCACTCCAAAAGGCGAATTCGCGGCGCGGGCGACACTAGTCATATGCAGCCACAATGAGTGGGCCCAGATGAGCCAGCCCGGCAAGCTGGGGATTGACACGTTCTACATCGGCACGATCTCCGATGGCGAAGGCCAATTCCGTTTGCCGCCTAAGTACGCTCCGGAGTCCGTAGTTATTGCTCATGCAGAGGGCTTCCAAGCGGTGCCTTATGATAAGATGAGTTCCAATGTCGTCATCACGCTGCAACCCTGGGGCCGGATTGAAGGGACGTTGCGCCTCAACGGCAAACCACTCGATCGAGCCGGCATCCGCCTTGATCGGCTGCATGATTCTGACGGGTCGCCACATGTTTCGATGGCGTTCGACGTCCAGACGGATCAAGAAGGCAGATTCGTCTTCGAGACCGTTCCACCCGGAGAATGGATGGTCGAGCATGCCATCCGCGTTCGTCCACTTGGCAAACTGCGCGTGGATTCCCCGATTGGCAGCCACGGGGTACCAGTTCGCGTTCACCCTGGAGAGACCGCTCGCCTTAACCTGGGTGGCACCGGCCGGCCCGTCCTGGGCAGGACTATGGTGCCGGGGAACACCAGGCCAATCCTCTGGACTGAAAACTCGGTGGTCCTCACGCTTAAAGCTGCTTCGGGCGTCCCACAGTTGGCCCAGGTCTATGGCGCCGTTTTCGCAGCGGACGGATCATTCCGGATCGAGGATGTTCCATCCGCCGATTACAAGCTCAAGATTAATCTACTCGATTTACCCACCACGAATTTTGATAATGTGCGTGAAAATCTCCGAATCATCGGCTCCCTCGAAATGGATGTGAATATACCTCCGACGCTTGGTGACGGGGAGGAGCAACCTGTGGATTTGGGCATTCTCCGACTGACGACCGCGAGCCCCGGGTCGAGCGATTGATGTGGCTTCCAGCTCGCGAGCGAAGAAATTAAATAGCGAAATGCGTGCCTCCAATAGTTGTCTACCTTCTCTCATGGGTTACGCACTACTGGACTGCTCCACCCAACGCGCCACCCGCGCTCCGCAGGATCATGAGGTGCTGCTGGACAAGTCCGACCGCCTCGATTGGACCACCCTCTGCAAATGTGATTTTAATTATGCGGTGCCCCGCGGTGAGCTGAAGAACCACGTCGTTCTGCACAATCCCGCGTTGGGCGAAATTGGAGAGTTCAGCCGTTCGCTCAATGGCGTATTTCTCGAAAATTGCGGGGACGATAATGTCCGCCACTTGGGTTTTTACCATGGATTAAACTCCGGTTGTAATCCTGCTCAGGCAGCCGCTTTCAGTTGGCCAGCAAGGGCGGGATTGGTTCTGAGCAAGCGCATTTGCTCGGTCAAGTTCCAGTCCGCGCCTTTGCGGAAAGGATTCTTTGCGCTCGCAGCCCCGCCGGAGCTGTTGCCCGTGGCCCCGCCACCGGCACTTGGTTCGAAGAGATGAGGGGCCTCTGTGACGAGAGATTCCACCCACTCATCAAGGGTTATTGGAGTCACACCATCCTTGCCGTAACGGATTCTGTCACCGTCCTGAGCCTGGGGAACGCCGTTCACCAGCTTGAAGACGCGCTGCGCCCTCAAAGTGACATCCGCAATGGCCGTGGAGCGCAGCCCGCGCTTGGACGCCGCCACGATCACGCCCTGGTTAATCTGAATGTCGGAGAGCCGGGCGTTCAAGGCATCGCGTTCAGCCGCAGTGCGCTCCAAGTCGCCCTTGATTGACTGCACCCGGCTGGCGACGACCTTATCCACTTCACCCGCTTTGAGCGCAACCTTCTCTTCCAGATCACGTTTGGCCTGTTCGAGTTGCCTGGCCGTATCAGAGTCGATCCCGTCATATTTCCGTTTCAGATCATCGACCTGTTTGAGGAGTGCGACGTTGTTCGTCCGAAACTCATCGAGTTTCGCTTTGTCCGCAACGCCTTCGGCATCGAGGAAGAACGCGCCGTCGCGCTCGACGTAATGGGACTGGAGTTCCGCCGGAGCTTCGTCCTTCGATTTCAGTTTGTATTTTAACGACATAGATCGGCCGCATATTTCGCGGAGAGCGCAGATTACACCCTGTTTTCGCGGGAAAGGCGGCACACTCATCGCGGATATCCGAGCGGTCGAATCGCCGCGAATCGTGCCGCAAATAGGCGAAGGACCACGAAAAAGATTTTATCGAAAAAGGTTGACGTGTTGGGCGTAAGAGTGCGGTTGACAAACCCCTCTGTTGAAGCCGTAGCGCAACGGTACCGAATCACAGGAATTGCTCGAAAGGTCACCAAAGTGTGGGTGGGCATCGAAGCCACTGAAACGACCGCCAAAGCGTCGCTCGACCCGCCGCATTCACTATAATGCACCTCAAAGGCTCAATTTTTCGGGGGACAGCTCCCCTAGCGGGCGTTTCCATGGTGAAGGCAGATTTGTGTTTTCTATAAACCAAAACTAAAACTCGTCGCGCCACCAAAACCAACCTATGAAAAATGCCTTAGCCACTCTTATCCAGTCTCACCGCGGCAGTTTGCGGACGACCTTGGCGGTACTTGCCCTATTCGCAGCAATATTTCCCGCCCCCGAGCTCAATGCCCAGATCGCAGCTCCATTCCGTCCGCCAACCAAAGAGGAGCCAGCAAAGGCTTGGATTGGGAGAATCGCAGATGGAGGGTTGTTCTATAGCATGAAATTTGACGGTGGTCCTATGGTCAGGCTGAAACAGGTCTGGACGAATGCATTTACCAACGATAACTTCTTGATCGTCGCGTCGGCAGAAAATGTGGATCTGCCTCGTTTCGAAATTCGCGACGTGCTTTTACCCGAACTGGCGAGATCCATTGCCTTTCTCAGCCAAGGTGTGCTCACCGTCGAAGTGGTCGATCAGTCTTCGTTGATTCATCATTCGCACCAGGTAGCAGGGAATGAGGATGAGGCGGCGGAGATTATCAAAAAAATTATAGAGGCGAAAAACGGGGGAAACATCTGGAGGATCACGGCGTCGTCCACGGAGGCTCCGACCGTCAAGATGCGTGCGGTCGCTGCTCCACATCTTTTTCCCGGAACGGGCAACATCACGCGCTTAGTGAAAGCTGCCGAGACGCTCGAGCAGGAGAGGCTCAAACTTGTCCAAATTTCCAGTGGAGTCCCGCGACGCGACCCTTCCAGAAATCCATTAACTCGTATTATTCCGCTCGACGATCAAAAAGTCGTGGTGCTCATCGGGGTGGAGGATGGGATTGCCGGAATCGAGAGCTTCATCCAAGCTTCCGAGCAGGCTTTTGCACAGTCGATGAGGCGGATGCCCGGTGAAAAATGACTCTAGAGCTGTCGCGTGGTCTCATATCCTTGCGGAAATGGAAAGCGGGATCAATGAGCGGTGTGCCAAGCGTCCCCTGGCACAATGGACGCGCCGCTTGGCCGCTGGCGATGAGCAGGCTTGGGCTTGGTTCCACGAACGATACTACCTCTCACTCCTACGCTACGGCGCCCATTGTTGTGGCAATCCGTCAGCCGCGAGTGAAGTCGTGCAGCAGGCGTATATGCGGATCGCCCGGCATGCCAAACCCTTCGCCGAGGAATCGGATTTTTGGGGGTGGCTTTCCTGCCTGGTTCGGTGCGCTGCGGTCGATTACGGCCGCAATGTTAGGCGCCGGATGGTTCTCTTGGAGAAATTCGCCCATTGGCGCGCCTTGCATTCCGAAAAGGAGGCCTCTTGGCATCCGTCTAGCAATCATGCCTCAGCCCTTGCTGAAGATGCGTTGGCAAAATTGCCAGTTGACGATGCGGCGTTGTTGCGTCGCAAGTACTGCGACGGTTGGTCCACCTTGGAACTGTCGGCAGATCTCGGCGCGACGCCCAAAGCCATTGAACACCGCCTCGCTCGACTGCGTGAGCGGCTGCGCGAAATCATCTTAAGCATTCAATGAATCCTCCGCCCGATACCCTCCATCCATTCCTGAAGAGCCTCATTGACGAAACGGCAGAACTGCCCCGATTGGCAGCCAGCGAAGCTCGGCGGTTTACCGCGCGGCAGGCTGAACGCCGCGCCCAGTTAACTTGGGCAGTGGCCATCGCCATGCTTGGCATGTGCTCTTGGGAAAGCCTCCATCTGCGGTGGCCTATTCCGAGGCAGGCTGGATCACCGCCAAAATTCGTCCAACAACCGCCCGCCCCGAAAGCGCCGCGACCGGCTGAATTCATCAAAGTCCAGACGATCCAGGAAGCCATGTCACAACCATTGCCAACTCCTCCTGGAGCCAGCCAGGAGCAAAAGGACCTGCTTGAAGCTGCCCGCGGTTTGCCCCTGGTCCTAGTGCTAGATGAGTCGGGTAAGCTGGCGCGAATTCACGTGGTCGAGCGCGTCGGGCCGCCTTAGCGGGGGCGTTCCACATTCTTCTCGGCGAAGGAACTGAGGCGAAATCAGAGCTTGATGCCGTGTCTGGCAAAGCGGCTTCGTCACCGCGCCAATCGCTTCGTGCGATCCGAAGTGCCTTGGCTTTATTGTAGAGCGTTTGCCGGCCGATGCCGAGCAGCCCCGCCGCGCCATTCCATTTGCTGCTCTTCTCGAAGGCATTGGAGAATCTCCCGGCGCATTGCCAAACCAAGACGACCCTCCGCCTTCATGCGGGAGGTCTGGAGGGCGGCGGGGACACAGGGGGACTCGGTAAGGACGACATAGGCCGCAGCGGGGACGGCTCTGTCCGAATCAGTTCCAACTCCTGCTCATTGGTCCGCGCATTAGGAAGGATTTCACCGGTCCGGAGGTTGTGAAGGAGGGTGTCCTGGCTGATGGCGCCGAACTGCCAGGCCGAAACGAGGGCTTGAATTTTAACCGCACTCAGAAGCGCTGAGTCAAAGTCCGTGTTCAGCGTGTAATTGAGATGCTCAACACTGATGTCTTCCGGTTTGTTCTCCGTCGAGTGCCACCAATAGACCCAGCGCAGCACCGCATTCATCGAGAAAGTCACCGAGGTCGAGATCGAACCGACCACGCTGCCCTCGCCAGCCTGCCGAATGGCCAAAGCTTCAGCACTCTCAGCCTCACGTTTCTGACTTTCCAGCAGACGGGACCCCAGGACAGTCAGGAGGCGTTCAACGCGATCTAACGCCCGCTCAAAAGTCATCAAACCGTCGCCCTTAAATTCGAGATACCCAGCAGTGGCGCCAAGCGTATCAGTCACCCAGGCAGTCGTGGAGCCGATGCGCAGTTGCGCGTTCTTGTCGAAGCCCGTCACGAAGGCGGTTGGGAGCGCAGTGAAGTGCATCCCGTGTTTGTAATCGGTGTTCAGGCGGTAATGGTCAATGTTCGCGGCAACAATGTCGTCAATCGGCGATCTGTCAATCTCAGGCCGCGAATCGTTCGGGCCGTGGAAGACAAACGGGATGTTCGTCAGAGGTTTCCCCAGGCGAAGGGGCGTGAGCGTCTGGACACGCTGCCACTTCTTTTCCTTCGTCCCGTCCGGAAGGTCGAGAAGCTGCCAGATTTCAACCTGGTATCCTCTGAGCTGTCGATAATCATGGAGTCGGGGTCGTCGTACGAAACGTATGCTGAGAATTCGACCTCGGCATCGAAAGCGATAGTGCAACCCCATTGCTTCGAGGATGCAGCTTCACGCCCCGGAATCCGAACCAATCCACTGCCCCGAACCTCTAGCCCTGAGCGCGGGCAGCGCGACCGGAAGCGCTGCTTCCTTCTCCGCGCACCAGCAATCGCCGGAGATCACGCCAATGGCCGCGCCGCCGTAAGCGCAGCAGCTTTGACCGCAGCCGAGTTCGCAGGTCGTCCGGGATTTGGTCAACTTGCTCGCTTGCCGCGCTCGCCCAATGCTCCGGGAAATAGGTAAGCGACCATCGTGATTCACATGCACGCTTGAGTTTTTCCGGCAAAGCCGATTGCTCAATTTGGCACAGGTACGCGCGCCGCTCCTCAGAACGCGCCCGAGACTTGCGGAGATGCACGATCCGCTTAGTCAACCCATGCCAAGCCGGAGACATGCGCTCGCCGGACAGCCTTTGCACGACCGCTTCGAGCAGGTCGTCAGAGAGTAAGCTAAGAGCCTTCTCAGGGATTTTCGCCCAACGCTCAGGACATGCAGACGCGATTGCCGGTGCAGCATCCGCGACCGCCCGAAGGACCGCCGCCGGTCCTTCGCCTTCGACGGCCTGGAATCGCACTTCTTGCGCCGCTGCTTCGGCCTTGCATCGTTCAATCTCCCGTTGCTCCCGCTCCTTCTGACGCAGCAATTCTGCTTTCCGCTCCAACTCGCGCCGCTCCAATTCTGCCCGCCAAGCCGGAAGCGCTTGTTCAAGCACAGGATGGCGATTTGCGATTGCCTCGAAATAATCGAGAAGGTGCATCGCGTCTTCCCGTTGCGCCTCAGGGCGGACAGTCGCCGCCAGGAGCGAGGGAGCAATGGCGGAATGAAGATGGAAGAGGGGTCTGAATGCCGGCGGCCGGCATCGGATATTGAACCTCCAGACACCCTGATTGCCGACGGAGAGGTGTATAATTTGCCACGCGAGACGAGGATCAAAAGGCGCTCGCTCAGCCCATTTGCTGACAAACCCCTCGAATTCGGCATCATCCAACAACGCCAGCAGCCAAAGAAGTTGCCGGTGCTTTTCAAAGGTCGGCACGTCGCAGGAAGAAATGGCGTCCACAATCAGCTTGCGGCTGCCCTGGTCCAGCTTCTCAAACTTCAGTCGGATTCCGTAGTTGCATTTCAGGCAATCCCAACCACAGCCTTTGTTCTGCTCCAACCACTCGATAGCTCTTTCTATGGCCGCCATACACACCGCCGTTTTACATCTTTGCCAGCAGTGGCAGCAAGCACGCATTGCTCTGTTTCAGCTTCTTCGCCTTCATCCCCTCGACAATCCCCCGCATTTCATCCTTTGCCGACGTCTGCCCGTTGGTGGGCAGCTTTGGAATAGCCGATTGCAGCACCAGCGGGAAATCCTCACGCCGCCGCCCCAACCGGCAGTGCCACGATGTTCGATGGCCTCTGACCTCTGCTTCCGGGTCGCTTCCACCGCCTCAGGGGTAATTCCGAACCACTTCTCCGCATCCGCTGGCCGGACGATCTCACGGTAATTCGTGAACACCATCCGAGGCGAGCTCCCGGCTTCCGGGCGGCTGCTTCTCGATGAGATGGCCCAGGATGCCGCAGGAGATTTTGCCTGCCAGCGAGGCGCGAGGGGGGCGCATATCCGCAGCGATCTGTAACGACCGAGCAACGAAGCTGGAAGGCAAGAGATCAAGGCATGTTGGGCCAGGTATGAGGGAACAGCCGCCTTACGCCACCGCCGCAACCGTAATTGCCAATCGTTCCATCTCTGAAGGCTGATTCATAGCAGCGGATTTACCAAACCGCCGAAGGTCAGCCTTAGGGCTGAGGCAGTACAGAGGATTCCTCTTTAGTGAAGGCGATCTGCCAGAGGAAGAAATTATCCTGAAGAAATACGCGTGAGAACCAACCGGGCGTCCAGAACCTCGTCAGGAGCTGCGAGAAATTATCTCCTAAGGGTTCAACCTCGGATTTCATTCTCCCCACCGGGTCAACGAGAACCAGCCAATCCTCATCCCCATGCGCAAAGGCTTTCCCGGCGACCACCAGAGTTTTGGCGTCGAGGCTGGCCCTTGCCTGCTCGCACCAGATACGGTGTTGCTCATCCGGGGAGAGAGGAATCACCATCGCGGGCCTTCCGAACCCCTCCTGCATAACCTCTGTCCTCTTGCGCGGGCCAGTTGGCTGTGAATAGACGCTTGAAACCGCAAGTGTCCTCCTTACCCCTTTCTGCTGGAGCGCTCGTCCGTGTTCTACGTCCTGAAACGCGATTCTGGTTAGCTCTACTGCAATCCTGCGCCCGCCTACCTCCAATTGAAAGTCCGGAACCTGATCGCTCGTATGGGACACTCGAATCGGATATTGGAGAATCGGCGTGTGTGCCAATGCTTCGAGCAGGTGCGCCATTTGACTCCTTTCATTGGCCACGGTATTTGTGAATCTGCCGTTGAGCAAGGCTGGGCAGATCGAGTCCGAAAGTTCTTCCGGCGTGTTCGCGCTAAAATCCATCTTCACAGGTTTGCCCACCGCATCAGCAAACGCGCCTTGTCCTTCTTCCAGCTTTTCGCCGTCATGCCCTCGATAATCTCACGCATTTCGTCCTTCGGCAACTTGCCCGCCTCGCCTTAGCCTCGTCGGGAAGGCAGGTGCCCGCTTGCCGCGCCGGAGGCAGACACAAGCGGGGTCAACAGCCTCGGCATGGCCGATTGCAAAGCCCGCAAGAAATCCAAGAACAACAACCTGACCCTCGATTCCTTCATCATTTCAAAAACGCCCTACGATGACTTGGTTAAACGTCACGGTCCTGAGTGGACGAGGGAAAAGTACGCGGAGGCCCACATATTTTTCGGTGACGAGCCAGAAAGGGCTCACATTGAAGCGGTCATTAAGGGCTAACGCGTGCCAACCCAAGGCCATACGCTCGGCGAGCGGGCAAGGGGCCGCGTCTCAGAAATCAAAAACGCGGACACTCCCGCACTCCCGCAGTCATGCTGCCTCTGCCCCGCCATTCTCCCGTCCCGGTTCAGCCTTTTTTGGCTCTCTTTCTTGAGTCTGTACAATGGCTGACCCAGTGCTTAAGCTGCTCCCGCAGCTTTGGTATCATCACCGCACGAAGTCCCGGAGGCGATTTGATCATTTGGACTATTATCATCGGCGAATCGCGTGATTTGCAACGAATACTGTAGCCCGTTTCGGGGTCATTTCGGAGTCGGTCAACGGTATTGACATGCAGGCGTGGCGAGCGATTCTCGTGGGTATGGCCAGAAAATTAGTAATTCAGCATCCGGGAGCGATTTACCACCTGAGGACCCGTGGTGAAGAACGACATGAATCTCGAAAGTCGAAATGAGAGTTTATCCAGTCGATCCAACAGTTCAAAAGATTTGGAAGTTCTACCCGATCAGAATTCCAGGCGGGTCTAAGTGTTCCAAATGCCGCGAGGAAACCGTCCTCGTCCAAAGCATGACGGGCGGCTTCGTCACACGAAACTGCCCCACCCACAACATTCCAATGAAGCTGCCCGAAGCGACCTTCATGAAACTGGGCCTGTGGGTTGCTTGCCCGCGGTGCAGGCGCCGCATGTCGGCTCAAATCCTGCAAGACCAGAACTACGGATATGCGTGTGGCCCCTGCGGTCTAGTAATCCAACTCTTTAAGCTGCTGCCTCTGTACTCTGATCTGTGATGCAATGGGCCGGAGCTGATGAAGCACGAAAAGATACCCGCCGAGGACGTCGAGCGTGCAAGTGGACGCCTTGACGTATGCAGCGTTTGCACAAAGTTCTTCAGATCGAATTCGACAGACACGGGCATTTTTCTTTGTCCGAAGTGTGGCATGAGGTAACAAAGATGAACTCTGATCAGCATTCCGGGACCGAGCCCGAAATCCGAACGCTCAAAGTCCCCTGTCATCACCCTCTCGCCAGATCCACTCCAGCGCAGGGTCAGCCAGTCCCCACAATTTCATAGCATTCCCGCCGAAGCCCATAGCCTCGCCCAGCCATCGCCGCCCCTCGTCCCGCCTGTTCAATCGGCAAGCCTCCACCGCAAGCGCGTAGCACGTTTCCGTCCGCAGTCCCGGCGCCATTCTCATCACCACGGAAGCCAATTCCACCGCCGTTTCCCATTTCCCGGCAGCCGCATAGATGCGCCAGCGCACCGCCAGAACCTCCGGATGCCCCCGAAGACGAGCATCAATCTGCTCCAGTTCCTCGTTCGCCTCGAGGTAGTTCCCCAAGCCGAGCCAACCCATGTCGGCCTCGACGAAACGCACCGCCTCGATTGGAAACGGCCCCATATTCATTGCACCGCCAGGACAGTCGTGAGGCCATCACCGCTCAGCAACCCGGCGTTGTTCAACTGCCTCGCCAGACTCCTCTGCCGTTGCCCGATTTTGGCGCTTTTCCCCTCATTCATCCGTAGCGGCATCAGCTCGAGATTGGCAATCACATGGTCCAGCTCCGGCGCGACCTTGAGGGGAATAATATGGTCCACGCTCGCATGGTCGCCCGCATAAGGACCACGGCGGACCGTCGCTCCATGGCCCTTCCGCATCCCGGCTAATCCCGCCTCATCCAGACACCCAAGCCGCTCCGCAATTACCAAATTCCGCAGCATCGCCTCCGAAGTTAATTGTGCCGCCGCTCCCTTCATTCCCACGAGCGCCACCGCGTCCTTCACCACGCGCTCAGGCGGAAGTCCCGCCGCCTTGGCCTCTGCGAGTTGCGCTACATATTTCTCCACCCGCGGATTCGCCCGCCGTTGTCCCAGGGTGGCAAGTTTCGCAGGGTCAATAAGGCTGGCAACTTTCTGGGAATAACTGGCCAGTTCCACCGCAGGCACCAAGAGGGCCCCGGACACCGAACTAATCCACTGCCCCGGACGTATAGCCCTAAGCGCGGGCAGCGCACCCGGAAACTCCGTTTCCTTTTCAGCCGCCGCAGTTCACCGCACCGACCGTCAGTCCCAGCACCTTGACAATAGCACTGGCACCGCGACAATACGCTTGAGCCGATGATGCTACAGTCAACCACAGAAGAATTGCTGATCGTCACGAAAACCTACCCTTCGCCAAGCACCAAATATCGAGAGACGACATGCGTTGCAGCTATCAACGTTCAAGGCCAGATGCGCCGCCTTTTTCCAGTGCCTTACCGTTTGCTCGATGGAGACTCACAATTCAAAAAATGGGAGTGGATCAACGCGCGAATCAGCAGGGCCGACGGGGATAATCGCCCGGAGAGCCACCGCATCGACGCGGATTCAATAGATCGTCCCGGCAAAGTGATCGCAACGAAAAATGGCGACTGGACTGAACGCCTCGGCTGGATAAAGCCCCATGTCGTGGAAAGCTTCACTGCGTTGGAGGCTCGACGCCAGAAAACCGGCGAAACCCTGGGCTTCATTCGCCCCGACCGGATCACTTTAAAAATCAGCCCGACCAAAGAGCCTGACTGGACGGACGCCGATAGAATAAAGCTCTCCCAAGATGGACTTTTCGACAGCATCGAGGTCAAGGGCCGCCACCCACTGCGTAAACTGCCGTATGACTTCCATTATGAGTACGAATCTGGCAACGAGACGCAAACCCACAAGCTGACGGATTGGGAAATCGGGGCACTGTATTGGAAGTGCATCGCGGCCTACGGGCCGAAGGGATGGGAGGAGAAGTTCCGTCTACGGCTGGAACAGGATTTCGCCACGAAGAATCTCCATTTGCTGATGGGCACGATTCATCGGTTCCCCGAGCAATGGCTCATCGTTGGAATTGTTTACCCGCCTAAGCAGCAACAGCTTCACGCCGAACAACTCGGCCTGTTATAGGCCCGGTGAGATGATAAATCCGCACGCTGTCACCCGCCAGAGCAACAACCCGCTCCGCGACAAATGAGCGGTGACAGAAATTGTAATCTTCTTCGTAACAGACAAGGCAACACCGTTCGGTTTGCATCCACGCGGCTAGGCGTTCAAGGGCTGTCTCCTGAGTTTCCAAATACTCCTTGAACCGTCGCGTATAGTTAGTCCAGTCACCATCATCCCGGTATTCATGCCGAACGGCCCGAGGGCAGCCTAACTCCGCAACATGCTCGTATTTCATGCCCCGTGCCGTCACAGCCGCTTTTAAGGCCGATTTGGCAAAGCCAGGCCGCCGACTAATCGGCAGTTCTCGCACATCCACCAGCATCGAAACGTGACACCGCTCCAGAAGCTCGAAAAACGCCTCTGGCGTCTGCCCCTCATAACCGACTGTCATTAGTTCAATCATGGACTTGCCGCTTTTAATGCCAGAGCGAACCCGCTCCGGCCAGTTTAATCAACCCACGTATCATGCGCACAGCAAAAGCAGGTCCAACGGCCTCACGCCGCCGCGACCACGGGCAACGCCACGATGTTGGACGCTGCTCCGGTCTGCCGCGCCGCCTTGGCCGCTTCCACCGCCTCAGGCGTGATTCCAAACCACTTTTCTGCATCCGTTGGCCGGACGATTTCCCGGTAATTCGTGAACACCATCCGAGGCGAGTTGCCAGCTTCCAAGGAAACCTTTGCCACGTCCTGCGTTTGCGCCACCCGATAGCTGATGAACGAATGCCTCAGCGCATTGTGCTTCCAGGCAAAGAGCCTTTCCCCTGCCCCGTCCTCGGTCCTCCGTCCTCGGTCCTCCGTCTTCCGTCTTCCGTCTTCCGTCTTCCGTCCACATGGGGCGATACTGTCCGAAGCGCAAACACTTTCTTCATTTTCCCAAGAAAAAAGTGGTGGAGGCGGCGGGAGTTGAACCCGCGTCCCTGAACAAGGAACCAGCCGCGACTACATGCTTAGTCAGAAGAGAGTTTCAGCCGCCGGATAACGTTCTGACCCGAATCCGGTTGCCTAGTCAGCATGGAAAAGTTTCAGCGTACCGCGCGCTGTCTCCGCGTTTCGCCAAGCCTGCTGTGGCGTTCATCCACCGTAGCAGGCGTCCAGTGGTGAACGTCGCGACACGTTAGGCCGCGAGAGCTAATTCTTGGTTAGCAGTTATTTTTGGTCCGATGATTTACGAGGCCCACGAACCATCCTCGGCATGCCGCCTCTGGCGCATTTTCCAGGTCGAAACCAGTACGCCCCCGACAATTGAGAATAATATCAGAGAGAAACCGGCTAAGGTCAAGGATGAACAGACGGCAGTGGCATCGTGACAATTTGAATCCTCCCATGGCAGGACGAGTTCCACGAGTCCCGATTTCCTCGAGGGTCGATCAGGGACTCGTGGAACTCGTCCTTCCCAGGGGGGCGACTGAAAGGCCTAATCACGGACTTTTTAGCCACTGCTGAAAACTCTCAGTCTTGTAGAGCGTTTGCGCCAGCAGCTCGTAGCCCGCGGTCAACGGATGACTGGCGTCGGCGTAAAGGGAACTCGGCAGCGTCTCCGGCACAACGTGGGGGACTTGATGTTGGGACAGCCAAAGCGCGATTCCGTCGCGCACTTTCCGGTAAGCCGGTCGATTTTCCTCGGCCACTATATGCTCGTTGAAAGGCCCAAGCACAATCAGAACGTCGTCTCCCCGCCGCTGGAGGATTCCGATCAAGCGTTGGAAGGCGTGCCATTGCAGGGAAGAGTCAAGATCTACCCAGTCAAAGCGAGTCGGGCTGCCAGCGGTCTCCCAGGATTTGTGCCTGGGACTGTTCGGACCGCGTAGTGGATCGTTCGGAGGAGCGGACGGGACGGAGAACGTGATCTGGCTGAAAGGGTTTTTGCGGACATTTGGGTAGCGCGGCGGATCACCAGCATCCTCAGCCAGCGTCCATGTCAAAATGCTCTGCTGACCGAAATAGGCATTTTGCAAATGATTTCCCCAAGACACAAAACCCACCTCGCGCTCCACGATTGCGCTCAGTCGTTCGGTGGCCTCGGCTTTGTAACAAAGGATGCGCGGAAAAAACTGCGGAACGAGGCGCGAATGGTTGAAGGGCTCCTCTTTGTCTGTGCTCAGGTCGGCTTTGGCGCTGCTCATCCAAAGCACGTTGCATTGCACAATGACCTTTTGGTTGCGCAACGGCTGGCCGTAGTAATGGATCAAACCTTCGAGCGCCAGCGGGAAAAGCCCGTTCACTCCCCCATTGATGAACCGGTCCTTCCCCCCTGCTTCTCGATTGAGAAAATGCGACCAGGTTCCGTCGGGCAAAACGTATTCACCCCAGACCACCGAGTCCCCCAGCACAATGATTTTCTTTTTATCACTCACCCGTGTTAGCCGGCGATGATATAACCAGTAATCTTTGCTGAGAGTGTAAGGGATGCGGTAGTCAGGGCCGGTCTCGAACCGCTCGACTTTGTCCCAGAGCCGCGGCGTCAGCAGGATTACCACCAGCAGGATGATGAAGGTGGCGAGCCATTGTGGTCCGTTCAGCCGGACCTCGTTCACGCCAAATGGAACTTCGAGAACCGAAGGTTTTCTCCTCTCCCCGACCGGACTTGGAGGTGTTGGACTTGCCATATCAGAACTGAAAGTAAATGAACGCCCCACCGCCGGAGGAGCAGAGGCAAAGATAGATCACGAGGAAAACCGCCAAGGCCACGCGAACCACTGCGGTTTTAAGAAGCGGGCGAAACTGCGATTCGTAGAGGAATTCGTAGAGCCAGACCATCGCCACCAACGCCACCATCAGCATCGGAATCTGGGGATCCTGCCAGGCGCCCGTGAAAATGCGCTGGACGATAAACAATGCATCGTGGAGGGAATCAGCGCGAAAGAAAATCCAGGTGAAGGAGACGAACATGAACACCGCGCCTTGCTTGAGCAGCTTCGGCACCCGCTCGCGATAGAAGGCGGACCGTTCCAATTCGCGGGTGACCAGCACCCCCAAACCGTGCAGCAATCCCCAGATGACGAACGTCCAGGCCGCGCCATGCCAGATGCCGGAAATCAGAAAGGTGAGCAGGAGATTCCTATAAGTCTTGAACGCTCCCCCTCGATTACCGCCCAGGGGGATATAAACATAATCCCGAAACCAGGAGGAAAGGCTTATATGCCAGCGGGACCAAAATTCACCCAGACTTGTTGACAGATAGGGATTGTTGAAATTTAAAATCAAATTGAAGCCCATCAGTTTGGCGACCCCGCGGGCCATGTCCGTGTATCCGCTGAAGTCGAAAAAAATCTGCCATCCAAATGCAATGGTGGCGAGAATGAGGGCGGGGGCGCCGAAGGCCGCGGGACGATCGTAAACGCGCTCGACATAAAACGAAAGATAGTTGGCCAGCGCCAGCTTCTTGAAGAGGCCGACGAGGAAGAGCGACGCGCCGTCCGTAAAATTCTGCAGGCGGATGGGAGGAAATTGATGAAATTGGGGGAGCAGATGTTTGGCCCGCTCGATTGGGCCGGCCATCAATTGCGGAAAAAAACAAACGAACGTCGCGAATCGAAGAAAGTTTCGTTCCCGTTGCACATTACCTAGATAGAAGTCGATGGTGTAACTCATGGATTGAAATGTGAAAAACGAGATGCCGACCGGAAGCACGTAAGCGAAGCCATAGGGCATAAGGGCGGACGGATCGGGCAAATGCACCGTAGCATGAAGCCAGGACAAAGCGGCGTTCAAGTTCTCAACAAGAAAGCGGGCGTATTTAAAAAAGAGCAGCAGCGCTAGATTGTTCACAAGGCTGATGATGAGCCAAATTCGGCGGCTGCTAAATAAGGCGCCCAAAGCCATAAGAAGCATGATCAAATCGAATCCCAGCATGGCAGGCCGCAGCGTCAGTGGCCCGGCCAAAGCCACGGCCAGGAGGCCAAGCGCGGCCAGTGACGAGGTAACAAATCCGACTAGCAGAAACCGATCCTGGAACCGCAGGCGGGTCAAACGGGCGAGTACGTCCACTTTCTGTTTCTCGCGCGGACAATGGTCCATAAATGCGACCAGGAAGTAATCCAAAGTAGTGGAATAAGCCACCAGCAACAGATAATAAGGATTCCACCAGCCATAGAAGAAGTAGGAGGCGATTGCCAGCCACGGAAGCCAAAGCCGGGTTTTCCGCAACGCGAAGAAAACCGGAAGGACGATCAGCAGAAAAATCAGGAACGGCCAGGTGTGGAAAAGCATAAGCTGATCAACGACTCACCAGGAGAGGCATCCGATTCATTTTCCGTTTCTCAAACGCTGCAACTCCTCGGCGGTGACCCGCCGCACACAACGGAAGCCGCAATAATCGGTGAAGAAGCAGGCGTCGGTGTCGCCAGTTCGTTGCCCCTGGCGGAACGTGGCCCGGCACATTTCGGCGCTGGCTTTCCAGTTGCCGCCGCGCATTACCCGCCGCACGTCCTTGCCGGGGCTCGGCGGCCCGCGCGGATCAAGAGCCGGGCTCTCCTTATAATAAGCCGGGCTGTAAACATCCTCACACCATTCGGAGACATTTCCATACAAATCATAAAGTCCCCAGCGGTTCGGTTTTTTTTGACTTACCGGATGAGTTTTCTGGTCAGCGTTGCCGGCAAACCAGGCGTATTGCCGTAATTTGTCCGGCTGCCCAAAATCGTAGGCGCCCTCCGCCCCAGCCCGGCAGCCATACTCCCATTCAGCTTCAGTAGGCAGGCGATAACCATTCGCTGCATAGTCGCAGTCCCAATCGGGGGTTTTTTCGTCATAGCAGGGTTTCAAACCTTCCAGCAAGGAGCGCTCGTTGCAGTATTGCTTGGCGTCGCGCCAGCGCACGCGCTCGACCGGTTTCTTGGGCTGATCCTGCCAATGCGAAGGGTTGGGCAACTCCGCCTTCGCAAACATCTCGTGGGTCACCTCAAATTTGTCCATCAAAAACCCAGTGAGCTTGACCTTGTGTGCCGGCGCTTCGTCCGGATTTCCCTGATTACTCCCCATCAGGAATTCACCGCCAGCTAAGTAAACCATCTCGATTCCCGACTTGGTGGAGATTTCGATAGGGCTGCTCGAATCGTTCCGCGCAAGTTCTGGCTTGGCTCCGCTTCCGGAATCGGACCTGCTTTTTTCACAGGATACCAATGAAGCGGTGGCAACAGCCAACACCAGGAAACGGAGCGCCACGCCCAAACGATGACCCAGCGCCAATGCCCAGGGCCTAGAGAGTCGCACAGGCGGCCGCACCGGAGCGCGGACTGCAGTCCGCTTCGAGGCCTGATTACTCCGAGATCCCGCAAACCAACCGCCTCGATTCCATAGCGCGCGTTGGAACGGACTAAAGTCCGCGCTCCGAAAAACTCGCAGGGTGCGAAGAAATTTGATAATGCTGGTCATCATGGCTCACTGAAATTGTTCGGCTATCCCGCCATGGACAATGAGTTCGGTCATCGCGGCGAGAACCAGGCGGGTTCCTTGTTGCTCCATCCATTCGTCGTCAGCATCGTGAAGTCTCCCTCTGTGGCATGGTTGAGATCCAGAACGCCGTCCCGTTCCGCTGATACCGCGCAAAGGTTCCAGCCCGAGGCATACACGCCCACGATTCCAAACGCGGCCTGGAACGTGCCCAGTTTGCCTGGCTCACCCCTTCCTTCCGGCCCGCGGCTGAAGCACAGAAAGCGGCTGTCGGGCGACCAGTCCACGTGGATGATTCGGTTTTTTTCGTCCTGAATGCGCAAGCGCCTGGCCGCAACGGCCGGTTGATCCGAGTCCAGGTCGATGGGAGCAGCCGCGATTTCGTAGTCGCCAGCCCCCCATGCAATCTGCCGGCCATCCGGACTCAGCGAGGGGCGGCAGCCAGTAATTTCCAGGTTAATAATCTTTGGTCCATGCGTCTCGATAAGCAAAATGCCGTGGCTTACTCCCATTCCCGCGTGCACGCTGGCCACGATCCATTTGCCATTGGGCGCAAAGCAAGGGTTGTAGAGATGATGGAGATTTGTGCTGTTTGGGTGCGGTTCGGTTTTATCCGTGGCAAGATTGTAAAACATCATTCCTTTGGTGTAGTAATCGATCACATTGAACTTGGGATACTCCTGCGGCAGGTAGCCGAGTGTCTTGCTGTCCGGTCCCCAGAATGGTTCGCGCGCATAATCAGCGATCTTTTTTCGATGCTGGCCATTGACATCCATAACGTAAAGACTGCGGATGGTTTCCCTTCCTTCCCCTTCATCCACTGAAAAGCAAATCTTCGTCCCATCGGGCGACACTTGTGGATAGTGCTCGTGCGTCCTGGGAGTGCGGGTAAGGTTCATCGGCTGAGAGCCATCCGCGTTCATGACGAAAATTTCCCAGTTATCATCGAGATAACATTCATATGCGATCTTGAACGGCAGGACCTTCAATCGCTCCCGAAGCGAATTCTGGGCGCCCGACGTGGTCATTGCAGTCAGGCACAGCGCTGCCAAGCAGCAGGCCCGGAGTGCGCCCGTCCCC
Organism: Verrucomicrobiota bacterium; assembly: GCA_038228235.1. Classification (GTDB taxonomy): domain Bacteria; phylum Verrucomicrobiota; class Verrucomicrobiia; order Limisphaerales; family JBBRPK01; genus JBBRPK01. The sequence continues at coordinate 65,200 of JBBRPK010000010.1, forward strand.
GGGCGCAGCAACGCGCGAAAACCCGAGCGGAACCAATTTTGCTCTTCACCGTGCGGCATGGCTCCAAGCTAAATTGCGGCAACCCTTCTCTCAAGCCGGAACTTCGCAGGAGCGCGGAATTTATTCCGCACCACCTTGGGTAATCAAGGCCAGGGGCGGAATTGATTCCGCTTCAACGAAAACAGGGTGCGCAGTGCGGTGCATCGGAGACGCTGACAACCCCAACAGAACCTGTTACCATTCCCTGATGACTTCTCTAAACCCCTGGCTGAAGAGAACAACTGGCCCCAGCGGCGCCTTTTTCCTTATTCTTATGACCTTGCTTTTGGCAATTGGGTGTAAGGCAGCCGAGCCGATTGGGACTGCCACAAAGGCGACGCAAGGAACCCCCACGTGGAATGCGTTTGTGGAAACCAACTTTCCTTTCATTTCATCGGTCCTCGATGGGCGGCGCCTCGACCACGGATTGCCAGCCGACAACCTCACCCCGCGCGGCATCGTCCTGAATCTCGGAAATAAATGCTGGGCTTGTTTCGACATCGACTTGCTTCGGATGGCAGCGGTCTGGAGGGGCGAGGGTGTCTCGGCCATTTCCATGTCCCAGGTTTCCTATCATACGGCTGGCACTAAAACCCCCGTCGGCCAGGAGGATCTCCCGGTAGTTGTCGGCGAGGCTTGGATGGCAAACGGCATCTATCCAGGCTGGCAAGCGGGCGAAAACTTTTCACTCATCGACCCACGTGAACCTTGTCCCGATAAAAGGGAAGTCGGGCGCGGTCCGCTTCCAACGAATGCAGGCCGGTTCATAGCAGTGCGCCAAGGAAAAAGCGGCGTCTGCCTGGAGTATGAAGTCGCGGGCACCATGATAACCGAATGGGTGGAAACGCGCATCATCAAGGGTCAGCCTGTGGCGCAGCGCCGGTTCCATCTGGACCGCGCTGCGCAAGAATTGTGGTTGCTTCTCGGACGCCGGCCGTCAGAAAAAGGCTTGACGCCATTACAGATTGCGCTGAACACAACCGAAGGATCTGCGCAGGGGCCGGGCTTAGTCGCCTACCTTCAACACCCGAGTGGTTTGGATGTGGTCAGGATTCGGCCGTCCGAACACCCGATTGAGTTTGAAGTAGCGATCGGGTTTGGCGGTTCTATGAAGCCCTGGAAACCGGCGAGCACTGCGAGAGATGCGCCTCCGCCCGCGCGTTGGGCCAAAACATTGACGACTCGCGGCGCACTCTCCTCTGCGAGCGATGCTTACGTGGTAGATAACATCCCCCTTCCGCTGGACAATCCTTGGAAGCGAAATATTCGTTTCGCCGATCTCGGCTTTTTTCGTGATGGCCGGGCCGCGGCGGTCACATTTGATGGCGATGTGTGGATGATTTCAGGGCTTGACGGGGACCTGAATGAAGTGAAGTGGAGGCGGTTTACCTCGGGACTGCACGAGCCGTTGGGATTGTGTATACGCGAGGAAAATGTGTTTGTCTTTGACCGCAACGGAATCTGGCGACTGCGCGACACGGACGGAAACGGAGAGGCCGACGTGCATGAACTGTTCTCGAACGCCTTCGCCCAAACGGCCGAGACTCGAGAATTTGCCGACGGGATGAGACTGGCGCCCGATGGCTCGTTCGTCCTCGCCAAGGGCGGCATTCAGGGATCAACGCTGGGCAAGCACAATGGCTCGGTGCTGCGCGTGGCCCCCGACGGGAGGTCATCGACGGTGCTTGGCTGGGGTTTGCGCGGGCCATTCATTGGCGTGCATCCGAAGACGGGTCTGGTCACGGCCAGCGATCAACAGGGCAATTATGTGCCGACGACCCCACTGCAGATTATTGGCAACCATCAGTATTATGGTTTTCTCAGCAGCCTGCTGCCCAAGGAGAAGTATCCCGCTCCCATCGCCGAGCCGCTGACGTGGATCCCATATCCGGTCAATGCTTCCGGCGCGGGGCAGGTATGGTTGACTGATGCGCGGATGGGACCTCTCAATGACGGCCTGATCCATCTTGGCTATAACCGCCCCGAAATCTTCCTCGTGCTCCTCAATCAGCGGGCGCCCCGCTTGCAAGCCGCCGTGCTGAGTGTAACACGCGACCTCGAGTTCGCGCCACTCAATGGCGCGGTGAATCCAAAGGACGGCCAACTCTACGTGACCGGCTTCCAGATTTTCGGCACGACCGCTAAACAGGTCAGCGGTCTGGCGCGTGTGCGCTATGCCGGCAAGCCCAGCACCCTGCCGCGCGAGGTTGTTCCGATGGATTCGGGCATCTTGCTGCGTTTCGATGTGCCGCTGGACGCGGGCCAGGCAACCAACCTGGCAAACTTTTCGGCGGAGAGATGGAATTACGCGCGCACTTTCAATTATGGTTCACCCCACTTCAAACTCGATGGCAGCAAGGGCCAGGAGTCGATGGCTCCGAGTAGCGCCTATCTTTCCCGGGACAGAAAAAGCGTTTTCATCGGCATCCCGGACATGAAACCCGTGATGCAGATGCGCGTCGGTTGGGCGCTTGCATCGCGAGACAGTGTGAGTTTCGAGCAGAACGCCTATTTCACCCCGTATGAATTGGTCCGCTTCGATCCCTCGGCGGAAGGCTTTGAACCCCTCGCTGTGGATTTGACGCGCAAAACCACCCTGGCGGCAGTTGAGAGACCCGTGAATCCCGAGGAAGGCAAACGGCTGGCGGAGTTGTTAGGGTGTGCGGCTTGCCATTCTGCGGATGGCACCCACATCGAAAAGGTCGGGCCGACGTGGAAAGGTTTGTTTGGGAGTCAGCGAGTGTTTGCCGACGGCAGCAAAGGGATTGCAAATGAGGCCTACATCCGGGAATCAGTCCGCCAGCCCGCGGCCAAGGTGGTGCGTGGATTTGAGAAGTCTGACATCGGCATGCCCAGCTACGAGGGATTGGTTTCAGATGCGCAGATTGAGGCTCTGCTTCTTTACATTAAGACGCTCCGTTGACTCGGTGGAATCGCGCAATGATGGGTGGTGGGCGATGAAGGATTCGAACCTCCGACCTACTCCGTGTAAGGGAGCTGCGCTACCGCTGCGCTAATCGCCCGACCCCTGCGAACCTATAGCATCCCCGGCATCTCGGCAACGAGGAACATGGCCTTACGCCTCTCCGCGAAACCCTTGCTGTCGCAAAGCCTCGAAAAGGGCAATCGCGGCACAGTTAGAAAGGTTAAGCGAGCGGGAGAGAGGATTGAACATGGGGATGCGCAACCAGGTATCACGATTTTCTTCAAGGAGGCTCTGCGGCAGCCCCGCAGTCTCACGTCCAAAGACCAAATAGTCTGCCGGCCCGAAGTGGCCTTCAGTATAAAGGCGCGGTCCATTGGATTCCACGAACCAGGCCCGTGCATTTGCCGGAAGACTTTTCTGAAAGGTTGCCCAATTCAGCCAGCATCGCCAATCCACCTGTTGCCAATAATCCATTCCAGCGCGCTTTAGTCGTTTATCGTCGAGCTTAAAACCGAGCGGCTCGATCAAATCGAGACTGGTGCCGGTAGCCGCGCAAAGTCTGGCAATGTTCCCCGTGTTGGGGGGAATTTCCGGTTCAATTAAGACGATGTGCATGGTCGAGGCGGAAAAAGTGAAAGATCAAACACCAGGCTTCTTCTGACCTCTCGATCTCTGATAAAAGACCTTCCATAGCACGAGGCCTTTGGCGGGCGCGGTCATCCCCGCGGCGCGGCGATCCCTGGCCGCGAGCATCCGTGTTAAATCGCGCTTTACAAATTTACCCCGCCCCAACTGCACAAGCGTCCCCACGATGCCCCGGCACATTTTGTAGAGAAAGCCGTCCCCCTCGATAAGGAACGTCAGCAACGGGCCGTTACTTCTTATGTCGCATCGCCATAAAGTCCGAACAGTCGATTCCATCTCATAATTCCGGGTTGCGGCAAACGATTTAAAGTCATGTTTGCCCAGAAAAACTTTGGCCGCTAAACGCATGGCCGCCAGGTCCAATGGTTGCGGAAAATGCCAGGCCTGATGGCGCAGGAGTGGGTTCATCGCGACGTGATTCCATGTGAAATAACGGTACTGTTTTCCAATGGCATCAAAGCGCGCGTGGAAGTCAGGCCGGCAAGGGGCCGCCGCCAGAACCCGGATATCCTCAGGCAAAAAAGCGTTTAACGCCAGCGCCAGCTTGGGGAGGGGAATTTTGAATTCTGCCTGCGGAATCACCACATGCGCGACCATGCCCAGCGCATGCACCCCCGTGTCCGTGCGACTGGAACTATGAAGACGAGGCCCCGATGGAAATAACTTGCGGACGGCCTCCTCCATTCTTTGTTGCACGCCCACGCCGTTAGTTTGCACCTGCCAGCCGGCGTAATTGGTCCCGTCATAGGCTATGCTCAATTTGAATTTGATTGTGTCCACGTCGGAAGTTTGGGGAGAGGTCGTATTTTTTCCTCGATGAGCGCGTGTCCAAGTCGTGCTAGTGGAGAAAATTCTGGTGCAGACGCCACCGCTCGTCCGGATCGGCGGCGAGACTTCGCGCGAACAGTTACTTTCCGTCCTCGCTCAAGCCGGGCACGTTTTTGATGCGTTTCAGGATTTGAGCGATTTTTTTTTGCACGCCTTATAATAAAGCAAATTTTCACTGCCGTCGAGCCGAATACTGCAGGCGCTGACGGGCTAACAGGGTGAGCCGCTCAAGCGCGCTTTAGGAGACATCCGGGTTTCCACATTATGCGACACCGACAAGCGCTCGCTCTGTTTTCAGCCGCAACTGTCCGCAAGCGGCGTCAATGTCGTGGCCCTTTTCGCGGCGCAGGGTGGCGATGACTTTCTGTCTCTCCAACGCGGCCAGGAAGTCCTCCTGGGCCTGGTCGCTGGGCCTTTCCCACGACAGCCCTTCGACTTGGTTGTAGGGAATCAAATTCACTTTCGCGCGCAACCGAAGAGCCAGCTCGGCGAGCGGCTTGGTCTGGTGGGGACGATCATTCACCCCCGCGATGAGAATGTATTCCAAGGTAATCATTCTGCCCTTCTTCTGTTGGTAATACTCGCACGCGGCCACTAACTCCCTAAGCGGATACTTGCGGTTCACTGGCATAATCTTATCGCGAATTTCATCGGTCGCCCCATGCAAGGAGATCGCGAGGCGGAATTGCAACGGTTCTTCGGCCAGTTTGCGGATTTGCGGAGCCAGCCCGCTGGTCGAAACGGTGATCTTGCGCGCCCCAATTGCTCCGCCCCAAGGAGCATTGAGAATCTTTAGAGCTCTGAGCAGAGGATCGTAGTTGGCCAAGGGCTCGCCCATCCCCATGATGACCAAATTATTCAACAGGCGCGCCGGAGATCCGACGTTCGGTGTCCACCCTTCAGGGTGTTCGGCTTCGGTGACCTTTGGGCGTTGGTTCTGAGACTTTGCACCTTCAAGAGCGTTCCATCGTTCCACGGCTAGCACTTGTTCGACAATTTCCTCGGCGCGAAGGTTGCGTTTTAGCCCTTCCAAGCCGCTGGCGCAGAATTTACAGCCGTAAGCACACCCCACTTGGGTAGAGACACAAAGGGTATGTCTATCACTGGCTTCCCCGTAGAGCGCCGGATTGGCCGGGATAAGAACACTTTCGATCAACGAGTGGTCGCTGAGACGCCACAGAAACTTTTGCGTTTCATCGGGAGCGCCCTGTTTGGAGACCAGTTCGAGTGTGTGGAGAGTGAAGGTCTGACGCAATTGTTCGCGCAGGGCTTTTGGCAGGTTCGTCATCGCCTCCCAATCGGTGACTCGATGCGCATAGAGCCAACCAAGCAGTTGGCCGACGCGATAGACCGGCTGGCCCCAGGCTTTGAACCGGGCCTCCAACTCGTCGCGCGTCTGAGATTTGATGTCGCAAAGCACAACCGAAATTACTCCCCCGCGACCAGAAAACCAAGAAGGAAGCAGCACTTCTTGACTCGGCCATCACAGCCCGCTGCGGGGATGCGCCGGCCTCGCCGCCTTGGCCACAGCCAAAATCCCTCGCCGCAGGACCCCACGCAATTTTAAAACAGGCTCTAAGTTCGCTGGCCATGACTCGCGGGACCGGTCCAAGGCAGCAAGATCATCTTTCTGGGCGACGGGGCGCTCTGGATCATCGCCACTACCAAAAGTTTGTCCTGCAACGGAGACAAGCGCTTCATCACGCTTTTGAGAAACGCCATGCAATTTTCCTTTGAAATCCAGAATACATTTAATATAAATGCGTCAAACATATATGATGCATAGAGATCGAAACGCCCGAGAATTTATTTTGCTGCCGGTGTTAGCCGCAACCTTCCTTAGCTTAAACATCATTGGAGACACCCCAGCCCTGGCCGCGGACACGGCGCTTGCTCCTCTGCCGCTGCGGCTGCCCGCCCCAACCGCCAAAGGGACCCCCGACAATCTGCCAGAGGGGCCCAATGTGGAAAAATTCACTGACAAACCACGGCCTGCTTTCATGGCCCCAAAAGCGGTCCAGAATGTCGCCTTGGGCAAGAAAGTCACCTGCAGCATCGAGAAACTCTACACCGGCACCCTCTCTCAGATTACCGATGGCAAAAAGGACCCAGACGACGACCAGGTCGTCGAGATGCGCAAAGGAACTCAATGGGTTCAGATCGATTTGGAAAATGTGTATCCTGTTTACGCCATCGTCCTGTGGCACGACCATCGCTGGCTGCAGGTTTTCCATGAAGTCATCGTCCAGGCCGCGGACGACCCGGAATTCACGAAAAACGTCCGCACTCTTTTCAACAATGATGTGGAAAATAAATCCGCCCGGGGCATCGGCACTGATAAACAATATTTCGAGACGCAAGAGGGCAAGCTCATCGACACCAAAGGCGCCCCTGCCCGCTACCTGCGCTTTTACAGCCACGGCAGCAGCATGACCGCCTACAACGTCTATCAGGAGATCGAGGTTTACGCGCTGCCGGCGCAATGAACCGCTGGCTCGGGCTGGGATTGTTGCTGGTGGCCGTCGGAGCGTTAGGATTGCGATGTCCCCAGTTGGATCGCCGGCCCATGCACAACGACGAAGCGGTCAATGCGCTCAAAATCCAGGGGCTGTGGGAGCGCGGGACCTATGCCTACGATCCGAATGAGTACCACGGTCCGCTGCTTTCTTATGCCGTCCTGCCCTTTCTCTGGCTGAGTCCCGCCCGGAATTTCGATCAGCTCAGCGAAAAGACCCTGCGATTGGCCCCCGTTTTTTTCGGCGTCGGTCTGATCGTTTTGCTTTGGCTGTTGCGAGACGCGTTGGGATGGCGGGCGGCTCTTTGCGCCGCCGTGTGGACTGCCATTTCGCCAGCAATGGTTTTCTACAGCCGTTATCTCATTCACGAGATGCTTCTGGTGTTTTTTACGATGCTGGTGCTCGTCGCCGGTTGGTGTTACTCGCGCCGGCGGCGGGTCGGTTGGATGGTGCTGGGGGGAGCGGGTCTGGGTCTGATGTTCGCCACGAAAGAAACCTTTGTCATCGCCGCGGGGGCGCTGGGACTGGCCCTAATCGTAACCTTAATTTGGAATCGCCACTCGGACAAAAGCGCGCCGCCGCCCCTCCCTCTGTGGAATCCAAAACATGCGTTGGCAGGGTTGCTTGCGGCGATGGGGGTGTGGCTTTTGTTGTTCACGTCGTTTTTTACCAATTCAATCGGGCTGCTGGATTCGGTGCGGACTTTTGTGCCCTGGCTCCACCGCGCGGCGGGACACTCGCCCCACGTCCAACCGTTTGCCTTCTACCTTGAACGGCTCGCCTTTTTCCACCCTGCCAGGGGCCCAATTTGGAGTGAAGGTCTGATTTTATTCTTAGCCGTAGTGGGAACTGTGGCTGCTTTCACGGGCAAGGGCCTGCCTGATGCCAATGTTTGGTTCGCGCGCTTCATCGCGCTTTATACAATCATTTTGACCGCGATCTATTGCGCCATCTCCTACAAGACGCCGTGGTGCATGCTCGGCTTTCTGCATGGCTTGATCTTGCTGGCGGGTCTCGGCGCCGTCGCGTTCATGCAGTTTTGGAAACTTCACTCATTGAGAATCGCCAGCGCCCTCATTCTCGCCGTGGCGGCGGGTCATCTGGCCTGGGAAGCTTGGCGAGCCAGTTACGTGTTTGCGACGGATGGACGGAATCCTTATGTCTATGCCCAGACCGTGCCGGATATTCTCCGTCTCGCTCAAAAGGTGCAAGATATCGCCAAAGTCCATCCGCGAGGCCCGCAAATGGTCATTCAGGTCATGGCGCCCAACAACGATTACTGGCCATTACCATGGTACCTCCGCCAATTCCACCAGATCGGCTGGTGGGACAAAATGCCAGGGGAATCGTATGCCCCCATCATGATCGTCGGAACCAAACTCGAAGCCGCTCTGGACGAAAAATCCAATAAGGCCTGGCTTATGGCGGGGCTTTTCGAGTTGCGCCCCCAGGTATTTTTCGAGCTTTACGTCCAAGCCGACCTTTGGCGCCGGTATGTGGAAGCCCTGCCGAGGGAGAGCGTGGGTGGGGATCGTTGAGCGTGGGAGCGTGGGGAGCGTGGGAGCGTTGGAGCGTGGGCATGAAAAATCTCACAGCCGCGCCGATCACGCTCCACGCTCACCACGCTCCACGCTCATCACGCTCCACGCTCATCACGCTCCACGCTCATCACGCTCCACGCTCATCACGCTCCACGCTCATCACGCTCCACGCTCATCACGCTCCACGCTCATCACGCTCCACGCTCATCACGCTCACCACGCTCCACCGTCCCCCCTCCCACTCTCAAAGCCTCACCACGAACGTATAAGCGCCCTCATTATACGTCTCAGGACAATGGAAACACCATCTCTGCAAGGTGCCGATGTGCGTTACTTGCACGGCGGACGAATAACGTCCGAAAACCTCGCGCGTCCTCGCCATGCTCAGCGTGTTCCAGTGATAGTCATCGACCCGCCGCACGACATGGTCCTTTACCTCGGCCATATTGAAGAAGCCGGCACAAATTTCTTTGCGGGTAACACGGCAGATTTCCCGAATCGCCAACTCCATCCCTTTGATGGACAGGTGTTCAAACAAGTCGTGCACAAAACAGAAATCAAATGCTTTGTCGCAGGATTCGATCTCAAAAGCGTTGCCCACTTTGAAGCGAGAATTTGGAAAAAGACGCTTGGCATTGCGGATGTTTTTTTCACATAGATCAAAGCCGGCGTAATCCAGGAAACGCGCCAGTCCAAAGGTCTTCAGGAACCGATAATCATTGGCCGAACCGCAGGCTGGCTCCAGCGCCGATACGCGGTGGGGCCTTCTCCGCGCCAGCAATTGCCGCCATAGCGACTGGAATTTTGCTTTGTGCCGCTCCATGATTGCGAGCCGGTGGGTTTGAAGCGGGGCCTCCTGCAACGCCTCTCGCATGTAATTTGAAATGGCCATCCCGTCCGCCACCACAGGCAAATGCGTGAAGATCCTCGAGATGAAGTGCGGAATTTCCACGCCTCCCGCATTGTCCGCTCCCTTGCCAAGCGCATCCAAAATCTCGCGAGCACCCTCGGGGCAAAGCTCCTTCTCCAACAATTTGAAGAGCCAGTTCATGCCTGTGGCGAACCGCAATTCCTCCTCCTCAAACGCCGCAAACTGCTTTCCGAATAAGCTCTCGATCAAAAAATGCCGCGTCAGAATACTTTGCAGATTGATGCGCGGATCCTCCATCTGCTCGACGAGGTAATTGCGCAACATCGCTTCATCGTACTGCATCCAGGACTTCTTCAGTTTCGCGGTTTCCCGCTTGAGACGCTTTGTCATCGAGTTGTTATTCTTAACTGATTCCTCAGGTTCACGGGCGCATGTTGAAACTATCACCGTAGCGCAGACTTCCAAGTCTGCTCTGTCGCGGGTTTCCAAACCCGCGGGCGGCACGAATTCCAGTGCCCGGCCGACTTGGAAGTCGGCGACACGGCAGGCTTGGAATGGCCAGAACGCAAAGTGGAGAAACAGTCTGAGATGCTGCCGGGCCAGAGTTGGGGTGAAGAATTTGAACGGTTACGGGACGTCAGTAAAGGGGTCGGGCCGCGCCTCGTGAATGTGAGATTGTCATTCCTGAACCACGGGGCCACAATGCGCGGCGATGGCTCATCAATTACGAGTCGAATATGCCGGTGGGGCCTACCACGTCATGGCCTGCGGCAATCAGGGGCGACCGATTTACGCGGATCACTTCGACGGCACGAGTCACGGCCCCGGCCCCGTTATAACTTTGGTCCCGGGGACTCAGGCCACTGCCGAATCAAGGCATCTCGGGACCGTGAATCCTCTCCCTCCCCAGGAACCTCGTAGCAGCCGATGTGAGTCGGCTCTGATCTTTCCGGGGAAAA
>JBBRPK010000011.1:0-71042 GCA_038228235.1 Verrucomicrobiota bacterium
CCGGGCGGCGGGTCTTTTGTCTGCGGCCTGCGTTGACTCGGCCATCACAGCCCGCTGCGGGGATGCTCCGGCCTCGCCGCCTTGGCCACAGCCAAAATCCCTCGCCGCAGGACCCCACGCAATTTTAAAACAGGCTCTGAGGATGAATTCCACGTCGTCCCCACCTTTTTGAAGATTAAACGAAATCGGGGGCGCAGTGGAACGCATCCCCACCTGGAACCATTATGAAAACGAAAATTATCAATCTATTCGGTTGCTTCGGCGGAGCCTCGTGCGCAGCCTGGGTCTTGGCCGCGCTGATTGCCTGGCTCGGCTTTATCCCAGCTGGCCAGGGGGCGGCCCAGACTTATGTCAATAGCGATGGGGCTGATCCGTACGCTGGATTGATGCTATCGGGCAAAATCCTGTATGGGACCGCGTTGTACGGCGGCAGTTCCGACGCTGGCACGGTGTTCGCCCTCAACACCGATGGCACGGGATTTAAGACCCTGCATAGCTTTACTGGCAGCGATGGAATGAACCCGCAGGCTGGATTGACCAATTCGGGCAACACGCTCTATGGGACGGCTGGCTGTGGCGGACCTTCGGGCAACGGCTCGGTGTTCAAAGTCAACACCGATGGCACGGGTTTTACAACTCTGTATAGTTTCAGCGCCACGTCCGGTTCTCTTTCTACGAACAGGGATGGAGCTGATCCATATGGCGCCTTGATTATGTCAGGCAACACTTTGTATGGAACGACGGAGGGAGGCGGCAGCGCGGGTGTTGGCACAGTATTCGCCGTCAACGCTGATGGCACGGGCTTTACGACGCTGCATAGTTTCACAGGCGGCAGCGACGGAGCTGAGCCCCAGGCCGGGTTGATTATATCGGGCAACACTTTGTATGGGACGGCTTATGCTGGCGGCAGTGCCAGTAACGGCACGGTATTCGCCGTCAACACCGATGGCACGGGTTTTACGCTCCTGCATAGTTTCACGGCACTCGAAAATGATACCAACGGCGACGGCGCAGTTCCTTATGCGGGATTGGTTTTATCGGGTGACACCCTTTATGGGACGGCTTATGCTGGCGGCAACGCGGGTAACGGCACGGTGTTCGCCGTCAACACCGCCGGCACAGATTTTACGGTTCTACATAGTTTCACGGCCATCGCTTTTCCCGGCACCAACATCGACGGAACCTATCCATACGCGGGCTTGACTTTGTCGGGCAATACTCTGTATGGGACGGCGTTTTTTGGCGGCAGTGGGGGGATGGGCACGGTGTTCGCTGTCAAGACCGATGGCACGGGTTTCACGACCCTGCACAGTTTTACTGCCACCGCTGGCTCTCTTGGTTTCGTTGGCGCAAACGCCGACGGAGCCATGCTGTATGCGGGATTGGTTTTATCGGGCGACGGCAACACCCTGTTTGGGGCGGCAAGTAGTGGAGGCAGTTTTGGCCTTGGCACGTTGTATGCCGTCAACACCGATGGCACGGCCTTCACGACCCTGCATAGTTTCACCACCCTTTCGTTGTTGCTGCCTCAATTGACCATCAATCTTTCCAGCACCAATGTTGTATTGAAGTGGTCGGCCAATTTTGACACGCCCCGTTCCATCTACTTTTTGCAATCCACGACCAACCCCGTTTCAGCGGCAATCTGGGCCCCCGTTTTTCCCGAGCCGTTCCTCGTCGATGGGCAGAGGATCGTGACCAGGCCCACCTCTGGCGCGCCGCAATTTTACCGGCTAATTCGGCAAACCGTGGGCTGTACGGGCGACTTCGACTGTCCTCCCGGCTACCGATGCGTGGACGGCTTTCCCGGCCCAAACTATTGCGCACCCCAGCCCTGTAACGGCGACTTCGACTGCCCTCCCGGCTACATATGCGTCAACGGGTTTCCCGGCCCGAACTATTGCGCACCCCAGCCCTGTGACGGCAACTACGACTGCCCTCAGGGCTACAGATGCGTGGGCAACTATCCCTACGCGTATTGCGAACCAGATGGCGGCGGAGGGTGTAATTGTCCCTGCGGCTCGTGCGTGTGCTTCGGCGGCTCGTGTTATTGCGCTGTACACGGCTTCGGTTGCGGCGGTGGCGGGGCGGCGGCCTTACCGCGTGAGAGTCAGCGCGCCATGAAAGCCGCCCTCAGCCGCATTCATGCAAACACGTTATAACAAGAGGCAAAGGTGGAAAGAACCATTATGAAAAACCTGAACCCTTCAAGGACCATGGCCGCTCGGCTTTTCACCGCTGCGCTGCTCTTAGCTGTCGCCGCCAGCGCCTTGGCCGGCGCGCATTTCGTGGACCTGAACAGCGGCAGTCCCGCGTCGCCCTACACCAACTGGACCACCGCCGCCAGGAACATCCAGGACGCCGTGGATGCCGCAGCGGCCGGTGACGAGGTCGTGGTAACCAACGGGACTTACGCCACGGGCGGACGGGCTGTGTCTGGCACGCTCGCCAACCGGGTAACGGTGGACAAACCGCTCATACTGCGGAGTGTCAACGGCCCGCAGGTGACAATTATCCAAGGAAACCAAGTAGCATTCAATTATACTGGCGCCGACCCGATTCGGTGCGTCTATTTGACCAACGGGGCACGCCTGTCCGGGTTCACCTTGACCAACGGGGGCACGCAGTGGAACAGCTGGAACTTCAGCGACCGCGAATTAAGCGGGGGCGGATTGTGGTGTGAAACGACCAACGCGGTGGCGTCGAACTGTGTGGTGGTGAGCAGCTCGGCTAACCGGTTTGGCGGTGGGGTGAATGGCGGCACGCTGAACAACTGCACGCTGACGGGCAACTCGTGTTCTAACGGAGCGGGCGGTGCCTACGCCAGCACGCTCAACAACTGCACGCTCACCGGAAACTGGGCCTTTGGTCCCGGCGGCGGGGCGGGTGGAAGCATACTCAACAACTGTACACTGAACGGCAACTTCGTTGGTCCCAGTTACTACGGCGGCCTCTACGGCGGCGGCGGGGCGGCTGACTGCACCCTGAACAACTGCACGCTGAGCGGCAATTCCGCCGGCTTCGGCGCCGGAGCGACTTCCTGCACGCTGAGCAACTGCGCGCTCAGCGGCAACTCCGGCGGCGGGAGCTACGGGGGGACCCTTTACAACTGCACGCTGACCGGCAATTCCGGCAAAGGGGCATCTTATTGCACGCTGACCAGTTGCGCGCTCAGCGGCAACTCAGGTGGCGGGGCGGATTCCAGCACGCTGAACAACTGCACGCTGACTGGAAACTCGTCTTCTTACACTTCCGGCGGGGCGTCTAGCTGCCAACTAACCAACTGCATTGTCTATTTCAACACCGGGCCGCAGGGGGCGAACTACGATACCTACAGCACCCTGAACTACTGCTGCACGACTCCGCAGCCCGCCAAGGGTGTTGGTAACATTTCTCCGGATCCACAACTGGCCACTGCCTGGCGCCTGAGCGCCGGTTCCCCTTGTCGCGGGGCGGGCAGCGCCGCTGCCGGGTTCGGCTCTGACCTTGACGGCGAGGCCTGGGCCAACCCGCCATCCATCGGTTGCGACGAATATCACGCCGGCGCGCTCACGGGACCGTTAAGCGTGGGCATTGCCGCGACATTCACGAACGTCACCATAGGTCTTTCCGTGCAACTCACGGCCATGATTGAAGGCCGAGCCACAGCAACCTCATGGGATTTCGGAGACGGCATGGCGGCCACCAATCAGCCCAACATCCCCCATGCCTGGGCATCGCCGGGAGACTATGCGGTGGTTTTGCGCGCTTACAATGAAAGCCAGCCAGGCGGTATCAGCGCGACCACGACGGTCCATGTGGTGGCGCAACCCGTCCATTATGTCGCGGCCGGCAACGCAAACCCGGTGGCGCCATACACCTCCTGGGCCACGGCCACCCGGAGCATCCAGAGCGCGGTGGACGCTGCGACGGTGGCCGGCGCGTTGGTGTTGGTAACCAACGGGACCTACGCCGCCGGCAGTCGCGTGCAGGATGGCGGTGCCACTCGATTGGTAATCGCCAAGCCGCTGGCAGTGCGCAGCGTCAATGGGCCGCTGTTCAGCATCATCAACGGAGGCCAGTCGAACCTGTGCGTGTACCTCACCAGCGGCGCGAGCTTGTCCGGGTTCACCCTAACCAATGGGGCGGCTTTCGGCTCTGCTGCCACCGGGGGCGCCCTGACCAACTGCGCGCTGATCGGCAACTCGGGCTTTGGGGCCGATGTCAGCACGCTCAACAACTGCACATTGAGCGGCAACGCCGATGGCGCGGCTTACAGCTGCACACTGAACAACTGCGCGCTGTCCGGCAATTCGAGTAACTACGGCGACGCGGCAGTCGCCAGCACGCTGAACAACTGCGCCCTGACTGGCAACGCTGGCAGTGGAGCTCGCACCTGCACTCTGAATAACTGCACGCTGGCCAACAACTCCGGCTATGGCGCGTATGATTCCAGCACGTTGAACAACTGCATTGTGTACTTCAACAGCCAGGGGAATTACGATTCCACCTGCGCGCTGAACTACAGCTGCGCGACACCGCAGCCCACCAATGGTGTCGGGAACATCTCTTTGGATCCGCAACTGGCCAGCGCCTGGCATGTGAACGCTGGTTCCCCCTGTCGCGGGGCGGGTAACGCCGCTTATGCCAGCGGCACCGACATTGACGGGGAAGCCTGGGCCAGCCCGCCTTCCATCGGTTGCGACGAGTATCACCCCGGCGCTCTGACGGGACTCTTGACCGTGGCCATCAGGGCACCGTTCACGAACGTGGCAATGGGTTTTGCGGTGCAACTTACAGGGTTGATCGATGGGCGGGCCGAGGCCAGTTCCTGGGATTTTGGAGATGGCATTACGGTCTCCAACCAACCGTACACCTCCCATGCCTGGACGATGCCGGGAGACTATGCGGTCGTGCTGAGTGCCTTCAATGAAAGCTGGCCCGGCGGGATCAGCGCGAGCGTGACCATCCATGTGGTGAATGGCGTCTATTACGTGGCGGCGGACAGCGCCAACCCCGTGACGCCCTACTCGTCCTGGGCCACGGCGGCTACGAACATTCAGGATGCAGTGGATGCGGCGACGACGCCGGGATCGCTGGTGCTGGTGACCAATGGAACCTACGCCACCGGCAGCCGGGTGGTCGGCAGCCAGGCCAACCGGGTGGTCGTTTCCAGTTTCGTGACCGTGCGGAGCATGAATGGGCCACAGTTCACCGCTATTGATGGCGGCCAGTCGGTTCGCTGCGTCTACCTGACCAACAGCGCCAGCTTGTCCGGGTTCACCTTGACAAATGGGCGCGCGTACTCAGACGGCGGCGGAGCATACGGGGGCACCCTCAACAACTGCACGCTGAGCGGCAACTCGGCCTCATCCTCCGGCGGCGGAGCGTATCAATGCATGATTATCAACTGCACTTTGAACGCCAATTTGGCTTCTTACGGCGGCGGGGCGTATGGCGGCACACTGAGCAACTGCGCGCTTGCCGCCAACTGGGCTGTGGAAGGCGGCGGGGCATATTACAGCACGCTGAACTACTGCACGGTGAGCGGTAACTTGGCAGCGAACTGGGGCGGCGGCGCGGCGGGCGGATGCACGCTGAACTCCTGCGCGCTGAACGGCAACTCGGCTAACAGCTACGACGGCGGGGGGGCGGTTAGCAGCACGCTGAATAATTGCTCGCTCACTACCAACTCGGCTCCCGGAGGCGGCGGGGCGAGTTACAGCATGCTGAACAATTGCGCGTTGGTTGGCAATTCGGCTCAAATAGGCGGCGGGGCGCGTGGGGGCACTCTGAACAATTGTGCCTTGTCCGGCAATTCCGGCAGCGGCGCGGATTCCAGCACATTGAATAACTGCACACTCGCTGGCAACTCCCACGCTGGGGCGATCGGCTGCACGCTAAACAATTGCGCGCTCAACGACAACTCCGGCTTCGGGGCAAATGCCGGCACACTCAACAACTGCACAGTCACGCGCAACGCCGCCGGCGGCGCATTGAATGCTACGCTCAACAACTGCATTCTCTATTTCAACGGCGGGCCGAATTTTGATTCCTCCAGCACCCTGAGCTACTGTTGCACGACACCGTTGCCGACCCGCGGCGTCGGCAACATTTCTCTGGATCCACAACTGGCCAGCGCCTGGCATTTGAGCGCCGGTTCCCCCTGTCGCAGGGCCGGCAATGCCGCCTACTCGAGCGGCACGGACATTGATGGCGAAGTCTGGCTCACCCCGCCCTCCATCGGCTGCGATGAGTATCACGCGGGTGAGGTGACCGGGCCGTTGAGCGTAGTCATTAGCGCAACATCTACGAGCGTGTCGGTCGGTTTCATGGTGCAACTCACGGCGTTGATTGAAGGACGGACCGCGGGTAGTTCCTGGGATTTTGGAGACGGCATCACGACCGCCAACCAGCCCTTCGCATCTCATGCCTGGGCGGCGCCGGGGGATTATGCGGTGGTCTTGCGCGCCTTCAATGAAAGCTGGCCTGGCGGGACCAGCGCGACGGTCATCGTCCAGGTAATCGCGCAGCCCATTCACTACGTCGCGGCTGACAGCGCCAACCCGGTGGCGCCCTACACCTCCTGGGCCACGGCCGCCACGAACATCCAGGATGCGGTGGATGCGGCGACGGTCTCAGGCGCGCTGGTGCTGGCGACCAACGGGATTTACGCCACGGGCGGGCGCGCAGTTTATGGCTCGATGACGAACCGGGTGGCGGTGGACAAGCCGCTCACGCTGCGGAGCGTGAACGGACCGCAGGTCACCATTATCCAGGGCCAAAAAGCTCCCGGCACTATTAGCGGGAACGGAGATGGCGCGATCCGGTGTGTGTATCTGACCAAAGGCACCAGCCTGTCCGGGTTCACGTTGACCAACGGGGCAACTCGTGCTGCGGGCGACGGCCGCGAATCGAGCGGGGGCGGACTGTGGTGCGAAACGGCCAGCCGCGTCGTGGTCTCCAACTGTGTGCTCAACGGCAACGCCGCCTGGGGCAATGGTGGCGGCGCGTACGGGGCGGATTTTGCCGCAGGCACGTTGAACAACTGCACGCTGAGCTTCAACACGGCTGGAAATGGTTATGGAGGCGGGGCCTTTTATTGCGCTCTGAAGAACTGCACGCTGACCGGCAATTCGGCGCTCTATGGTGGCGGGGTTTGCCAAGGGACCCTCCACAACTGCACTCTGACCGGAAACTCCGCCAGCAACGGCTTGGGCGGCGGGGCGTATTACAGCACGCTGAACCAGTGCGCACTCGGCGGCAACTCCGCCTCCCAGGGCGGCGGGGCGTATGGCGGCACGGTGGACAACTGCACGCTCAACGGCAACTCGGCCAGCAACGGCTACGGCGGCGGGACCTACGGGGGGATCCTCTACAACTGCACGCTGACCGGCAATTCCGGCGGCGGGGCATCTGGCGGCACCCTCAACAACTGCACACTGACATCCAACTCGGGCGTCGGCGCGTCTTCCAGCACGCTGATCAACTGCGCGCTGACCGGCAACTCGGTCGAAGGTGCATATTCATCCAGGCTGACCAACTGCACGTTGGCGGGCAACTCCGGCGGGGCGTCTGGCTGTGTGCTGGGCAACTGCATTCTCTATTTAAACGGCGGGACGAATTATGATTCCTCAAGCACCTTGAACTATTGCTGCACCACACCGCTGCCTGGCAGCGGCATGGGCAACATTTCTTCTGATCCACAACTGGCCAGTTCCTCGCACTTGAGCGCCGATTCCCCCTGTCGCGGGGCGGGGAACGCCGCCTACGCCAGCGGCGCTGACATTGATGGCGAAACATGGCTCAACCCGCCGTCCATCGGCTGCGACGAATACCACCCCGGGGAGGTGACCGGGCCGTTAAGCGTAGGCATTTCCGCGTCATTCACCAACGTGCTCGTGGGTTTTAGGTTGCAACTTACGGGGTTCATTCAAGGACGGACCACGGCCAGTTCATGGGATTTTGGTGACGGCGTTACCGTCAGCAACCAGCCTCCCATCTCTCATTCCTGGACGGCGCTGGGGGATTATTCGGTCGTCTTGCGCGCTTACAATGAAACCTGGCCTGGGGGCATCAGCGCAACCGTCATCGTCCATGTGGTGAATGGCGTCCATTATGTCGCGGCCAACAGCAGCAACCCGATGGCGCCCTACGCATCCTGGGCCACGGCGGCCACGAACATTCAGGATGCCATCAACCTGGTTGAAGCGGGGGGACCGCTGGTCGTGGTGGTGACCAATGGCGTGTACGCCTCGATAGTCGCGTCCCGACCCCTGGCGTTGCGCAGTGTCAACGGCCCACTGTTCACCATTATTGACGGAGATCACTCGAAGCTGTGTGTGAACTTGAGCACCAACACCAGCCTGTCCGGGTTCACCTTGACCAATGGTGCCGGAGGAGGGGCGTCTGGCGGCACCTTGAACAACTGCACGCTGACCGGCAACTCCGGCGGCGGGGCGCATGGCTGCACCCTGAACAACTGTACGCTGACTGGCAACTCGGCTTTTGGCAGCGGGGGAGGGGCGTCTGATTGCACTCTGAACAACTGCGCGCTCACGGGCAACTCGGCTTATGGTTCCTACCGCTATATTCGCGGAGGCCACTTAATCTACTATGGAGGCCAGGGCGGCGGAGCGTCTGGCTCCACACTGAACAACTGCACCCTCACCGGGAACTCCAGCGGCGCGTCTGGCTGCGCGCTAAACAACTGCGTCGTCTATTTCAACAGCGAAGGCAATTATGATTCCTCCTGCACCCTGAGCTACTGTTGTACCACGCCGCCGACAACCAATGGTGTCGGCAACATTTTTTCGGATCCGCAACTGGCCAGTGCTTCGCATTTGAGCGCGGGTTCTCCCTGTCGCGGGGCGGGCATCGCTGCCTATGCCAGCGGTGCCGACATTGATGGCGAGGCTTGGCTCAGCCCGCCCTCCATCGGCTGCGACGAGTATCACGCCGGCTCGGTGGCTGGCCCTTTAAGCGTGGGCATCGTCGCATCCTACACGAATGTGACGGTGGGTTTGACGGTGCAGTTTACGGCGTTGATTGACGGACGGACCACGGCCAGTTTCTGGGATTTTGGCGACGGCATCACCGCCACCAATCAGCCGTACGCCTCTCATGCCTGGACGGCACCGGGAGAATATGCGGTCGTCTTGCGCGTTTACAATGAAAGCCAGCCTGGCGCGATCAGCTCCGCCGTCACTCTTCACGTGTTCCCTGGCGTCCATTATGTGGCTGCCGACAGCACTAATCCGGTGGCGCCTTACGTATCCTGGGCCACTGCGGCCGCGACTATTCAGGATGCTGTGGATGTTGCGATAACCGGCGATGAGATTGTAGTAACCAACGGAATTTACACCGCCGGCAGCCAGGCGACCGGCGATGGCATGACGAACCGCGTGGCGGTGGGCAAGCCGCTGAACATTCGAAGCGTCAACGGCCCGCAGTTCACAACTATCGACGGTGGGTACGTTGTTCGCTGCGTGTCCCTGGCCAACGGGGCCAGCCTGTCAGGGTTCACTTTGACCCATGGATTTGTCCAGTCTCACTACAATAGATCCTACGGGGGCGGGGTAGCTGGCGGCGTACTGAACAACTGCATCGTGAGCCTTAACCGGGCCGAAGGGGGGCGGTATCGCCAAGGTAACTACTCCCTTTCAATCCCTGCCGATGGCGGCGGGGCGTCTGGCTGCACCCTCAACAACTGCACTCTGGACGGCAACTCGGCTTGGGACAGCAACAGCGGTTCCGGGGCGTTTGGCGGCGGGGCGTCTGGCTGCACCCTCAACAATTGCACGCTCAGTGGCAACTCGGCCTCATCCTCCGGAGGCGGGGCGCATAGTAGCACACTGAACAACTGCGCAGTGACAGGCAACGCTGGCGGCGGGGCATTTGACTGCACGCTGAACAATTCCGCGCTGACCGGGAACTCAGGACAGGGGGCGGGTTCCTGCACCCTGAACAACTGCACACTGACCGGCAATTCCGGCAGCGGCGCGCAGAGTAGCACACTAAACAACTGCATTGTCTATTTCAACGGCGGGCCGAATTATGATTCCTCCAGTAGTCTGAATTACTGTTGCACGACGCCGCAGCCGGCCAATGGTGTTGGCAACATTTCGGTGAATCCGCAATTGGCCAGCGCCTCGCATTTGAGCGCCGTTTCCCCCTGCCGCGGGGCGGGCAGCCCCGCCTACGCGAGCGGCGCCGACATTGACGGCGAACCCTGGGCCAGCCCGCCTTCCATTGGCTGTGACGAGTATCACTCGGGCGCGGTAAGGCGGCCCTTGAGCGTGGCCATCGCCACAACGTTCACCAACGTGTCAGTGGGTTTTCCGGTTCAACTCACGGCGCTGATTGAAGGGCGGACCGCGGCCAGCGTCTGGGATTTTGTGGATGGCATCACGGCCACCAACCAGCCGTACACTTCTCATGCCTGGACGGCACCGGGAGATTATGCGGTGGTATTGCGCGCTTACAATGTGGGCCAGCCCGGCGGGATCAGCGCCAGCGTGACCATCCACGTCGTTAATGAAGTCCACTACGTCGCCGCCGACAGCGCCAATCCGGTGGCCCCCTACACGTCCTGGGCCACGGCAGCCACAAACATTCAGGATGCGGCGGATGTGGCAACCGTGACGGGAGCGCAGGTGGTGGTGGCCAACGGGATCTACGCCCCGTTCCACGCGTTCGGACCGTACGGACTGACGGTGCGCAGCGCCAACGGACCGCGCTTCACGGTGATCAACGGAGGCCACTCAAACCTGTGCGCTTCTTTGGCCAACAGTGCCAGCCTGTCCGGATTTACTTTGACCAACGGGGTTTCTAACTACGGCGGGGGAGCCTCCGGGGGCACACTAAACAACTGCACATTGAGTGGCAACTCGGCTTCATACTCCGGCGGCGGGGCTTTCGGATGCACCCTGAACAACTGCACCCTGACCGGCAACTCGGCCAGCAACGGTTACGGCGGCGGGGCGTATTCCAGCACGCTGAACAATTGCTCGCTAACCGGCAACTCGGCCTCATACTCCGGCGGCGGGGCAAATGGCTGCAAGCTGAACAACTGCGCGCTGACGGGCAATTCGGCATACACAGGCGGCGGTGCTTCCGGATGCAACCTCAACAACTGCGCGCTGACCGGCAACTCCGCCTGGGCTCCGGATGGTGGCGGCGGGGCCTCTGGCTGCACTCTCAATAACTCCATCATCTATTTCAATACTGCCCCGCAGTGGCCGAATTATGATCTCAATAGCATTCTGAATTATTCTTGCACGACGCCGCCGCCAACCAACGGTGTCGGCAACATTTTTTTGGATCCGCAACTGGCCAGTTCCTCGCATTTGAGCGCCGTTTCCCCCTGCCGCGGGGCGGGCAGCGCCGCTTATGCAATTGGCGCCGACATTGACGGCGAAACCTGGCTCAGCCCGCCCTCCATCGGCTGCGATGAATACCATGCCGGCGCGGCGACGGGGCCTGTGAGCATGCACATCGCCGCATCATTCACGAACGTGCTGATAGGTTTTACGGCGCAACTCACGGCCATGATTGAAGGGCGGACCACGGGGAGCGTCTGGGATTTTGGTGACGGCGCCACAGCCACCAACCAGCCGTACATCTCTCATGCCTGGACGGCGCTGGGGGATTATGCGGTGGTTTTGCGCGCTTACAACGAAAGCCACCTTGGCGGGATCAGCGCGACTGTGACGGTCCACGTCGTCGTGCAGCCCATCCATTACGTTGCCGCCGACAGCGCCAACCCGGTGGCCCCCTACACTTCCTGGGCCACGGCCGCCATGAACATCCAGGATGCGGTGGATGTGGCGACGACGGCAGGCGCGCTGGTGCTGGTGACCAACGGGATTTACGCCACAGGCGGGCGGGCGGTGTATGGCTCGATGACGAACCGGGTGGCGGTGGACAAGCCGCTCACGCTGCGGAGCGTCAACGGACCGCAGTTGACGATGATCCAAGGCTACCAAGCACCCGGCACTGCCACTAGGGTCGGGGATGGCGCGATTCGGTGCGTTTATCTGGCCAGTGGCGCCAGCCTGTCCGGGTTCACCTTGACCAACGGGAGCACTCGTGCTGTGTACGACTTCCCCACATACCGGGAATCGGGCGGGGGCGGACTGTGGTGTGAGCCGGCCAGCACTGCGGCGGTTTCCAACTGTGTGGTGGCGGGGAACTCGGCTTATTACGGCGGCGGAGCATACGGGGGCACCCTCAACAACTGCACGCTGGGCGGCAATTCGGCCTCATCCTCCGGCGGCGGGGCGTATAACAGCACACTGAACAACTGCGCGCTGGACGGCAACGCCGGCAGCGGAGCGTCTGGCTGCACCCTCAACAACTGCACGCTGAGCGGCAATTCGGCCTTATCCTCCGGCGGCGGGGCGCAATCCAGCACGCTGAACAACTGCGCGCTGGGGGGAAACTCGGCCCCCAATGGCGGCGGGGTCTATTACTGCACGTTGAACAACTGCACGCTGACGGGCAACTCGACATCGGGTTCTTATGGCAACGGCGGCGGAGCATACGGGGGCACTCTCAACAACTGCACGCTGAGCGGCAACTCGGCCTCATCCTCCGGCGGCGGAGCGTGTCAATGCATGATTAACAACTGCACTTTGAACGCCAATTTGGCTTCTTACGGCGGCGGGGCGCAATCCAGCACGCTGAACAACTGCGCGCTGGGGGGAAACTCGGCCCCCAATGGCGGCGGGGTGTATTACTGCACGCTGAACAACTGCGCGCTGAGCACCAACTCGGCCTCCTCTGGCGGCGGGGCGGCTAACTGCACCTTGAACAACTGCACCCTGACCGGTAATTCGGCCTCGGATCATTCTGGCGGCGGTGGAACGTCTGGCGGCACCCTGAACAACTGCATCCTGACCGGCAACTCAGGCGCCGGCGCATCTTCCAGCACCCTGAACAACTGCGCATTGGCCGGTAACTCCGGCGGCTGGGCAAAGTTTAGCACTCTGAACAATTGCACAGTCACCGGGAATCCCGGCGGCGGCGCGGTGAGCAATCGTCTGAACAACTGCATTCTCTATTTCAACGGCGGGACAAATTATGATTTCACAAGTACCTTGAACTATTGCTGCACCACGCCGCTGCCAGCCAGCGGCATTGGCAATATTTCCTCGGATCCGCAACTGGCCAGGTCCTCGCATTTGAGCGCCAATTCGCCCTGTCGCGGGGCGGGCAACGCCGCTTACGCGAGCGGCTCCGATCTCGACGGCGAAGCTTGGGCCAACCCGCCTTCGATGGGCTGCGACGAGTATTACGCCGCCGCGTTGATCGGACCGTTGAACGCGGCCATCGCCGCATCCTACACGAACGTCACGCCGAGTTTTATAGTGCAACTCAAGGGGTTGATTGAAGGGCGGCTCGCAGCCAGTGTCTGGGATTTTGGTGACGGCACCACAGTCAGCAACCAGCCGTACACCTCTCATGCCTGGACTGTGCCGGGAGAATATGCGGTCGTCTTGCGCGCTTACAATGAAAGCCAGCCAGGCGGAGTCAGCGCGACCGTGACCGTCCACGTCGTGATGCAACCCATCCATTACGTCGCAGCCGGTAGCGCCAATCCGGTTGCCCCCTACACGTCTTGGGCCACAGCGGCCAGGAACATCCAGGATGCGGTGGATGCAGCGGCCATTCCAGGGGCGCTAGTGCTAGTAAACAATGGGATCTATGCCAGCGGCGGAAGGGGCCTTTCTGTGTCCAACCGGGTGACGGTGGACAAGCCGCTCAATCTGCGGAGCGTCAATGGCCCGCAGGCCACGATTATTCAAGGCTACACACACCGAACGGGCGGCTGTTTCCCAACAGATTGTATCAGTTGGGACAACATGGTTCGGTGCGTCTATCTGGCCAACGGGGCCAGCCTGTCCGGTTTCACTTTGACCAACGGGGCCAGCGGTTATGCGAGCGAAACCACTGGAGGGGGATTGTGGTGTGAGTCAACGAACGTGGTGGTTTCGAACTGTGTGGTGGTGGGCAACGTGGCTTTCGAAAGCGGCGGTGGGGTGTATTCCGGCACCCTGAACAACTGCACGCTGACCGCCAACTCTGGTGGTGCTTTTCTCAGCACGCTCATCAACTGCGTCTTGACCGGCAACTCCGGCGTCGGAGCGTATCAATGTACGCTCAATAACTGCATCTTGAGCAGCAATTCTTACGGTGGGGCATGGTTCTGCACGCTCAGCCGTTGCACGCTGATGGGCAACTCGGCCTTCGCCGGTGGCGGGGCGCAGAGTAGCACGCTGATCAACTGCGAGCTGATCCGCAACTCGGCTGACCACGGCGGGGGGGTGTCTGGATGCCTGCTGACCAACTGCACCCTCGCCGGCAACTCCGCCGCGTCCAAAGGTGGTGGAGCGGATTCCAGCACGCTTATCAACTGCATCGTCTATTTCAACACTGCGCCGCAGGACGCGAATTATGATTCCTCCAGTACACTGAACTACTGCTGCACGACGCCGCAGCCGGCCAATGGTATCGGCAATATCACCAACACGCCGCGGTTCGTGGATCAGGCTGCCAGAAATCTGCGTCTCCAATCAAACTCCTCCTGCATCAATGCCGGCAACAATGCCTACGCTGTCGGCAGCCCCGACCTGGACGGCAACCCGCGCATTGCCGGTGGCACGGTGGACATCGGTGCGTATGAATTTCAATCGCCCGCCTCACGGATTTCCTATGCCTGGCTTCAGCAATACGGGTTGCCCATCAACACGGACACGGATTCTTCGGACCCGGACGGCGACGGCCTGAATAACTGGCAGGAATGGCGTTGCAGGACCGATCCCACCAACGCGCTCTCCGCGTTGCGCCTGCTGTCACCGGTGAACGGCGGCATCAACGTGACCGTGACCTGGCAAAGCGTCGCCGGGGTGAGCTATTTCCTGGAGCGGAGCGCGAACCTGGCGCCAACGTCTGGGTTCACATCGCTGGCGACGAATCTGCCCGGCCAATCCGGGACGACCACTTACACCGACACCAACGCCATCAGGGGCGGACCGTTCTTTTACCGGGTGGGCGTGGGAGACTGAGGTTGACCATGAACTTTGAACAGCAACCAATCAAGAAAGTGCAAAAAAACAAAATGAAAACAATAGCCTTCGGAGGAATCGTCATGAGACCGGCGGCATTGAGCTTGCTGTTCGGATGGCTCGCTGTCTCGTCCCGGGTCACGGTTCTCGCGCAGCAACTCCCGCAGACCGTCTATGTCTGGACCATGGGCAACGCGTCACAGAACGTCATGATGGCAAGCCTCGCGGGAATCGTTAACCGCAACACCAGTGGCGAGGTGCTGCTGTCCCCGAACAATGGCTCTTTGCCCAATCCCCTGTTTTGGCTGAATCGGCTTAAGGCGGCTTACCCCCTGGTGCAGTCGCAATTCCAAAGCAACCCGACCTTTTTCATCAACCGATACCGCACCATGCTCAAGGGCTACGTGCTGTACGATCGCTCCGTCAATGCCCACTCGATCAACATCGCCACCAGCATCGCCGGCGTCACCAATGCGATTATCGTCGATCCGGCGACCCTCTCCTACGCCACGGCCGCAGGGCTCCCGCTGATTGCCGATGCGCGCTACCTCACCTATAGCCTAGTGTTCGCACAGTACAGTTCCCAGTTCAAGAAGGACATGCTGTTTCACCAGGACACGACCAAGAATGACCCACTGCGCGACTACTCCATCATGAACCACGGCTTCATGTACTATTCGGACCCGACCGCCCTGAATCCGTATGCCGCCAACCAGAATCACCAAGGCCGGATCTTCGGGTGGGGTCCCAGCGAGTTTGACCTGTTTTGGCAGGGATCACAGAACAACCAGCAGGTCGTCGCCAGCGACTGGTCCTGGAGCAGTTCCACGACCGCGAAGTGGAAGGTGCCGCTGGCGAAACAGCAGTACCACGCGCCCGTCAACGTTCAGACTCAGACCGGCAAACACTACGTCGCGTTCGTGATGAGCGACGGCGACAACGTTCAGGTGTTGACAGGAGGCTGGGCCACGGACCCCAAGGCGTTCGGTTCAGCTTACCGGGGCAATTTCAACATGACCTGGGACATGACGTCCACGCTGGGGGAGATGAACCCGGTGGCGTTCAATTACTACTACCAGCACGCTTTCAACGGCGCGCATAAAGACTCGTTTGTTTCATCCGGCGGGGCGGGCCTGACCTTTCCCAGCCAATACCCCGACAACGCGGGGCTGGTCGCCTCGATTTCGCAATCGTTGCAGTCGGCGGATCAGAGGGTGATTTGTATCCTCGACCCGACCTACGACACGAGTGCGCTCTACCCCATCCTGGACGATCCCCAGGTCATGGGAATGATGTTCAAGACCTACTGTTGTTACTACAGCGGCCGCGATGGGGCGCTGGAGTTCCACAACGGCAAGCCGATCTTGTCCGTGAAGTATTCGTTGTGGGACGGTGCTGACACTGCGCTCTCAATCGCCAACACTCTCAACGCCAGTACGCATCGCGACGCCTTCAATGACTCCGCCTCCTATAGCATCGTCAACGTCCATCCCTGGTCGGTGCTCGGGCCGACGGGCAGCGGCAGCGGTAACCCGATGAGCAATCTGAACCAGCTTGTCCAGTGGCTCGATCCTGCAAAGGTCCAGGTCGTCACCTTGGAGGAGTTGATGGTTCACCTGCGCAACAACTTCGGCGTGCCTCTCTATTTCCAATTCGAAAAAACCCAGACCGGTAGCCTGACAGCTTCCAACGGCTTTTTCTGGATGCGGCTGGCGGGCCCTCCCGGTCGAAACGTGGTCGTGGAGGCATCGCCCAATCTTCAAACGTGGACGCCGGTTCAAACCAACGCCTTGCTACCAGACGGCCTGGCTCTGTCGATTCCGTTGGGCACGAACCAATACCAGTTCTTCCGCGCGCGTCTGGCGCCGTAGCTGTTTTTCTGAAAATAATTTGCGTCTTTGCCGGCGAAATCTCGCCTTGTCTCGGGGTCGGCAAATCAGCCCAGCCGCTAAAACGAAGTGTCAGCGACAAAACACAAGATTATGAACGCAAACCGCAAAGCAATCGTTCCCGAGAGAACTGAAACCTCCGGGATCGACACGCTTCGGACGCAGCGGGCTGTACAGAATTCCTGCTTTCCCCACCTTCGCGTTCTTCGCGTTCTCTGCGTGAGACAGCCTATTGTTTCATGTTTCCTCCATAAAAGCCTCACGCCAAGAACGCCAAGGGCGCAAAGAAGGAAAGGGGTTTCTTTGGGAAAAAGGAGATTTTTTTGGAATAATTTGCCGCTTTGCCGGCCAAATCTCGCCCTGTCTCGGGGTGGGCAAATCAGCCCAGCCGCTAAAACGAAGTGTCAGCGACAAAACACAAGATTGTGAACGCAAACCGCAAAGCAATCGTTCCCGAGAGAACTGAAACTTCCGGGATCAACACGCTTCGGCGCAGAGGGCTCTACAGAATTCCTGCTTTCCCCACCTTTGCGTTCTTCGCCTCCTCTGCGTGAGAAAGCCCCTCCTCAAAGTTTCCTCCATAAAAGCCTCACGCCAAGGCTGCCAAGGACGCAAAGAAGGAAAAGAGTTTCTGTGGGAAAAATGAGATTTTTTAAAATAATTTGCCGCTTTGCCGGCCAAATCTCGCCCTATCTCTGGGTGGGCAAATTTGCCCACGCACTGAAGATGAAATTTTAACCACAGATGAACACGAATGAGCACGGATTCGGGCCGGAACCGAAGGAAAAAGCCCAAACCAAAGGAACAAAAATGAAAAACACACTACTCGCCCTGTTGGGCTTCATCCTTCTCGCCGACCCGCTGGCGGCCACCGCCCAGCAATCCGGTGATTTCACTTACACGTCGGATGGCTCGACCATCACCATCACCGGCTACATGGGTGGCGGCGGTGCGGTGACCATCCCGGCCACCATCACGGGCCTGCCCGTCACCACCATCGAGAACTATGTGTTCTACAACAAAACCAGCCTGACCAGCGTCACCATTCCCGGCACGGTCACGCGACTCGGTCGTTTTGCGTTCGGTAATTGCACTAGCCTCACCAACGTCACGATCCCCGGCAGCGTCAGCAGCATTGAAGACTCGACTTTTTACCAATGCACCGGCCTGACCGGCGTCACTCTGCTTAATGGCATTGCAAGTATCGGCGACGAGATGTTCGCTGGCTGCATCAACCTGGCCAGCATCACGCTTCCCGGGAGCGTCACCAACATTGGGACTGGTGCGTTCTCCTCGTGCAGCATGACCGTCCTTTCCGTCCCCGGCGGTGTCGCCAGAATCGGCCCCAGCGCATTCGATTCCTGCGCCCGCCTGACCAACGTCACGATCCTAAACGGGGTTACCAGCCTCGGGGACTCTGCGTTCTATCAGTGCACCAGCCTGACCAGCGTCACCATCCCCGGCAGCGTCACCAACATCGGGGACTTTTTGCTCGCTGACTGCCACAGCCTGACCAGCATTACGATCCTTAACGGCGTCACCAGCATCGGGAACGGTATGTTCATCAGATGTGGCAGCCTGACCGGTATTACGATCCCCGGTAGCGTCACAAACATCGGGTGGACTGCGTTCTATTCCTCCGGCCTGACCAGCCTCACAATCCCCGCTGGCCTCACCAGCATCGGAGACAATGCGTTCGTGGCGTGCTTCAGGCTGAAAAGTGTCTTTTTCAAGGGTAACCCTCCTGGTTTTGGTTCGGGAGTGTTCGATGGGTTCATGGCTCCGAGCAGCGCCACCGTCTATTACCTCCCCGGTGCCACCGGCTGGGGCGCAACGTTCGCCGGCCGCCCGACCCGCCTGTGGAATCCGCTGATGCAAACCAGCGGTCCCGGCTTTGGCGTCGGGCCAACCGGATTCAGTTTCAACATCAACGGGACGGCGGACATCCCCATCGTGGTGGAAGCTTGCGCGAACCTGGGCAATGCAAGCTGGGTTGGGTTGCAAAGCCTCAACCTCACCAACGGCGCGTTCTACTTCAGCGACCCCGACTGGACGAATTACCCCGCCCGCCTCTACCGCATCCGCTCGCTGTAGGCGCGACAACCAATTCACCACAGATGAACACAGATGGACACAGATTCGGACGGAAGACGAACGAGATTATGAACCTGAACACGGCAATTCCCTTGAACGAAGAGAACGAAAGGGAGAGCGATATTTCGGAAAATAAATTCTTTGCTTCCGTGGTTTGTTTCTGTGGAATCAAAAACCCGATCCTTGAACAGGAGCCAACGGAGAGAACGGAGAAGACGGCGCGCGCGGAGCGACGCGCCCGACCTCTGTTTCCTCTGTTCAAATCGGACTTTCTTTGCGCCTGCTTTCCCGAAATCTCGCATTGGTTAGCGGTGGGCGTAGCCGCTCACGCACTGAAGATGAAATTTTAACCACAGATGAGTCAGAACAGCACAAGAGCGGCCCGGGCTGCGGGCTACACGAATGAGCACGGATTCGGGCCGGAACCGAAGGAAAGAGAACTGCGATGACGACCTCCAACCATTCCCAAACATCGGCGGCACGGCTTTTCCTTGCGGCACTGCTCCTGGCCAGCGTCGGCCACCTGGTCCACAATCACCGTCCAGCGGCGTGGGCACCCTTTGGCTGAGTTGATGGGCGAATTATTCTTTCGTGATGGCCGGAGGCTCGCGGCCTATGAACGCCTGAGTTGGGATACCGGGGTAATCCGCATTATCGGCAACAGCTATGAAGTCTGGCGTGGCAACGAGAAGCTCTACTGGTACGACTGGCAACCGCACCCTTCGGATCCGGCCTTAGCCAGCACCCATCCGCATCATAAACACCTGCCGCCCGACATCAAGCACCATCGCCTTCCGGCGCCCGGCCTCGCCTTCACTGCTCCCAATTTGCCGCTCTTGATCAACGAGATCTGCTCGCCGATGCTCGGTGAATGAAGCGGGAAGGTGGAGGAGGGATTACTGCCAAGGAACCACCCGGTAAAAGCGCCTCCTGTTATTGGGGGTTTGCGGATCCCGGAAGTCGATGACGGCGCTGGCCGCGGAATTGGTGTAGAGACCGACCCAATTCAGAAGATTGCTGGAAGCCTGGATGGTATAGCTCTGGCTGGAAGGGCCGGCGAGGTGAAAGAGGGTCTGGTTGTTGGTGTGGACCCACCCATAACTCAATTGAATCGGCGTGGCCACTTTGATGTTAGCCACAGTGTTCGTCACCCTGCCGGCGAAGTTGCTTGCCATCACGCTGTAAGCGCCGGCCTGTCCCGATTGGACGTTGGTGAGGCGCAAGGTGCTGCTAGTTTGGCCTGCCATCGGCTGGCCGTTGAAGAACCACTGGTAGGTGATGGGGGGCAGCGCGTTGAAAGCGGCACTGAGCGTGAGGCTGCCCCCGACCCCTGTAATGAGGTTGGTCGTTGGATAGAGCGACAGGGGCGGGCCGTGTTGCAAGCGCCAGGTCAAGTTGATCACCCCTTGCGCCCCATTCACCCCATCCACCGCCACGGAGTAGTTGGTGCCAGGGCCCACCTTGAACACCACCAGGCTGCGAATCCCGTCGGGAGCGCTGTTGTTGTCACAGGCAACCGCTTTCAGAGTTAGAATGCTGTTGGTGCCGGTGTACACGGCCAGGACTGTGTCGAAGCTGCTGCCGATGGTGTCGATCATCATCATGCCGTCATCCTGGGCTTGCAATCCAAACCAGCGCGAACTGCCGCCAATGACCCCGCAATGGTTGGGTTCTCCTTGCTGGGTGGTCGCGCCGGTATTGTCAAAAACTTGTGCGCCGATGGTCCCGGCAAACACCGGAACGAAACCGGAACCGCCCGCGGTGGCCGCGCTCAGAATCTCTTTGGCCGAGGCGAAACTGCTGGCTCCCCCGAGGGAACCGAAGAGCAAGTCCTCCCACTTGTCCCGAGAAAAAACTTTGGGGTCTGCCCCGATTTCCAGGAAGGCATCCAAACTTTGGGCGACGTTGCTGGAGGTATTCATCACGAACACCCGATAATTTCCCACGTTGGCCTCCTGCACGTTGGCGATGACGAGGCTCGAGTTGGTCGCACCGGGAATTTGCCGGCAACCGAAAAACCATTGATAGCTCAGAGGGGTCATGCTGCTGACATCAACCGAAAAGGTGGCGGTATTGCCGATGCCAACCGTCACGCTGAACGGCTGGTTGATGATTCTCGGGAAAGGCGCGGCCGTAGTGTCGAGGCTCCAACTCAGCACAATGTTGCCAGAAGCCCCGGCAAACCCATCAATGGCGATCAAATACTCGGTGCCGGCGATGGCGTTGAAGGAAGCCTGGCTGGTGGCAAAGCCGCCGCGATCATCATCGCCGGTCACATTGGTCAAGCTTATCACGGTGGCTCCGGTGTAGATGCCCAGCAACGTGTCGAAGCTGCTGCCGCGTGTGCTGAAGGTGGCGATGCCGGTAGCGGGCGCGCGCCAGCCCAGCCACACCGACGCGCCACCCACTTTGCCCGCGTGATTAGGTTCACCGGCTTCTTTGGTTGCGCCCACGTTGCTGCCGCTGCCTACGTTGACGGCCGTGGTCAGTGTCACCCGTGAGCCCAGGTTGTCCGCCAAGGCCAACGGGGGACTGTTCACGACTAATGTGGCGATGGCGCTATTGACCACGCCGCCAATGTTGGCCACCAGTACGCTGTAACTGCCGCCATCAGCAGGTTCCACGTTAGTAAGAGTGAGCGTGGAATAAATGGCTCCGGGAATGTTCACCCCGTTGAGGCGCCATTGATAAGTCGGAGGCGGGTTGCCGCTGGCGGTGACGCTTAGCGTCACAGTTGCTCCGGGGGCGACCGTCTGACTCAGGGGCTGAGCGCTGATCAGGAGCGGCTGAAGCACAGTCAACGTCGCTGGCCGGCTGTTGACCAAGCCGAGCACGTTGGTGACCACGAGAGTGTAATCGCCCGAATCTGTGACTTGAGCGCTGGCGATGCTGAGGGAGGGACTGGTTTTGCCGGGGAGGTTAGTCCCGTTGAATTGCCATTGATAGGAGAGAGGAACCTGTCCGCTGGCTCCACCGACAAAGGACACATCCTGGCCGATGGCCACGAGCTGACTGGCTGGCTGGTTGGTGATGCGGGGCGAACCGTTGAGCGGAAAGACCGCGAAGTACGGGCGATATTCCCCTCCGACAGTTTGGAAATGACCGCCCGAATAGACCGCGCCCCGAGCGAGGACCAGAGCGTTGACGGATTGATCCGCATTCGGGTCCCAAGGGGCGGGAGCGCCCGGACAGTTCGTGTTGATGACCGCCAGGTTGTCGCGGGGTTGGCCGCCGATCAGCGTGAAGGAGCCGCCGGCATAGACCAGGTTGCTGGAAACGATTACGACATTGACTGCCGCACTGTTCGTTTTCCCCGCGCTGGTCACTAACTGTGGCGTGGGCAGCCAACAGACGGGGCTGCCTGTGCCTAGATCCACCGCGGCCAGCCGGCTGACCGATTGGGTGCTGATCTTTGAGAACTGCCCGCCGATGTAAGCGGCGTTTCCTGAGATGGAAATGGCAGAGACCTGGTTGTCCACATTGGGGTTCCACGCCGAGACCGCAGCAGTCGTACTGTCAAGAGCTGCCAGCCGCTTGCGCAATTGTCCCCCGATGCTTTTGAAAAGTCCCCCGCAATAGATCGTGCCGCCGGCTCCGGCCAGCGCGGTTACTTTATCATTTGCCCCCGGATTCCAGCCCGTGGCCAGCCCGGTGGACGGGTCCAGAGCCGCCAGGTTCGTGCGCGTCTGGCCGCCGATGCTCGTGAAACGGCCCCCGGCATAAATCGCGCCCCCGAAGTTGAGCAAGGCGTCGATGACGCCATCCGCGTTGGGATTCCAAACACTGACGGCGCCGCTCACCGAGTCCACCGCGCCCGCGTGGTTGCGAGTTTGGCCGTTGATGGAAGTAAAGGCTCCGCCGAAATAAATCATATTTGACGAGCCAGCCATGGCGTACACGCTTCCGTCACAAGCGCCGCTATTGGATGTGCAGCCAGTTATCTCAGGATTCCAATCGAGCGGCTGGCCCGTTCGCACATCAAAGGCCGCGACATTGCTTCGCAGCTTGCCTCCCGGACCCAGGGCGCCACCGGCTATCACCGCTCCCCCGGAAACCGCGATGCCAGCCACGCCGAAATCCGCGGTCGGATGCCACAGGCTCGCGTCGCCGCTGCTCGTATCCAGCGCGGCCAGGAACTCACGCGCCTGCCCGCCGATCTGGGTGAATTTTCCACCAGCGTAAACAGTATTGCCGGCTAACACCAGCGTGAGAACGCTGCTATTGGCACTCGGGTTCCAGCCGGTGGGCCGGCCGGTCGCCATGTCCACGGCGGCGATCCGACTGCGGGCCACGCCACCGATGCTCGTGAATGAGCCGCCCACATAGACCGTATCGCAGGAGAGCGCGAGGGAGGTGACCGGCCCATCGGCGTCTGGATTCCAAGGGAGCACGCTGGCTTGGAGATCCTTCGTCGTGTCGAGGGCCGCGAGGGAATGCCTTGGAATGGCGTTGGTTTGCACCGCGCCGATGGATAGAAACGTGCCGCCCACATAAAGGACGTTTCCTGCGACCGCCAGGGCATCGACGCGCGCTCCCTCGTCCGCCGGGGTGTAGCCGTTCGGAAACCAACTGTTGACCACGCCGCTGGCGGCATCCACAGATCCGACGTGCACCCTTGCCGCGCCATTGATCAAGGAGAAATAACCGCCGACGTACAAGCGCCCGTCCCCCAACGCCAGAGCATTCACAGTCGGCTTCGGAAAGCTAGCCGTGACGTCCGCGGTCCACGACCATGCGGCGCCCGTGGCTGGATCGAGCGCAGCCAGGAGAGAATGGGCTTGGCCGGAAATGTGCAAAAAACTTCCCCCTGCGTAGAGCATTCCGCTCGACGACAAGAGCGCCAGGACTGGACCATCCGGATTGGCCACCCAGTTGCTATCCACCGTTTTGTCCGCCCGGATGTGGACGAGGTTCGTAACGGGAAATCCGCCCGCTCCCGTGAACAATCCACCAACAAACCAACCGCCCGCATTGTCCGTCACGATGGTTTTGATGGCGCCGTTGAATTTCGGAAAACCCGGCAGGGCCGCGCCCGAAACCAGGTCAAAGGCGTTGGCGGTGAGCGAAACCGGGCTGATGTACTCGAACAAACCCCCGATATAAACCGCTCCATTGGTTTCAACGATGGTATTGACCGGCCCGTCCGGAACCCAGAAATCGTCGCGGGCGAGGCTGGAGGGTTGAGCGTGGGCCACAGGAGAGAGCGCGAGAATAAACAATAGAAATAACGGGAATTGAACAGAAGGTAACGGAGGAAACGGAGAGGTTGGCAAAACAAGCTTATCTCTTTTCCGGATGTTTGCGCCCGGTAAAATCCTTGCCTGGAGGAGCGTAGCTCTCCAGAGCCGCCGCACGCCGGCAACGAAAACAGCGAGCGGGCGGATCAACGGTAATGTTAGTTTCATTTTCATATCAGACCTTTCGCATAAAGCAGTATAACCGCAGCGAACGCAAAGCGCGCAGAGAAAAAGCCGAGAAAGAGGTTGACCGCAGATGGGAATAAGAGTTCCGAGTTGCTCGTTCCGACGCAGCTTTCTTGAGAGGTTTTCACTTGTGTCGGGGGGAGATTCATGGCAATTTTCTGTGACAGATGAACCCTGCGTTCAAGCAATCTAGCAATGGGCATGCGATGAAGTCCGAAACCCGGCAACTTCGGGCGGCGGGCAAAAGGATAGCTGCCTCCCGAACCAGGGCGATCCGTTTTCTCGCCTCGACTGGGATGTACACAGCCACGGGCCGCTTAAAGCGCCAGTTTAGCTGATGGTTTCCCGGTCCTTGGTTCTTGGCTACCACGGGTGCGACGACTCTCTGACCCGGCGCGTCGTGTGTCGCGAAACGGAGCTTCATCTCAGCGAAGAACCTTGGGACTGGCTCGGTTACGGCATTTATTTTTGGGAAGACAGCCCGGCGCGCGCGTTGCGCTGGGCAGAGGATGCCACGCGCGGTTCCAGAAGAAAAATTAAATCCCCTGCCGTTCTGGGAGCAGTTATCGATTTGGGGCATTGTCTTAATCTCATCGATGCGGAGGCGCTGGCCCAGATCAAAATGGCGCATGAAACCTACCGCCGGATTTGCCGCGCGACTGACACCAAGCAAGCTCGTAATCGTGGGCCGGGCTTGCGAGCACGGTATCTGGACTGCGCTGTGGTCGAAACGCTGCACCAGCTCCGCCATGACCAAAACCGTCCTGCGTTCGATACGGTCCGGGGATTTTTCATGGAAGGAAACGCGCTTTATCCGGCGGCCGGATTCCGTGAACTGGATCACATCCAGATCTGCGTTAGATCGCCGAGACAAATCATCGGGTACTTTCTGCCGCGCAACACGGGAAGCGGAGCTTAACCGCAGATGATGTGGATCAGCGCAGATGGGAAAAGCGTTCCGAGTTGCGGGTTCCTCGTTCCGCGTCTGTAAATGACAGAAAGATGAGTGACAGAAAAATGGTCTTCCTGTCCGTTCTTTTTGTCTCGTCCTTGTCTTATCTGCGTTCATCTGCGTAATCCGCGGTGCAAATACGTTTCTTTCTCTGCGTTTTCTGCGTTCTTTGCGGTTAAACATCTGGTTGCGATCACGGTGTTTGCGCCTTCGCCTTATCAATGATGGTCTGTGCCGGTTGGATCAATTCGTCGGCCAGGGCTGAATCGATGGGCGCAACCTCGCGCCGGACTTTTTTTTGGAATTCCGCCATGTCCTCGATTCCTTCCCGGAAATCGTACGATTGAAAATCCTCCTCAGCCTGTTGCAATTCATGGAGGAGGTCGTGCTGGCGCTTCGGTGGGAGATTCGCCGCGGTCACGGACGAGATCAGCTCCTCGATCCGCTGGGGCAATGGGATAGGGACGATGGTGATGATGGCTGTGATGTTCTGGCGATAGTTGAACAGGTCGAGGCTACCTCCCCAGTTAAGGACATGCACACCAGGGGCTAATGGTTCGACCATCACCCAATAACCATCAGCGATCTCGGGATCGATTAAGCCTGAAATAGGATGCCCGTAGAGTACGGTTTTCAAGTTGTTGGCGTCTGGCAAGATGTAGCTGTATACCGGGGACATCAGCCGGTGTTGGAACATATCCGGCACTGAAATCCCGTCAATCGTGGCGTGCAGTTCACTAGTCGTGGCCAGGGCAGCAGCGCCGGCATCGCGCAATTCCTGAATTGTAGCAGGCGGTATTGCATCAATGTTCTCCCAAGTGACGGCCAATAGTGGAAAAAATAAATACCGGCCTTCTGGAACGCTGAACGAGCGGACGACTTCTGTTGACAATGGGAGGTCGCCAAAAACGCCGGTGAGAAAGAAAACGGGACGGTCGGATTGCCCGTTGGCAGCCCAACGGCCATCGAGATCGAGGGATGGATGGATGTTAGTCGGCTGCAACCAGGTCCACTTGAACCATTCCGCAGTCCATTCGCTGAGACTCTTACCGTCCACGTTCGAATCGTTGGGAAGGACAATGGCTGGACTGCTGGCCACCGCAGGCTGCCCGACCGCATCAATAATCTCCTGAGCGGATTGCGCTAAGCCCTGCGCGATGGCTGAATATCGCGAGGCGACATGCTCGCGAACCTCCTCTTCAAACTCGCGCAAATGCTTAATCCCCTGGGCGAAATGTCCGCGATGAAATGCTTCCGAAGCATCCTCCAGCGGCTCCACGAGCGGATGCTTATACTTGGATGGCACACTGGCGTCGCGCACCTGCAACGCCAGATCCCGAACCGCCTCTGCGGCAGTGATGACGTGGACGGTAATCGTATTGGTGGCGGTGAGGCTTCCATCACTGACGACCAGACTGATTTGATGGGTGCCGATGTTCAAAACAGCGGTCGAGACGGTGCCTGTCGCGACGGTCGCACCGTTCTCCAGCCAGAGAAAGTTGAGCGTGTCGCTGTCAGGGTCGGAAGACCGCGAGCCATCGAGCACGACTCTGGCACTCCCATCCCTCGCGGCAATGTATCGCAAGCGCGTCGCGCTGGCGTCAGCTATCGGCGGATGGTTTGCGGGAACGACTGTGATGCTATCAGTGATGTCTTTGCTCGAATTGTAGGGTGGGCCGATGTCGCCGCCAAAGTTGATGACGTGCGGTCCGGCGGCCAGTGGCTGGACCATGATCCAGTAACCATCGGACACGATGGGGTCCACCAGCCCGGTCACAGGGACGCCATTGAAGAAGGAATCCAGGTTGTCCGGGCTCTGGAAGTCGAAATTGAAGACCGGAGAGAAGACTCGGTGTGATGAGACATCGATGGATTGGCCATCGATCGTGACGTGTAAGTTCGTCATCAGATCGACCACCCCGGCGGCGGTGTCGCGCAGCTCGGCGGCAGTCAATGGCAGCGGAAAATTGAGGTTGTCCAAGGTGACGTAACGCACCGGGAACAACAGATAACTGCCCTCACGAACTGTGAAAGTGCGCGTGGCCCTTCCCGGCGTGGCGATGTTCGCGACGAAAAAGACGCTGCCACCCGGTTGCCCGTTCGTGGCCTGAGACCCGTCGGTGTCGAAGAGGGCCGAGGCGTTGGTGGATTGGGCGTAAACCCATTTCCACCATTCGGCGGTCCATTCGGGGATGGTTCTTCCGTCGATGACGGCATCGGGAGGTGAAACTTGTGCTTGGGCGGTTAGGGCGAGGACCAGGGTGAACCAGAGGGCCAGTTTCGTTTTCATATCAGGTATTTTCGGCAAGAATTTTAACCGCAAAGAACGCAAAGCACGCAGAGATCTCTGAGGATCGCAAAAAATTTGGGGCAAAATAATGGGGCTGCTTTGTGTATTTTTCGCCAAACATCTCTTGCCATTTTTACTCACGGTCTTCTCCATGCTCATCTTCCTCTCTCTGTTGGTGCTGTTGCGGTTGGCTGATGGCGTCAATAATCTCCTGGGCCGTCGCAACCAAGAGCGCGGCGATGGCTTGATCCAGGCGAGTGTCCTTCTCGCTCACTTCATTTTGAAAGTCGCGCAACTCCTGGATAGCTTTACGCAGCTGCTCTCGGTGGTTTTCTGCTCCGCTCCTAAACCCATGCCCAAGAGCAGCGCAAGCGTCGCGCAATTCTTCCACCAATGACCTGATCTTCTTTCGCGGGACCTGGGTTGCCTGCACCATCACTTCGAGTTCGCTGACGGCCTGACAGGGGGTGATAACTTCCACCGTGATGGTGTTAGTGTCGCTTAACGCCCCGTCGTTTACCACCAGGCTGATGGCATGCGAACCGACCGACAGGATGTTGGTTGCCAGAACCCCGGTGGCAAACGTCGAACCTCCCTCCAGCCAGGAGTAACTGAGGGGCTGGTTGCCTGGATCTGAGGAGCGCGAGGCATCGAGGAGTACTGTCGCATTCCGACTATTTCGAGAAATGACGCGCCCCAGCGTCGCGCTGGCATCGGCGACCGGCGGGTGATTCGTGTGGAAGACATTCATCTGGTAGTGGCGCTCGAAGCAAAAGTTGTTGACCCCGCCGATGCAGCCGCAGGTACGGAAGTCATGCAGCCCCACCGGCAGCGGCGCCAGCATGATGAGGTAGCCCCCCGCCACCACCGGATCATCCAACCCCTCGACCGGCTGGCCGAGCAGCCACGAGAGAATGTTATCGTTCGTCGGAAAGAAAATGGAGAAAACAGGGGACTCGGTCCGATAGGCGAGCAGGTTGGTCAACGCCACGCCATCAATTGTGACATGTAAGTTCGTGACAGTATCCACGACGCTGTTAACCTGGTCACGCAATTGCTCCGGGGTCATCAGCACGGCATTACCAACGTTATCGAAATCAAAATGAACAATGGGAAGGTAAACATAAACGTCGTCGGGGATGAAGTAGGTTTGGATGCCCACTCCGGGCGCCACGCCGATAAAGATCCTTTGGGGGAAATAAACCGGTTCAGTCGCCGATGGGACAACTTTAGGCAATAAGTAATCCCCGTTCGTGGTAAACGGCAGGATCGTTTGATCATACTCCACCAGATAATCGGCGCTGGTCTTTCCGAAGAGGGTGAAATCGGGCGGCAAAACCTGGACCTGGGCCTCGGCGGCGGCGAAGATTAGGCTAAAGAACAACGTTAGGGAGATTTTCATAAGTTAGTTTCGAGTTGACGGCATGTTTTTAGAAATGGGGTGGAAAGAGGTTTGTAGCTTCGTTAGGAACGCCATGATCGATTTCAGAAGTATCCGCGTATGCCGCCGTTTCAATCCCAACGGGATTGCAGCCTTCAGCCCAGGGTTGCGAGGAACGAGCTACCCTGGGTATGCCGTCGAAGTCCCACAACCCTGAAAGGGTTGCGTCTTTGGGATCTGCACAGATCTCGGCGCGCCCGTAACATTCGAGCGGAGTCAGGGGCCACAACCCTTTCAGGGTTGATGAAAGACCCCGCTGATCACACCCAGGGTAGCTCGCTGCTCGCAACCCTGGGCTGAGTGACACAATCCCGTTGGGATTGAATCGCAACCAAGATGATTTCAAAGTTGTGACTTTCGTTCTTGTTTGTTTCGCTGCCTGGGTTGTTTTCATTCCTCATCTTCCTCTCTCTGTTGGTGCTGTTGCGGTTGGCTGATGGCGTCAATGATCTCCTGGGCCGTCGCAACCAAGAGCGCGGCGATGGCTTGATCCAGGCGAGTGTCCTTCTCGCTCACTTCATTTTGAAAGTCCTGCAACTCCTGGATAGCTTTACGCAGCTGCTCTCGGTGGTTTTCTGCTCCGCTCCTAAACCCATGCCCAAGAGCAGCGCAAGCGTCGCGCAATTCTTCCACCAATGACCTGAGCTTCTTTCGCGGGACCTGGGTTGCCTGCACCATCACTTCGAGTTCGCTGACGGCCTGACAGGGGGTGATAACTTCCACCGTGATGGTGTTAGTGTCGTTTAACGCCCCGTCGTTTACCACCAGGCTGATGGCATGCGAACCGACCGACAGGATGTTGGTTGCCAGAACCCCGGTGGCAAACGTCGAACATCCCTCCAGCCAGGAGTAACTGAGGGGCTGGTTGCCTGGATCTGAGGAGCGCGAGGCATCGAGGAGTACTGTCGCATTCCGACTATTTCGAGAAATGACGCGCCCCAGTGTGGCGCTGGCATCGGCGACCGGCGGATGATTGGTGTGGAAGACGTGGATCTGGAAGTGGCGCTCGATCTTGAAGTTATTGACCCCGCCGACAGCAGCGCCCGTAAGGAAGTCGTGCAGCCCCACCGGCAGCGGCGCCAACATGAGGGTGAAGCCCCCCGCCACCACCGGATCATCCAACCCCTCAAACGGTACGCCTCCCAGGTATACCGTGTAAATGTTGTCGTTTGTCGGAAAAAAGATGGAGAAAACCGGGGACTCGGTCCGATAGGCGAACAAGTTGGTCAACGCCACGCCATCAATCGTGGCGTGTAAGTTCGTGACGGTATCCAGGACGCTATTAAGTTGGTCACTCAATTCCCCCGGGGTCATCAGCTCGGCATTACCAACGTTATCGAATGCGAAATGAATAATGGGAAAGAATACATAGACGTTGTCGGGGACAAAGTAGGTTTGGATGCCGACGGGGGGCGGCACGCCAAAAAAGGGCCGCTGGAGGAAATCAACCGGCCCAAACGCCGATGGGACTGCTTTGGGCAGGAGGTAATCCCCGTTCGTGGTAAACGGCAGAAGAATTTGGTCGAGCTCCGCGAGATATTCTCCGCTGGTCTTGCCGAAGAGAGTGAAATCAGGAGGCAAGACCTGCACTTGCGCCCGGGCCGAGGCGATGAGGAGCAGGCTGAGCGATAAGATAAGTTTAGTTTTCATGTGAGGCTTTTGGAAGGAACTGATTTAACCGTAGTGAACGCAAAGAGCGCAGAGAAAAATCGCGGGGAGAGATTAACCGCGAAATACGCTAAAAGCCAATTTCGAGAGCCGTCATCTTTCGCGTATTCTGAGTATTCCGGGACTTCACTCCCAACGGGATTGTGTCTTCCAACCCAGGGTTGCGAGGAACGAGCTACCCTGGTTCGCATTCCCCCCGATGACCAACCCTGAAAGGGTTGCGTGGTCTCCCGACGGGCAAGGCCGCAACCCCTTTGGGGTAGAGAGGGCGCCGGCCGCAAGTTCCCAGGGTAGCTCGCTGCTCGCAACCCTGGGCTTTGGGCCGGAATCCCTTTCGGATTCTCTCGCTCCGGCTCCAGCGCCCATTGTTTGAGAACGGACGTTTTAAGCGGCCTTAACTCCCGCCTTCTGGTCTTATCTGCGTTCTCTACGTTCTTTGCGGTTAAACATCTGGTTGCATTCACGGTGTTTGCGCCTTCGCTTTATCGATGATGGTTGGCGCGGCCTGGATGAACCGGTCCGCAACGGCTTGGGCGAGGGGGCTTATCTCGTGGCGGACTTTCTTTTGGAGAATGCCAGCCACGAAGAAAACCGAGCCCCCGGGTTGCCCGTTCGTGGCCCGGGCACCCGTGGTATCGCAAAACGGGTTGGCATCTGTGGAGATGGAGAAGACCCATTTCCACCAGTCGGCTGACCATTCGGAAATGGTCTTGCAATCGACTGTGGCATCCGGAGCCTGGACCGCGCCGGATGCAGGCGCGCCGAGATACAACCCAAGTATGAGAAAAAACAGCATTTGCAGGGTTTTCATAGCATGGATAAAATGTTTCCATCTCCCTTTCCCTCAATGGCTTGCAGCAGCGCACCGCTCCAGATTCAACCTTCCGATCCCTGTTAGGTTCAAAGTTCCAACCGCACCCGTTTCACCACGCAGAGGGGCAAGGATTCTTAGAGACACCAGTTTACTAACACAAACCGCCCATGGAAGGCAATCTAAAAATAATTTTAAAAACGCGGTTTTTAAACCGTATATAGGCTTGCCAGAAGGCGCAACTTACGTACAGAAATGATTAACAGATAACAACCGGCATTCTGGAGTTGCAAGCCGTGGCGGGGCTTGGTCCCGAGCTCCTATCAGAGAAATGAACCTCCATGAACCCTGAACGCGACGAATACCTTCCCACCCGCCTCAGCCTCCTGCAACGTCTCAAGAGCTGGGACGATCAAGCAAGCTGGCAGCAGTTTTTCGACATGTACGGAAAAATGATCTATGGCCTGGCCCGCCGCGCCGGCTTGAGCGACGCCGACGCCCAGGATGCCGTCCAGGAAACGATCATCGCCGTGGCCAAGAAGCTCCCCCAATTTAACTACGACCCGGCCCTTGGCTCCTTCAAATCCTGGCTCAGCACCATGGCCCGCTGGCGCATTACCGATCAACTTCGGAAACGGAACTACCAGAGTGGCGGCCAACAGCATGCCCGCGAAACGCGGCTCAACACCTCCGTCATGGAGACACACCCGGCCAACCAGGAGTTGGACCTGCAAAGCGCCTGGGACGAAGAATGGGAAAAAAACATCCTTCAAGCCGCCGTCACCAAAGTGAAAGCGCAA
Source organism: Verrucomicrobiota bacterium (assembly GCA_038228235.1). Classification (GTDB taxonomy): domain Bacteria; phylum Verrucomicrobiota; class Verrucomicrobiia; order Limisphaerales; family JBBRPK01; genus JBBRPK01. The sequence continues at coordinate 32,416 of JBBRPK010000011.1, forward strand.
GTCAGCGCCTCACTTTATCAAATATTCGATCTGCACGTCCTCAAACAGCTCCCGGCCAAAGATGTGGCCAGCCGCCTGGGCGTGAAACTGGCCGAAGTTTATGTGGCCAAATATAAAGTGTCGCGTCTGATGCAGAAGCAAGTCAAGTTGTTGGAGAAAAAGGGCGGTTGACGCTCCGCTCACCAGCCCCTGTTTTCAGGTCGAAAGGATCAGAGCCGACTGACGTCGGCTGCTAGGATTCATTTTTAGAGGCAGCTGTCTTGCTCTTGAGAAGCATAAAAGGGGCAAAGAAGGAAATCTTAAAATAAATCTAAAAATCGGACTTTTGCCGCGTAGATACCAGTTGAGGGAAGAGAATGGCTTGGAAGGAAGTTAGTCGAATCAAAACATCGCACGCGCACAGGCGCGCAATGCGCCCGGCACGAATATACGCGGCTAATAACGCTTGCCATAGAACTCGACCCTTGTATAAAAATGTCTAACAGGCACAGAACTAGAAGTCTTTTTATGAACGCCTCTGCTCCTATTTCGGTGTGGCTCCTGGCGGCCTGCTCTTTTTGCCTGCCGCTGCCGACCCGCGCGCAAGACGAGGCCGCCGCCGGGCCAGCCGTTGGGACAATCCAAAGCGCACAAGGGGCGGAAGTGGAGATTCTCCGCCGTGGCTCGGCCGCTTGGGACCTTATCCCAGCCATAACGCCGACCAACCGCGCCATTAAGCTTTTTGCCGGCGACCAGTTGCGCACCGGGACTAACAGCCGGGCGGTGGTGCGCTGGACGGACATGACGGTGGTAAAGATGCTTTCGGGGAGCCATCTGAACGTGGAGCCTGACCGGAGCATCGGCTTGCTTAAGGGGATCATGTCTTACTTCAATCGCGGCAAGCCCGGCAACTTAAACGTGCATACCCCGACTGCCAAGACGGCGGTTCGCGGCACAGAGTTCAACCTGGCCGTGGCGGAAGACCTCACGACCACGCTGACGATGTTCGATGGGGAAGTCGAGATGTCCAATGCGCAAGGCACGCTGACGTTGCACAGCGGCGAGGAAGGAATGGCGGCCGTCGGCGAGGCGCCCAAGAAAACCGCCCGAATCTGGACCGTCAACATCGTGCAGTGGGCTCTATATTATCCGGGGGTTCTCGACGTAGATGAGCTTTCCCTTTCCCAGGAAGCGCAAACCGCCCTCAGCCGGTCTTTGGTTTCTTATCGGAAAGGCGATTTGCCGGGCGCCCTAACGATGTATCCCAAGGGGCGTGAACCTGCCTCCAGCGAAGAAGCGATCTATCGCGCCGCCTTGCTTTTGTCGGTGGGCGAGGTGGATCAGGCTCAGGAATTAGTCAAAAAGGTGAGAGCCACAGCGGGTGTCACAGCCAATACCGTCGCGTTGGGTTCAGCGTTGGAAAAGGTAATCGCAGCTGTGAAGGTTCAATCCTATGAACGGGCCGCCCCGCTGTCGCCCACGGCGTGGGCCTCGGAATGGCTGGCTGAGTCCTACTATCAGCAGTCTCTTTTCTTCAACTTGGAAAAGGCGCGCGTGGCCGCGAACCGCTCGAAGGAGAAGTCGCCCGGGTTCTCTTACGCGTGGAGCCGGGTTGCGGAATTGGAATTTGGTTTTGGCCACATCGAGCGCGCGCGCGAAGCGGTCGAAACAAGCCTCCGGCTTGGGCCGCTGAATGCGCAAGCGGTGGCGATCAAAGGATTTCTGCTGGCGGCGGAGAATAAAATCCCCGAAGCCATTCAACAGTTCGACCATGCCATCAATCTCGATAGCGTCCTGGGGAACGCCTGGCTCGGTCGCGGGCTGTGCCGCATCCGGCAGGGCGATATTGAAGGGGGCCTGCAAGACCTCCAAATGGCCGCGACGCTGGAGCCGCAACGCGCTCTGCTGCGAAGTTATCTCGGCAAAACCTTCAACCAAAGTGGAGATAACAAGCACGCACTCCGAGAATTGGATCTGGCTAGAAAACTCGATCCTCATGACCCGACCGCGTATCTTTACTCTGCCCTCATCAAGCAGCAGGAAAGCCGCATCAACGAAGCGGTCCGGGACCTCGAAGAATCGCAGCGCCTCAACGACAATCGCCGGCTCTACCGATCGCGTCTGCTCTTGGATGAGGACCGGGCGGTGCGGGGGGCCAACCTGGCCAGTGTTTATCAGGACGTCGGCATGACCGACGTGAGCGTGCGTGAAGCCGTCCACGCGGTGAACGCCGATTACGCGAATTATTCGGCGCATCTTTTCCTGGCAGAGAGCTACAGCGCCTTGCGCGATCCGCATCTAGCCGATCTCCGTTATGAAACTCCCGCGGTCAATGAGTACCTTCTAGCCAACCTCCTGGCGGATGCGCGTGCCGGGACGCTTTCGCCCTACGTGACGGAGCAAGAGTATTCGAAGCTCCTGGAGCGCGACCGCTTCGGATTCGCCGCTACCGCCACATGGTTCAGTCGCGGCGATTGGCTTCACACCGCGGCGCAGTACGGCATCTTCGGCAACTCCAGTTATGCCGTGGAAGAAAGCTATTCCTTCTTCAATGGCCAGCGCAGCAACAATGAACTCGAACAGATCCTCACCTCGGTCAAAGGGAAGCAGCATCTCACCCCGCAGGACAGCATTTACTTTCAGAGCATCTATTCTTACGCCAATTACGGTGATCTGCGGCAACTCTACGATCCGAGGAGCGCCAACCTGGAGATTCGCTTTAAAGAGACGCAGGAACCGCTGATGCTGTTGGGCTATCATCATGAGTGGGCGCCCGGCTCGCACACGCTTTTCCTGGGAGGCCGGCTCGAAGACACCTTGCGGGCGAATCCGCGGGGTACCAATGCCAATAACGACGTGCTGGCCTTGTTCAAAGATGGCGGCCAGGTCGTCGCTCTGCCTGCTGCGCGGGGGGCCAGTGGCGGAACTTTATTCCCCTTCCTGCCTCCCGACGTGTTAGAGTATCGCAGCGAATTTGAGGCCTACACCGCTGAGCTGCAGCAGATTTGGCAGAACGAAAAGAATAGCATCATCGCTGGGGGCCGCTTTCAGAGCGGCACCTTCGATACCACGGGGGCGGTAAGTGATTTTAGGATTTCTGCCGTCGGCTCGCAAAGAGATGGCACCAACCTAATGTTTAGCAATGCGCCGCTGGGGGCGTCTGGCCTAACGAATCACCTCGTTAGCCAAATGGAGCGTTGGAGCGTCTATGGCTATTATCAGCTCAAAATTCTCGACCCCTTGCAATTGACCGCAGGAGTTAGCTACGATTGGCTGGATTATCCCGACAACTTCCGGAATCCACCTCTCTCGAGCGGCCAGCGAAGGACCGATCAGGTATCGCCCAAAGCCGGGCTGATTTGGACGCCCTCGCGCTTCACAACTATGCGCGCAGCCTACACCAAGTCTCTGGGGGGCGTATCATTTGATCAAAGCTTCCGGTTGGAGCAGTCCCAGGTAGGGGGATTCAATCAGGCTTTCCGCAGCTTGATCCCGGAATCGGTGGCGGGAGCCGTGGCTGCGCCGCGTTTTGAAACGTGGGGCGTCGCCCTCGACCAGAAATTCGATACCGGCACTTACCTTGGTGTCGAAGCCGACCTCCTGCGCTCTAAAGCCAGCCGGGACCTCGGAGTTTTCGATATTAATGCCGCAGCCCTCCCGCTTCAATCCACCGCCGCGGTCACACGCGAGCATCTGAAGTATGCCGAAAAAGACCTGCTCGTTACCGTCAACCAATTGCTCGCCAACGATTTCTCGGTCGGAGCGCGTTATCGTCTGAGCGACTCGAGGCTAAGACGGCAACTTCCCGCCATCCCCACCGCCGTCACTTCCACCGCCGACACCGACGTGAGCGCGACCTTGCACCAGTTGAGTTTGTTCGGTCTGTTCAATCATCCCTCCGGCGTGTTCAGTTCATTTGAAGGCGTTTGGTGGTCCCAGGATAATCGCCATTACCAGCCCTCCCTCCCGGGAGATCAATTCTGGCAGTTCAATGGCTACATCGGTTACCGATTTCCTCATCGGCGGGCCCAATTGACGGTGGGCCTTCTCAACATGACCGACCGCGACTACCGGCTGAACCCGCTGAGCCTGAGCGCCGAATTGCCGCGCGGACGCACGGCGGTGATGGATTTTCGTTTCAACTTTTAAGCCCCCCGGCGCGCGGATATTCCTGTCCGCAGCAAGCATGAACGCTTCACGGCCCTGAGATTTCAGTGACTCCTTGCTTCTCTGGCTTGCAGCGGACAGGAATGTCCGCGCGCCGGAAAAGACCGCCAGAACTGCGGTTTCTGCTTCCAATTCGATGCCGCCAGAGGCATGATCGGCCGCAGCGGCATATTTGGAAATGTGAGTGCGAAGGCCAAACTGACCTGGAACTGGCGCACGGGAGCAATCGGCGCCGCCAGCGCCGTGTTCCTCGGCTTTCTCTTTTTGTTCTTCCCACCAGGTGAGCGTCTCAACGTCCTGGCTCGCTTGAGTTACGATATCCCATTCGCCCTGCGGCCCCATATTGACGTGAAGGACTCAGCAGTTTGGGTGATTTATATGGACGAGGGGTCCCATTCCAAGCTGAAGCAGTACCCGGGAAAAGTGTGGTCTCATTCCCTGCACGAGCAATTGTTGAGGCGGTTGACCAAAGGCGGCGCCGCGGCCGTTATCTTCGATGTCGTCTTCAGTCCCGCCTCGGAAACCAACCGGGATGATCTCGCCCTGGCCAAAGCTATGCGGGAGAATGGCAGAGTCCTCATCGCGGCGGAGACAGAATCGATAAAGACCGCGAGCGGAAGCGAAGTCCTCGCTCGCGTTTGGCCCGATGAGCCCTTCTTCACTGCCGCTCCTAATGGCTTTGTAGATATTCCAAAAGATAATGATAAAGGGCTGCGTCGCCATCCTTGCGGTTACGACCCTAAGTACCCCGTCCTGGCGCTGAAGGCAGCCGAACTTCTCTCGGAGAAGAAGTTTATCGACGGGGCCCAAGTGGTGAAGGCTGATCCTGGCCGATGGATCAATTACTACGGTCAGAGTGGAACGGTGCCCGGCCTGAGGTATATGGATGCGCTAGATATAAATACTATCGACGACGCCTTTTTCACAAACAAAATCTTTTTTATCGGCGAAGGCCGGACCCTGACCGCGCAGGGTGAAGGGGGCGATGTCCACCGCACCGCGCTTACGTTCTCGACCGGAGAGGATTGGCCAGGGGTAGAAATCCAAGCGACCATCCTTTTGAACCTGCTCCGGAAAGATTGGATTACCCGAATCGCCCCCGGGACACAGTTTTTGCTCGTGCTGGCTACTGGCCTCCTCTTCGGGTTTGGCCTGACGCAAACACGTCCCGGGATCGCGGGGACGGTGGCCTTGATGGGCTCCTTGGCCATCGCGACGCTGGCATACCTGATCTGGTCCTCGCACCAGCGGCTTTGGTTTTCGTGGCTTATCCCGTGCGCCATCCAAATCCCGTGCGCTTTGGGTTGGGCAGTTTTTTCAAATGCGAGCAAGATGTACAGGGAAAACCAAAGGCTGCAAACCGCGCTGGAGACGGCAACAGTCTCGCAACATCTCCCACCCCCTGCGAGAGGAGTTGCGCATCAGAAGCCGGGACTGGCTGGCATTGGGGGGTCTGCAAATTCATCGGGCGCCACTATCGTGGATGGAGAGCGCAAGATTGAGAACGCGCCGCTCATTCCCAATTATACCCTGTTGCGCTGCGTCGGAAGAGGCGCTTATGGCGAGGTCTGGCTGGGCCGGGACCTCGTCTCGACGCTGGTGGCGGTGAAAATTATTTACCGGGACCGGTTGCCAAGCGAGGCTCCGTATGAGCGGGAATTTCGCGGGTTGCAAAAGTTCATGCCCATCTCGCGGTCGCATCCCGGCTTCGTCCATATTCTGCACGTCGGGCGCAATGAAAACGAAGGCCATTTTTATTATGTAATGGAGGCTGGTGACGATGAGGTGTCCGGCCAGAAAATCGATCCGGAGACTTACTCGGCGAGAAATCTCTCGAACGAAATCAAGCGTCACAAACGGTTCAGCCCCGCCGAATGCGTCGCCATCAGTCTGCAACTCTCTGCCGCGCTCGAACATCTGCATCAGCAACAGCTCATCCATCGCGACATCAAGCCCTCGAACATCATCTTTGTGAACAACGTCCCCAAATTCGCGGACATCGGCCTGGTCACCGGCATCGGCATGGATGTCTCCAGTTATGGCACGCCGGGATACATCGCGCGCGAGGGACATGGCACGCCCTCCGGGGACGTTTATAGTTTAGGCAAAGTGCTTTATCAGCTCGCCACCGGCAATGAGCTGGAAAGGTTTCCCGAACTCCCCATGTCGCTGATTGAACAAGACGCGGAGTTGCAATTTCTACAATTAAATAAAATCATTCTCAAAGCCTGTGAAGCCGACCAGACCCTGCGCTTCAAGTCCGCCGCCGAACTGCGCGCCAGCCTCTTGGGGTTATCCCACCCGCCTGCGCCTCCTGCAACGCCTCAAGAGCTGGGATGACCAGACAAGCTGGCAGCAGTGTTTCGACATTTGCCGCGAGACGAGCAAGTCAGTGCGCCCATTACCAGATGTTTGATCGGCACGTCGCCAAGAAGCTCACGGCCAAAGAAGTGGCGAAACGGCTGGACGTGAACTGGCGGAAGTATCATTCAAGTGAGACAGTCGCGTTGTGTGTCTTCTGGGTAGGGTAACTGCCTATTCCAATCGAAGCCAGGAGTGGCCCAATCTGGCTCCTGTCAGCGATTGCGCCTTCAAATCAGAGGCGTTCAACAGTAATGAACCGTTCATTCCAACCTAAAAAACTATGAAAGCGAAAAATCCACCGCAGCGTCCTTTGTCGTCCGCTAATCCTCTTTCTGCGATTCCCCGAAGGGTGTCGCGGCGCCAATTTATCGGAGGCGCCGCCGGTCTTGCCGGCGGGATCTCGTTGGGCGGCGCCATAACTTCATTCGGAAATGATGATTCGCAAGAAGATGAGAATTCAGGCGGCGGGAGGCTTCCAGATCCTCGCTCATCGGGAATAGAGCACATCATCGTAGTGACGATGGAAAATCGTTCGTTCGACCATTTCCTGGGCTGGCTGCCCGGAGCGGATGGGCGCCAGGCGGGCCTGGTTTATCGAGATCGCTCAGGCGCGCCACATTCCACGTTTCCGTTGGCGCCGGATTATCAGGGGTGCTCACATCCTGACCCTGATCATTCTTATCAAGGAGGCCGGATGGAATATGATCATGGCGCATGCGACGGCTGGCTGCGCGCCGGATCAAATGATGCCTATGCAATTGGTTACTATACGCAAAGCGATCTTCCGTTCCTCGGTCACGCCGCCCGAGCCTGGACCACCTGTGATCGTTATTTCGCAGCGATTTTGGCCGGCACTTATCCCAACCGCATTTATCAGCATGCGGCCCAAACAGATCGCCTGGACAATTCACTTTTGCCTTTCTCCACCCTGCCAACCATCTGGGATCGATTGGCTGATCAAAACATCAATCATCGCTATTATTTTAGTGATTTCCCCTTCCTGGCGTTGTGGGGAACGAAGTATTTAGGCATCGCCGGTCCGGTTGCTGAATTTTTTGCGGCTTGCGCTGCGGGAACCCTGCCCCAGGTTTCATTTGTGGAGCCGCGGTTTCTAGGCGAAAGCCAAGGCCTCTCGAACGATGATCATCCTCATGCCGACATTCGCAATGGGGAGGCTTTTCTGAACTCCGTTTATCAAGCGGTGGCTTCCAGCCCGAATTGGCCTCATACCGTGCTCGTCATCAACTTCGACGAATGGGGCGGGTTTTTCGAGCATGTTCCACCGTCACGGGCTCCGATTCCCCCCGCCGATGCGGCCCTGGGCAGTGATGGATTGCGCGGCTTCCGGGTACCCGCGCTCATCATCTCGCCGTGGTCGCCGCGGGGCACCGTGCAGCACCGTCTTTACGATCACACCTCCGTCCTCAATATGATTGAATGGCGATGGCAACTGCGCCCGCTCACGGTGCGCGACGCCACGGCGAATAATCTGGCCCAGGCGCTGGATTTCAGGCGTCGAAATCTTATTGCGCCGTCGTTCACCGTTCCTGCCGGGCCTTTCGGGGCCGCCTGTCCGGCCGGCAGTCCGGCCTCGAACGAGGCAGAGGCGTTAGCTTTATTGGCGGCGCACCTGGGTTTCCCGGTGACGATCCCCTGAGGATCTGGCCCGCCCCTCGCCAAAGCCGTGGCGAGGGGGCTTTGGGAAGCGCCAGCGGCGCGGCTTAAATCCAGCCCAGGGCAACGCCCTGGGGATGGCATGCGTCATCAGAAAAGGGCTGAAAGCCCGATCTAACCGGCGTGCATTTGGAACGGGCTTTCAGCCCTTATTTTTTCGGAAATGCTTATCCCAGGGCGCAGCCCTGGGCTGGCATAAGGCCGGGGTTTTGCCCCTCCGGATTGTGGTTAACCCGCGCGCCGGTTGCGGAACATGCGGGTTTGAATACGCGCGCCGAATGGAAAACCTCCAGGCCTGGGCAGGGGAGGGCAGGGGAGTGGGGATTGAAAAAATTGGTTTGCAAATTCATGCCGGGCAGTCGAGCCTAGCAGCGCAAATTGCGTATCGACTCGGAAATCTATTATGCCACATGTAGTTACTGCCAAATGTACGGGGTGCAAATTCACCGATTGTGTGGAGGTATGTCCCGTGGCTTGTTTTTATGAAATCGACAATCAACTGCTGATTCATCCGGAAGACTGCATCGACTGCACGGCCTGTGTCGCCGAATGTCCGGTGGAAGCGATTTATGAGGAATCGGACGTTCCCCCCGAATTTCAGGCCAATGTCGAATTCAACGCGGTTGAAGGTCGAAGGGTGAAAGATTCCGGGCAGGAAGCGATCGTGAAAAAGAAGGATCCCCTGCCCACCGCCGCTCAACGAAAAACCGAATTGGGTTACTAATTCCAATTCGCGCTCAAGAGGAGCCTCATTTCGCCGGGTGATTCCAAAGTCGTCCGAGCAGCTTGAACGTATCGGGCTGAGGAAGGACGCATAGAAGAATTGAGTACGCAAAGCGGGTTTAATGGCAAGAGCCCTTCGCAGAGTTGGGGTGCGCCTTAGAGATGGCAATTCCCTCGCCACTGTTTCATGGATTGAATAGGGACTCGTGGAACTCGTCCATCCGGCCCCCAAGAATCCAAATTGCCACAATGAGAATTGCTGGTAGAGCTTTAGATAATGTTTCCATAGGGGGCGAAGATCGTTAGGATTACCAAGATGAGCATCCGCCTCATTCCATTGCGCCCGCTGGCGCTTCATTTTTTTCTGGCCTCAGCTTTGCCTGGCGCCGTCTTGCTGGCGCGCTCAGCGGTGGAGGCGCCTGAAACCTTGGTGGTGACGAACTCGCTGGCGCTTAAGAAAGGGGCCACTTTGGAGGTTCGACTGGTCGTCCGCGCCAGTAACGTGACGATTGAAGGCGAGGGCGCGACACTGCAAGGCGCAGGCCGCCTGGGCGATGTGAAATCTCTGGAACAGGCCGGGGTGGGAGTCTTCCTTGAAGGGTGCGTGAATGTGACGGTGCGGAACCTCAAGGCGCGCGGATTTGCCACCGGACTGCTCGCGCGGGACGCCCGGGGATTGCTCGTCGAGGGATGCGATTTCTCCGAGAACTATGACAACCCGAAGCATGGTTGGGGGGAGTTGCCCCCGCGTGGCGGGCTGTTGTTCGAGCGGGTCGAGAAGAGTGTGGTGCGCAAGACCCGGGCAAACCGGGTCTGGGATGGCCTTCACCTGGTCGAGTGAGATGAGAATCTGATCGAGGAAAATGACTTTTCACACTGCTCGAATACGTGCGCAAAATTATGGCGGGCCTCGCGCAATCGTTTTCTGAAGAATATTCTTTCCTACGGCATCCGCATCGACCGGGCCGCCGGGGAGGTGCATGCCCGGGACTCGACTTCCGTGCTGATCGAGAGCGGCTCGAACGAAAATTATTGGTTTCGAAACGACATCACGCAGGGCGGCGATGGCGTGTTCATTCGGGTGTTAAACGGCTGGGTGTCGCGTGGCAATGTGTTCGTGGAAAACGACACTTCCTATGCCAACAACAATTGCGTTGAGTCCTGGAGTCCCGGCAACACCTACATCCGCAATAAGGCGAACCACGGCAGTTATGGCTTCTGGCTGGGCGGCAGCGATCAAACGGTGCTCCTTGGCAACGAAGCCGCCTTCAATGGCCAGTCCAATGGCAATCATAACGCACCGGAAGCGGGTTTCGGGCACGGTGGAATTGTAATCGTCGGCGGCCCCTCCAGCCATAGCGTCATCAGTGGCAATTGGTGTCATCACAACAACGGCGGTGGCATCGTCTTTCGCGGAGACGTGGCGTCCAAGGGAGCGCGGTGGCGCACGCAACATTGGATCGTGCAACAGAATCGGCTGGAGGATAACCGGTGGGCCATTTGGGGTCGCTGGGGCGACGAGCTTTGGCTGGCTAATAACACCGCCACTAACAATGCCAGGGATAACTTTCTCGCCGAAGTGACAAATCTGCGTGATGCCGGGGATGTGCCAGGAGTGACGCGCCCTCCTCATGCTGAATTCCTTGGACCCGACCGTGCCTTTGTCGGCACGCTTGTTCATTTCGACGGGAGGGCAAGCCGCGATCCCGATGGACGGGCGCTCCAGTTTCGCTGGTCTGCAGGAGAACTTACAACTAACCAATCCGTTTTCGATCACGTCTTTACCGAGCCAGGTTTTTACCGGCTCGGCCTTACGGTGGACAATGGTGTTCTGGCGGATCTGGCCTGGCGGGATTTGATCGTTAGCGAGCCAGTGAAGGAGGAAATCGGCACCGAAAACCAAGCGGCTCAGTGGGGCTTTGAACTCGAAGGCAATGCCGACGGGCGCGGGCGGATCAGCTTCACCGAGGACTCGGACGCAGTCGTCGGTAAAACCTCGCTCCGCTTCACTCCTAATCCTTACCCTGGCCTGTATGCCACGGCCATTTTTCCGCGTGGCCGGGATGCCGACTGGGATTTCTCCAGCAAGACGAAAGTTCGGTTTTGGATCAAGGAGACGAATCCGAACCTTTCCGGCTTTCAGAATCCCGGGCCGGTAGTCTGGCTCTACGGGAAGGGCGGTACCGTCAAGATCGCGCCTGCGAAAGGACGAAATCTACTGAGCGACTTGCCGTTTAGCGAGGCGCGGTGGACCTGGATGCCGGTCCAGGCGCCACTGTCCGGCAGTTCCGAATGGAGCAGGGAGGACTCTGGCAAGATTGATTTGAGACACATTTCGGGAATTGGCATCGCGCTGGATTCATGGGGCAATGAGCCATTCACTATCTGGCTGGATGGACTGACGGTCGAATAGCCGGTTTTGCGGGCACCGTTTCATCCATGTTCGGCGAGCCGTAGAAGAACCTCAGAGACGCTCAGTCCGACGTTCCCGGGGCAGCAGTTCTCAACATCGCAATGTAGGACGACATGGTCGGAAGGACGAGTTCCACGAGTCCGTGATCTCTTAGAGCGTGTTTTAAAAACCCACGAACGCGCCGGGTGAGGGCACGCGGCCTACAGGAAACGGCGGGAAATCGGCTCCTTCGTAGGCCCGGTCCCCTTGGCCGGGCGATTTTTAAAACAGGCTCTTAAGAAAATGGGGACTCGTGGAACTCGTCCTTCCGAAAATTGTGGCGATCCCCTGCCATAATGACAATTGCTGTTCCCGGGGCAATGGCCATTGACTTGTTGGCTGATTCGTGAATTCTTCACGTCATGGCCTGCAATATCTGATAATCCTAAATTTATGAACAAACCCGAAACTAAGCCGAAAGTCTTTCAATCCCTCTGTGGAGATCATTTCCCCGGGTCGTTCTTGCTCCTGCTCCTGGCCTTTGCTTTTTGCGTCGCCCCGGCCCAGCAAGTCAGCGCGGCCCAAAAACCGCTGCGAATTCTGCTGATTACAGGTGGATGCTGCCACGATTACGCCCGGCAAAAGGATATCCTCAAAAAGGGCCTGGAGGAGCGCGCCAATGTCGTGGTCGATCAAGTCCATACCGCTGACAATAGCACCAAACCGCCGTTAGCCATCCTGGGCCACCCTGACTACGCTCAAGGCTACGACCTCGTCATCCATGACGAGTGCGGGGCCGATATTTCGGATGAGCAGAAGGTGGAGGCCGTACTCAAGCCCCATCGTGATGGCATCCCGGGGATCAACCTTCACTGTGCCATGCACTGCTACCGCATCGGCAATCCCAATGAGCCTGTCACGGCTGGGACTCCTCATGGTTATTGGTTTGAATACCTCGGATTACAGTCCAGCGGGCATGGCGCGCAACTCCCGATTGCCATCAGTTTTACCAACGCGGCCCATCCAATTGCAATGGGCTTGAAAGATTGGACCACGGTCAGTGAGGAACTCTACAACAATATCCATATTTTCGAGACCGCTTCGCCACTTGCTCACGGGCAACAGAGAACCAGGCGGAAGGATGGGACGGAGAAAACCGATGACTACGTAGTGGCGTGGGTAAATGAATATGGCCCGAAGAAGACACGCGTGTTCAGCACCACCATCGGACACAACAACGGTACCGTGGCCGATCCCCGCTACCTCGACCTGTTAACCCATGGCCTGCTGTGGGCAACGGATCATCTGGAGAAGGATGGAACCCCCGCCAAAGGCTACGGGCCGGGCGGCAGGTGAGTCCTCCGTCATCTCCCTTTCGCGGAGCGGCCCTGTTCCAGCGAGGGCCAGGGTTCGAGCGGGCGCTGGATGGCTTCCTCGAGCTGGCCGACGGCCTGCTGCGCCTTGATTTGAGCATCGAGCTGCGCCAGGCCGCTAACGCTCGCTTCGAGTTGCGCGCTGGAAAGTTCCAGCTTATCCGCGGCCCCGGCTTGGACCAGGGCTTCCACGGCGGCCAATTGTTCACGGGCCAACTCGGCGAGACGGGCTTGCCGAGCCACCTGTTCCAGGGCGGCCAGGCGCGCGGCCAGAGCGAGATCAATTTCAGCGATGACTTTGGCCTGGAGCGCGACAAACCGGGCGGCAGACTCTTCGCGCTTGGCCAGGGCTTCGGCGATGGGGCCCTGGTTCCGGTTCAAAACGGGCAGTTCAGCGGAGATGCCTAACGACCATTTGTGTTCACCCTGATCGAACTGATAACCTGGGTTGAGATGGAGGTCGGGGTATTGTTTAGCGAGTTGAAGTTGGAGCAACGATTCACTGGCCGCGTAGTCCGCCAGCGCGCCCAGAATATCCGGGCGACCCAGCAACGCCTCCTGCCGGACTTCCGCCGAAGCAAGCTCTTGTGCGGTCGTGGCGGAAATGGGCAATTGAAAATCGAATTTCGCGCCCGCCATCGACTGCGCCGAAAGGCCCAGCGCGCCGGCAAGGCGCGCGCGCGCCGCCGCAACCTGGCGCGACACGTCCGCGAATTCCACACCCGTCCTGGCCAGAGCCACACGCGGGAGCGTCAGGTCAGTGCGCGCCACCGCCCCGGCCTGCAATCGAGCTTCGAGAAAGGCAACGATTTGCTGCTGAAATTGAAGTTGTTGCTGCAAGAGATGGGCGCGCTCCTGAGCGGCTGTAAAATCGAGCAAATTCAGGCGCAGATTGCTTCGCACTTGCCAGGCCATGGAGGCAATGCGCAGCCTTGCCGCTTCGGAAAGTTTTCTCGCTTCGGCTCTGCGATAGCCGCGCTTACCCGCCGTCTCAATTGGCAGATCGACGCTGACCAATGGAAACCACGGCGAAACGCCACTAGCGGGATTCATGCTATAGCCGGGGATGACGCTGACTACTGGGTTGGGCCGCCCGGCGGCCGTCTTCTCGCCCGCCCGGGCCACCTTCCATTGGGCGCGGGCCAAATCGAGGTCGGGATGAAAATAGAAAGCAACCAGCGTCAGGGTGGAAAAATCCCATCGTTCAGGCGGCCAGGAGGCTGGCGGCCTGGGGCTGAACTTTTCCACAAACTCTTTGAGGGCGGGATCTTCCAGCGAACGAGCCTGGAAGTCGGCGGCGCTCTGGCGCGCCGAAAGAGGAGCGGGCCGATAATGCTGGCACCCGAGCCCTAAAGCCAAAAGCGCTGCTAAGGATGCCGGCAAGTTTCGCACACCAGATAATTTTAATTTTTCGTGCAAGCATCTTGCTGAAACGCCGCAGGGAATCCAGCTAATTTTTGGCTCATCTCATGGCGGCGCGCGATTCAGCGCATTTTCGCGGCGGCGATTGATAACCAAAGCCAGCCGGCTAGAAAACTGATTCCCCCGAAGGGCGTGAGCGCGCCGAGCCAGTGCCAGTTGGTGAGGGCGAGCAAGTAGAGGGAGCCGGAAAACAAGACCATGCCAACGAGAAAGCTCCACCAGGCACCCGAAATAAACGGCGCGCGGCTCGCCAGCACAAACAGCATAACCGCGTGGATGAGATGATAGAGCACAGCTTTGTCCCAGACTGCGGCCGTATTGTGCCTTGTGAGAACTTCCTTCAACCCATGAGCGCCGAAGGCCCCCAAACCTACTGCCAGAAATCCCATGATCGCACCGATTCGTAAAGCGGACGCGTTTGCCATCGTGCCTCGAACATAGTATGCGGAGCCGTCTGCCCGCACCTTTTATTTCCAAGCATTGCCCTCCGCAGGATCCTCTGCGGGCCATCGTCCCAAACATGATCTGCGATTGCCAATTGCTGAGCGCCAATTGTGGGAAGCGCGAGTTCCGCGAGCCCCTGGATCTCCCAATCCCGAGATGGTGCGGATGATTCGTAAGTAATTATAATTCAGCATCTTAGAAAGACACTATTCTTCGATGCTAGAGAGACTGGGGAGCGTTTTTTGTTAATAGTGGCTAAGCTGACTTCCATGGCTTTTAGAAGCTAACTCAATGAGCCCGCGCATAACGAATGAATATGAAAGGGTAGTATTACTTCAAATAGGCGTTACCCCCGGGGGCCTGCGGGAAAAAACTCGCAGGCGGTAGCCGGGCAGGAGACGGAACTGGCTTCAGATCGTTGTTGTCAATTCCAACTGTCTAACTATAGTCCGCCGGTAACTGGAGCCCTGCGACGTTGAGGCTGTCGTCTCGACCGTTCGTGGAGTTTCATAAACTAGAGTGTTGGCCTACTGTTGGCCAGCCAAGAAAGGAAAAACATGAAGTTAGTTAAATCGCTGGTGTTGGCAGCAGTGGCGCTTGCTTTTTGCTCCAACGGCGCCTTCGCCGCTTGTTGCGATGCCACGGTGGAAGCAGGAAAGAAATGCGACCATAAGTGCTGCGTCAAAGCTGCCAATGACGGCAAAGTCTGCGAAAAGTGCCATCCGAAGAAAGACGAAAAGAAGTAACCGAAGGCCGATCTGTCGATTGGCTAAAGATAGAAATATATGAAATCGATTAAATTAATGTCCGTTGCAGTCTGTGCATTTGCTCTCCTGAGCGTCTCAAGCGTCCGCGCGGCCGATGATAAGAAGCCCTGTTGCGAAGCCACGGTGGATGCCGGCAAGAAATGCGACCACAAGTGCTGTCAGACCGCTGCCGAAAAGAATAAAGTGTGCAAGAAGTGCCACAAACCTGAAAGCAAGTAAGCGAAGTTCAGCTAGTTCCTCATCTCCTTATTTACAATGGCCGGTTTCTTCGGAAACCGGCCTTTTTTCAGGCCATGATTTTCTGGACCAATTCTCCCTCCACATCTGTGAGGCGAAAATCGCGGCCTTGGAACCGGTAGGTTAGTTTCTCGTGGTTGAAGCCCAGCAGGTGCAGAATGGTCGCGTGCAGATCATGGACGCGCACTTTGTCCCTGGTGATATGAAAACCTATTTCATCCGTTTCGCCGATAGTCACCCCGGGTTTGATGCCTCCGCCGGCGAGCCAGACAGTGAAAGCCTGCGGATGATGATCGCGACCCAACTTCCGGCCAAAGTCTGAGTTGGCCTCCACCATTGGGGTGCGTCCGAATTCGCCTCCCCAAATGACCAGAGTGTCTTCGAGCAAGCCGCGTTGTTTGAGATCCTTGATCAAGGCGGCGCTGGCTTGATCCGTCTTGCCAGTCTGTTCCTTGATGCCCTTCACCACTTCGCTGTGGTGATCCCAGCCCTCATGAAAGAGTTGCACAAAGCGCACTCCCCGTTCGATAAGGCGGCGGGCCAGCAGGCAATTGAGAGCGAACGACGGTTTGCCGAGTTCAACGCCGTACATCTTCAACGTCTCCGGGGATTCTTTGGAAACGTCCATTAGCTCCGGGGCGCTGCTTTGCATGCGGTAGGCCATCTCGAAGGAATTAATCCGAGTGGAGATTTCGGGATCACCGGCGACGCCGAGATGTTGCTGGTTCAGTTCCTTGATCAGGTCGAGCGTTCGGCGTTGCATCTTGTCATTGATGCCCGCCGGATTTGAAAGGAAGAGCACGGGATCGCCGCTTTTGCGGAACGGAACGCCTTGATAAACGGTCGGCAAAAAGCCGCTCCCGTAAAGCGCGCCTCCACCGCTCAGTCCGCCCGCGGAGTTCAGGACCACGAAGCCAGGCAGATTCTGCGATTCACTGCCGAGGCCATACAACACCCAGGCCCCCATGCACGGACGCCCAAAAAGCGGGGAGCCGGTTTGCATGAGCACCTGCCCGGGCGCGTGGTTGAAGGCATCGGTCGTCATCGATTTTACAATGGCGATGTCATCCACAATTCCAGCAAGATGGGGCAGGGCTTCGGAAATTTCGGCGCCGCTCCGGCCATGTTTGGCGAACTTGAATTCGGACGCGAACAAGGCGGCGTCTGGTTTGATAAAGGCGTACTTCTGCCCCATCACAACTTCTTTCGGGACAGGCTGGCCATCGTACTTTTTGAGCGCGGGTTTGTAATCGAAAAGGTCGAGCTGACTCGGCGCGCCGCCCATGAAAAGGTAAATCAGCCGTTTGGCTTTGGGGGTGAAATGCGGGCGCTTAAGGGCGAGCGGATTGTTAGCCGAAGATTCAGTTAGCTTGCCCGAAGCTTTTTCAGCCTCTAAAAGGGAGGCGAGCGCAATGGACCCCAGGCCCACGCCGCACTGGCGGAAGAACCAGCGCCGCGTAATAAACTGCGCGGCTTCTCTCCTAAGTTCCTGCTCGTGATTCATCATTTATTCCTTGGTCATCGTTTCGTCCAGGTTCAATATCGCGCGGCTCACCATCGCCCAGGCTGCGACCTTGTGGATATTCACATCGGCTGGAATGGCTTTTGCATCCGCCAGCGCTACCGTCAGGGCCGCAGCGGTATGGTCTTCAAAGTATTTGTATTGCTCATCCCAGAAGCTAAGCAGGGACTTGAGTTCTGAGGCCGCCGGCACCCGGCCTGCGCCAAGGCGGAAGGCAAAACTGGCGCGAGTGCGGTTATCAGCGCCGCCCTCTTTCAAAACGCGCAACCCCATCGCCTGGGCGGCTTCGACAAAGGTTCTCTCGTTCAGCGTCGTCAGGGCCTGCAAGGGCGTATTCGAGCGGACGCGCCGGGTGCAGGAATTTTCGGCGGGCGGTGTGTCAAAAGTGAGGAGCGTTGGGAAAGGGAGGGCGCGTTTCCAGAAAGTGTACATGCCACGGCGATATCGCTCCTGGCCTTTGCTCTCCGGCCAGGAGAAGCCGCCATAGACGGTATCGCCCACGCTGGCTGGGATGGGCGGATAAACGCTGGGCCCACCGATTTTAGCGCTGAGCAACCCGCTCGCCGAAAGCGCGATGTCCTGGACCACTTCCCCCTCCACGCGGAACCGGGGTCCACGCGCCAGGAGGCGGTTGAATGGGTCTGCCGCATAAAGCGCAGGAGTGACCTTCGAGGATTGTTTATAAGTCGCGGAGTTCACAATCAACCGATGCATGTGTTTGAAGCTCCACGGTTGGTCTTTGCCGCCGTCCATGAATTCGCAGGCCAGCCAGTCGAGAAGCTCAGGATGGGAGGGCGCTTCGACCCGCGTTCCAAAATCCTCAGGTGTCGTCACTAGACCGGCGCCGAAGTAGGCCTGCCAGATTCGGTTCACCAGCACGCGGGCGGTTGTAGGACTCCGCGGATCGACGAGCCACTTGGCCAAGCCGAGACGATTGCGTGGCGCATCTTTGGGGAATGAATGCAGGATCGACGGCACATCCGCTTGCACTTCCTCGAGCAAGCGCAGCCTGTCGCCTCGCTTAAAAATGTGCGTGAGGCGTGGTTCAGCGCGTTGCGAGAGCGCCAGCGTCGTGGGAGCATAAGGCCAGTTCGTCCAGGGGTGGTCGAGTTCCGCGTTCCACTGCGCAAAGGCGGCGTCGGAGAGTCGGAAGACATTAAATAATTCGCGGGTCTGCTCTGGAGTGCGCTGGCCGGGAGGCGCGCCCAGCAACTTGCGTTGGGAAGGGGTGAGCGGATCCACGGCCAGAGGCGCTGGGTTGGTGGTGGCGCTCAGGCGAAACCGTCCAAAGGCGTGGCAATCAAGTTTGGTCTCCTTGTCGAGGTCGCCGCTATGGCCGTCCCCGCTGCTATGCTTTTGATAAACGGTGAATTTGAGCGTGGTCCCCCCGGGAAATCCGGTGATGGGTTCGGCGCATTCAAAGACCGCCCGTTGCTCCTGATTTCGGAGCACTGGAACAAGTGAAGCGGTCCAGCCGCCCTTCTCCGTATCGCCATCAATGGCGTTGGTGATGCTGAAGCCGGGGGCTTCCACGCTGGCCAGGGCGCGCCGGAATTTCACCTGGTTCGTGACCGTGGGCTGATGGGTTGCGTACGTCTCGCATGTGAATTCTCTGAGGAGGAAGCTTCCTTTGGCCACAAGGCCAGGTCCTCCATAGGGCAGATTGGGGTGCAACAACGCTTCGAGTCGGAAACCAGTGATGTTCGTAAGCGCCGTATCCACCCAAAGGTGAGTGACAGCGCCGGATTTCACGTCTCCTCCGCCCAACAGCGAACCGTCTTTTTCCTTTTCATATTTGGTGGCGAAATTTATCCACTCGCGCAAATCTAACACTGTCCAATCACCTGCCGCGTTTGCGATTTGCTCCTCCCAGGCAGCCATGCGCGCAGTAAGATTAGTCGTCTCATTCATCGCTTTCGTTGCGAGCGAGCGCGCTTGGGCAAGAATTTCGTCGCGCTTTTTCTGCTGCTCGGTTGTTGGCACCTCAATGGAGGGCTCATTGTCGTTGTTCAGAAAGGCGTAGAACTGATAATACTCCTTTTGCGCCAGCGGATCGAACTTATGATCGTGGCATTGGCAACAATTGATGGTCAGTCCAAGCCACGCTTTGCCAATGGCATCCATCCGATCAATCATGGCCTCCACACGAAACTGTTCCGGCTCAATGCCGCCCTCCTGGTTGAGCATGGAATTGCGCAGGAAACCAGTCGCCACATTTTGCTCGCGCGTCGAATTCGGCAATAAATCCCCGGCCAACTGTTCCAGAGTAAATTGGTCAAACGGCAAGTCGCGGTTGAAGGCCCCGATGACATAGTCGCGATAAGGCCAGATGCTGCGAGTGGCATCTTTTTCGTAACCGTTGCTGTCCGCGTATCGAGCGGCATCGAGCCAATGCCGTCCCCAACGCTCGCCATAATGGGGCGAGACGAGAAAACGCTCCACCAGCCTTTCATAGGCATTCGCAGTTTTGTCGGCCAGAAACTGGTCTGTTTCCTGGATCGTTGGCGGCAATCCGATTAAATCCAGACTCAACCGTCGGATGAGAGTGATGCGCTCCGCCTCGGGAGAGGGAGACAGTTTTTCCTTTTCGAGACGCGCGAGGACGAAGCGGTCGATGGGATTGCGCGCCCATTTTTGATTTCTCACTTTCGGTTCGGCCGGACGAAGGGGCGCTTTAAAGGCCCAGTGATTACGCTTGTCAGCATTAACCAAGGCAGCGGGTTGCGGGTCGCCAGCAGGGGCAACACTGTGCGTCAGCCAGAACAGGACAACACCAGCCAGCCAAGCTCGCCACCAGCGGATCGCCGCGACCCTCGGAAGGACGAGTTCCACGAGGCCCTGATCTCTTGAGTAAATAGGGACTCGTGGAACTCGTCCTTCCGAGTCCGCAGAGTTCCGCGTGGCCTGAGTTGACTTAATGAGAATTGGCGCCATAGACGAGACTTGCTAAAGGTAGAGAGCAGTTTTTAGATCGTGAACCAGCACACTCATGATGGGATAGCGCTCGTCTGGTTCCCGCTCCAGACATTTCAAAATCGCCTTCTCCAAGCCGAATGGGATGGCGGCATTCAGTTGCCGCGGCGCGGCAAAACTGTCCCGGTCGAGTTGTTTGCGCAGAATCTCGTCCGGAGTTTCCCCCGCGAAGGGTTTCTGTCCGGTGAGCGACTCGTAGGCCGTCACGCCGTAAGCAAAAATATCGGCTCGATGGTCAAAAACCTGCCGCTGCAAAAGCTCTGGAGCCATGTAGGCGGGCGTGCCGGGGTTCTTCGAGCGTTTAACGGGCTTCTCGGGTTTGGGCAGGGCCAGGTCAAAATCAACTAAGCGGACATTGGCATTACGCGTTACCAGGACGTTCTCGGGCTTGAAATCCATGTGCATAAAGCCGCTGTCATGCACATATTCGAGGGCCACGGCCATGTCGATCAAAACGTTGCCGATATGTTCCTCCAGGACCGCATCGCTGCGCGCGAAAAGTTGCTTCAGATTCGACCCTTCCACATATTCCATCAGGCAATAGAGCGAGCCACCAATCTTCCCGTGCTCGATATACCGGATGACATAGTCATGTTGATGGATTTTGGATAGAATTTCGGAGCCTCGCAGAAAGCGTCTTCGGGCCACGAAATTGAAGCGCAAGCGATCGTGCATCTTTCTCAGCGCGTAGGATTTGCCGTCCTGGTCCGTGGCCACCCAGATATCGGCCATGCCGCCGCTATTAATCAACTCCTGCAAATAAAACCGCCCGAAAGCTCCCGGACGTGGCGCGGGGGCAATATCGAGTTCGCTATTTTCGGCAAACGACATGCGATTCGGTTTGTCCCATTGTCTTTAGCACGCCTGTGGTTAGACGGCAAAGATTATCAATGGCCCCATGCTGCGAGGGCGCATTCTCGCGCAGCATCGCAATGTGTTCCCGTTCCCGAACTACACGAAACCCCAGGGAGTCCAAAGCCCGCGTCACTTTCTTCTTCGGGGCATCAACCGGGAATTTAGGACGTGCATGGCACGAAGCGAGTGCATTCAGCCGCCTTGGGAAGGACTGGCATTTCGATTTGGGAGTTCGGTCCCCTGGAGGTGGCGCACGAAAAAATCCTGGAGGCGCCGCTGGCCATAGGCGCCGCCCGCGCCGTGGCCGCCATTGGGAACAACCAACAGCTCAAAGTCCTTTCCTGCCCGAATAAGCGCGTCTGCGAACCGGAAGGTGGTTTCCGGGGGGACGTTGTCGTCGAGCTCGCCGACAATGAGCATGAGATAGCCCTGCAGGAGGCCGGCATGCTCGATGTTCGAGCAGTCGGCGTACTGCGGCCCGATCGGGTAGCCCATCCATTGCTCGTTCCACGAGGCCTTGTCCATGCGGTTGTCGTGACAGCCGCTGTTGGCGACGGCCGCTTTGTAAAACTCCGGATGGAACAGAACCGCCCCGGCCGCGTTCTGGCCGCCGGCGGAATTGCCGTAAATGCCAACGCGTGTGATGTCGTACCAGGGATATTTGGCGGCGGCGGCTCTGTGCCACAGGATGCGATCCGGGAATCCGGCGTCCTTGAGGTTCTTCCAGCAAACGTCGTGGAAGGCTTTTGAACGGTTCGCGGTGCCCATGCCGTCCACTTGCGCGACCACAAAACCCAGGTCCGTGAGCGAGGAAAACCGGCGCGCGCCGCCGAACGATTTCGGGGCGTAGGAACCCTGCGGCCCGGCATAGATTTGTTCGATGATCGGATACGTCTTGTTGGGGTCGAAGTTCCGGGGACGACAAATCATGCCCCAAATATCTGTCTTATCATCGCGGCCCTTGGCGACGAAGACCTCCGGCGGTTTCCAGCCCGTGGCCAACAGCTCCGAGATGTCCGCCTCCTCGAACCTGCACACCAAGCCGCAATCTGCGACACGGCGCAACTCATGCACCGGCGGCATCTCTACACGACTGTAGCTATCAATGATGAATGTCCGGTCGGGCGAGTACTGGATCGAGTGATTGCCGTTGCCAACGGTCAGCGCGACCAGGCCGGTCCCGTCGAAATTCACGCGGTAATTATGGATAAAGTAAGGGTCCTGGTCCGGATTCTTGCCACCCGCGCGGAACCAAATCTGCCGGTTGTCCTCGTCAATGCGGTCGATGCCTCGCACGACGTACTCGCCTTTGGTAATCTGGTTCTTGATCTTGGCCTCCTTCGTATCCACTAGATACAGGTGCCGCCATCCATCCCGCTCGGAGACGTAAATCATCTCCTCTGATTTCTGCAGCCAGTTTACATAGTTTAAATTCAAGTTCTCGGTGTGGGCAGTCCAGATGAACGTATCGGTCTTTTCATCGATAAGGTTGCGCAGAGCGCCGGTGCGGGAATCCACTTTAATCACGCGGTAACGCTGGTGACCGCGGTCCACCTTTACGTAGCTAAAATGGCGCTGGTCCCGATTCCAATGGAGGCCGGGGGATTCCCACCCGTGCTCGAAACGATCCATCTCGGGCTTAATCTGTTTGCGCGTGACTGCGTCGAAGACGCTCAACTCGTAGAGGGTGAGTTTGTCGCCCGGCAGATCGTAAGGCCGGGTCCTGAACTTGGCGCGACCGCCGCCCGGCGGTGAGGATTGGATCAGGTAAACCTCTTTGTGATCCCCCGGCTCGATGCGCCAGGCGACTAGCGCTCCTGAATCCGGGGCCCATTCGAGGCGCCCGTAAGCGTTCCCTTCCTGACCATCCTGAGTCAGCGGGTAGTCCTTTCCCTCGTCCTCAGACCGCACATAGACATTGTGGTCCTTTACGAAGGCGCTCCACTTGCCATCGGGAGAAGGCCGCGAACGCACCGGGTCGCCGAACCGCCGTTCGCCCGAACCCGGCTCCTGGTCCCCCACGACCCGCCCACCCTGCTGTTTCGTGGCGAGAGCGTCGGCTTCCGCAGGCGGGGAATCCTCGCCGGAGGAGAGAAACGAGCTGGCCAGAGGTTCCATCGAGGCGCCGGTTTCATTAAACGATTGTTCCAGGACTGGCTGAGACCCTCGTCGGAGGGCAGAGGTTTTCGAGTCGGAGCTTTTGGCGCTCGGGTGACACTCGTAGGAGTCCAGAGCACATTGCCAGGACTTGCCCGCCGCTTCGAACTTGATTGCCTTGGCGTCGTTGACAAACTCGATTCCTGAAAATGGCAGGTGGTCAGCTTTGAACGATTCGCCAGCCGATTTCGAGAGGGCCACCGCCAGCTTCTGATGATCAAACGCCGGCCGCCGCGTTCCCTTGTCCGCGTCCACCACGATGAACTCTTTCGCTCCGTCGCGAAGATCGTTGCGGTACCAAAAGCGCGTATTGCCCTGAAACCAATGCGGGGTGATCTGGGATTTATAAACTCCACGCTCAGGCTCGCCAAAACGGCCTCTCTGTGTTTGCAAAGTCGCATCAATCCGGTTCGTCGCCGCGAGGGCCTCCTCCGTTGCGCCCAACACCGGCATTGCCTGCAGGCCGAGCAGACACACTACGGTTGATCCCACGATTCTTGCTTGTTTCATCTTGGGCACGCCGCGTTTCATCGGCCAGGAGAAAAGAGTGTTGGTCATGGATCGCTGGCTCCGGTTCGGGGTTGGTTGCTGTTTGCGAGCACTGAACCAGTTAAGCGGCCAAGGTCAAGGCTGTCTTGGCTCAAATTCACAGGCGATTTGTGAAAAATGACCTATTGCCTCACCCCTGCTTTTATCCTGTTGCTTCCCAAATCGCTTCCACATAGCCTGACCTCCAGCCCGTGAAATCAGACCTGCTAACACATCCCAAAGCAGCGCCCTCGGTCATCTCCGCTGAGTTGGCCATTATCGAACAATTGTTCGATCACGTCCCTGAAACTGCCTTTTTCATCAAAGACTCCCGTGGTCGCTACGTGGCCGTTAATCAGTCCCTCGTCGAACGCTGTGGCCTCGAGGACAAGCGTCAACTCCTGGGCCGCCACGTCCGCGAAATCTTCCCCAGCGACCTCGCCGAGCTCTACGCCTCGCAGGATCAGACCGTTCTGCGCAGCGGTCGGCCGGTGATCGATCACCTCGAATTGCACTGGTACGCCCGGCGGCGGCCGGGATGGTGTCTCACCACCAAGCTTCCGATGCGCGATAGCGCGGGCGCCATCGTCGGTGTCGTCGGCATCTCCCGCGATTTGCGCGCACCGGGCGACCGCGAGATCATTCCGCCAAGTCTTGCGAGCACGCTCGAGCATCTCGAAACACATTTCGACGAACGCTTGTCACCCGGTTCTCTGGCGCGTTTGGCCGGCTTGCCCCCCGTCCGTTTCGCCCGGCTCCTGAAACGCATCTTCCGCCTTACGCCCAACCAGCTTATCATCCAAACCCGCCTCACGGCTGCCGCGCGCCTCTTGACCGATACCGACCGCTCAGTAGCCGAAATTGCCTGCGCTTGCGGCTTCTATGACCACAGCGCTCTGACCCGGGCTTTTCGCTCCGCCACCAACCAAACGCCAACTCAGTTCCGCAGCGCCACCAGAAACACCACGGATTAAAGTCGCAGGCAGGATTTTACAGTCCCGCTGTCATTTCCGACCAAGACTCCCCTTCCGCCTCTCCCTGATATTATCAAAATGAGCAGAACCCAATGGGGCGGTGTGTTCCCCGCCATTACCACTCAACTCAAGCGCGACCACTCGCTCGATCTGGACGCCACCGCGCGGCATGTCGAAGCACTACTCGCTTCCGGCGTCTCGGGGATCATCTTCCTAGGATCCCTGGGCGAAAACCAGGCCCTCCTGCCAGAGGAGAAGCGCCGCTACTTCGCCGCCATGCGCGAGGTGGTGAACCGCCGCGTGCCCGCCCTCAGCGGCGTCGCGGAATCCAGCACCGCGGAAGCCTGCCGCTACGTGAGGGACCTTGAAAAGCTGGGCGCTGACGGGTTCATGCTGATGCCCGCGATGCTCTATCGTGGGGACACGCGCGAAATCCTCACCCATTTCCGCGCGGCCGCTGGCGCCACCGGCCTGCCCATCATGATTTACAACAACCCGATCAGCTATGGCAACGACATCACCCCGGAGTTGTTCGCGGAGCTTGCCGAGACCAAAAACTTCGTCGCGCTCAAAGAAAGCTCTGGCAATACCCGGCGCCTTACCGACCTGCGCAACCTCCTCGGCGACCGTTACGCGATTTTCACCGGCGTGGATGACCTGGTCCTCGAGAGCGCTATTCTCGGCATCGACGGCTGGGTCGCCGGCAGCGGCATCGCCTTCCCGGCCGAGAACCAGTATTTTTGGGATCTGACCTGCCGCGGTGAATGGGAGGAAGCGCGCGCGATTTATCGCTGGTTCACCCCGTTGCTCCACTTGGATGTTCACCCGAAGTTCGTGCAGTACATCAAGCTCGCCGTCCAGGAATGCGGGTTAGGCAGTGAATGGGTCCGCGCCCCGCGTCTGCGGCTAACGGGCGCCGAACGCCAACAGATTTTAAAAATCATCCATCAGGGCATGGCCAAACGGCCGGAAATTCCTAAACGGCCGCCCGGCTCCCGGAGCGCCCGGTCTTCGCCCGTTGTCACCCGCCGTTCCCCGATCACTCGTGCGTCATGAAACGGGTTTCCGTTGTCGATTCTCATACCGGTGGCGAGCCGACGCGCCTCGTCATTGCCGGTGGGCCCGATTTGGCCGGCGGCAGTGTCGCTGAAAAGCTCAAGACCTTCCGAGAGCAACACGACCGGTTCCGCTCCGCTGTGGTTAACGAACCTCGCGGATCCGACGTTATCGTTGGGGCGTTGGTGTTGGAGCCGCAAGATCCCGCTTGCGCCGCGGGGGTCATCTTCTTCAACAACGTCGGCTACCTTGGCATGTGCGGCCACGGCGCCATCGGTCTGGTCGTTACCCTTGCCCATCTCGGTCGCATCAAGCCAGGCGAGCATCGCATCGAAACGCCGGTCGGCGTAGTCACCGCTACCCTCCACTCGAACGGCGAAGTATCCGTTGCCAACGTCCCCAGTTGGCGAGCGAAAAAGCAAGTCACCACCGAGGTCCCGGGCGTCGGGCCCGTGACTGGCGACGTCGCTTGGGGTGGCAACTGGTTTTTCCTGGCGGAACAGCCGCGCCTGGATCTCTCGCTGGCCAACGTGGACCAGCTAACGGACATCAGTTGGCGCATCCGTCGGGCGATAAACTCCCAGGGCTTCCCCGAAGTGGATCACGTTGAACTCTTCGGCCCCCCCACACGCCCGGGGTCCCACTCGCGCAACTTTGTTCAATGCCCCGGTAAAGCCTATGACCGCTCCCCTTGCGGGACCGGCACCAGCGCAAAACTCGCTTGCCTGGCCGCCGACGGCAAGCTCGCCGAAGGCGCGCCCTGGATCCAGGAGAGCATCCTCGGCTCCAGGTTCACCGGCCGTTTTCGCTGGCTCGATCGCGCCGCTGGAAAAGTCGCGCCGATCATTACCGGAACTGCCTTCGTCAACGCGGAGGCCACCCTGCTGCTCGATGACCGCGACCCTTTTTGCTGGGGCGTGGGTGTATGAGCCAGTCGTTCGATGTCATTATTGTTGGCGCAGGCATTGTCGGCGCGGCGTGCGCAGCGGAGTGCGCTCGCCAGGGCCTTAAAGTCCTGGTCGTGGACCGCGGGCCCTTCGCCGGTGGCGCCACTGGCGCCGCCATGGGCCATATCGTCGTCATGGACGATTCGGAAGCGCAGCTAGCCCTCACCGCCTATTCCCGTTCGCTCTGGCGCCAACTCCGGGACCAATTGCCGGCCGACGTCGAATATGATGCCTGCGGCACCCTCTGGGTCGCGGCGGATGAGGAAGAGATGGCAGAAGTCCGCCGCAAACAGCAGTGCTACACGGAGCACGGCATCCGTGTCGAGACTCTAGGTCCCGGAGCCATCGCCGAGGCCGAACCCAATTTGCGTCCGGGCCTCGCGGGCTGCCTGCGGGTTCTGGACGACGCCGTCCTATATCCTCCCTGCGCGGCTCGCTTTCTCCTCACGCAGGCCGAGCGGCACGGGGCGCATGTCCGCCTCGGTGTGACCGTTCAGGATCTGCTTCCTGAAGGCGGCGTCGCCTTGGCGGACGGTTCCCGGCTGGCGGCTCGTTTTTCCGTCAACGCCAGTGGGCACTGGTCACCCGCCCTCACACGCGGTTTGCCCGTCCGCAAACGCAAAGGCCACTTGGTCATCACAGATCGCTACCCTGGCTTTCTTCGTCACCAAAACATCGAACTTGGCTACCTCAAAAGCGCCCACTCACTCGGTCAGGACTCGGTCGCCTTCAACATACAGCCCCGCAAAACCGGCCAGATCCTGATCGGTTCCTCACGCCAGTTCGACGCCGAGGATACCACCGTGGATCAGGTCATTCTCGACCGCATGCTCCAGCGGGCCCTTGAGTATATGCCCTCAATCGGCGCCCTCGCTTCCATCCGGGTTTGGACCGGCCACCGTGCGGCCACGCCGGACAAGCTTCCGTTGATCGGCCCCAGCGTCGAGGGCAATTCGATCTGGCTCGCCACAGGCCATGAGGGCCTGGGCATTACCACCTCGCTCGGAACCGGCCGTTTACTCGCCGATCTCCTGCTGAACCGCCCTACCGAAATACCGTCCACCCCCTATTTGCCCGCCCGCTTCGCCAAGGATCAGCTAACGCATCACCCGGAATGACCACCGACCAATTACAGGTGCGCGTGAATGGCCGCCTGGTCACGGTGCTGGCCGGCACGGTGGTCGCCGCCGCCATCGCGCGCGCCGGAGTCGCCTGGTCGCGCCATTCTGTCATTGGCCAACCTCGCGGGGCCCTCTGCGGGATGGGCGTCTGCATGGAATGCCGGGTCATGATCGACGGCCAGCCCCAGGCGCGCAGTTGCCTGATCCTCTGTGTGGAAGGAATGGAGGTGGTCACCGATGAATGACTCCGCCTTCGACGTCGTCGTCGTTGGTGGCGGGCCGGCCGGATTGGGCGCCGCCTGTGCCGCGGCCGAATCCGGCTCTGCCGTCGGCCTCCTCGATGACACACCCTGGCTCGGCGGCCAAATCTGGCGCGGTCAGGAACTCAAACCGGCAAATCGAGAAGCGCGCCGATGGTTAACGCGCTTCGGCGACTCGGGCGCCACACTCCTGCGCGGCGCCAGCGTCGTAGCTGCGCCTCACCCAGGCCTCCTCCTTGCCGAGCAGAACCAACGCCCCTGCCAGGTGCGCTGGCAACGCCTGATCCTGGCGACCGGCGCGCGCGAGTTATTCCTCCCCTTCCCGGGCTGGACGCTCCCCGGCATTATGGGTCCGGGCGGCTTGCTCGCCCTCGCCAAACACGGCTGGCCTGTGAACGGTCGCCGCGTCCTTCTGGCCGGGAGCGGCCCGCTGCTCCTGGCAGCGGCGGAGAGCTTGTCGCGACAGGGCGCAAACGTGGTCTCCATCCTCGAACAGGCCCCCTGGCGAAAGGTTATGGCGTTTGGCCTCGCCTTGGCGGCTCACCACAAACTCTGGCAGGGCATTCAGCTCAAGCTGCGCCTGCTCGGAGTGCCCTACTGCTGCGGCGCGTGGCCCATCCGCGCCGAAGGGAACGACCAGGTTCGGAGGGTCACTCTTACGGACGGTCAACGCACTTGGGTTGAAGAGTGCGACCTGTTCGCCTGCGGGTTTGGTCTGGTGCCAAATGTTGAGTTGCCGCTCGCCCTCGGATGCGAATTGGCCGCCGGGTTTGTGCGCGTCGATTCCCGGCAGGCCACCAGCGTCCCCCACGTCTATGCTGCGGGTGAACCCACTGGCATTGCAGGCGCCGGCTCCGCGCTGGTCCAAGGCCTCATCGCCGGCTACGCCGCGGCCGGCCAAGCAGCAAAAGCCGAAGCTCTGTTCGCTGAACGCGACGGCTGGCACCGGTTCCGCGCCGCCCTGGCCAGGGCCTTCGCTTTGCGCCTCGAACTCAAAACGCTCGCCGCCGATGATACCTTGCTTTGCCGCTGTGAGGACGTAAGCCTTGGGCACGCCCGCCAATTCAACGACTGGCGCGACGCCAAATTGCAGTCGCGTTGCGGCATGGGGGCCTGCCAGGGCCGGGTGTGCGGCGCCGCGGCCAAGGTGATTCTGGGCTGGGAAGCTGTCTCGGTGCGCCCGCCGGTGCTGCCGGCGCTCGTGAGCAGCCTGATTTCCCAGCCGCAGCCGCGACCGGAGCAGTCAAGCTCCGATCCCCGCGCGAGTTCCAAGAGACCGTAATGCCAGAAATAAAATGGGACTCGTGAAACTCGTCCCTCCGACTCTGAAATAAACCGCCCGGTCAGGGCCTGCAGAGGAAAATAATGGGGTCAGGCCGGGTATACGTGGAAAGCAGTTGACACGCGCATGACGGAAATGCAGAGGATCCCCCTATGGCTCGAGAACTGCGAATTGAATATACCGGGCCCGCCTATGACGATGGTCCGAGGAATCTGGATCTGCAGATATCAGGATACCCGGCCTGACCGCTTTACGCGACCTTGGGCTGATTGATTTCAATCCCGTCGGGATTGATGAGTCGGAATTGTGGGTAATGACAAGCCCTCAAGCCCTGTCAAAAAATAATTATTGACATACATTGCTCCGCTAGGTATTCTTTCCTCATGCTTTCAAAAGAGCTTGTCGCGGCGTCCACCGTTCCGTTGGTGCTCTCGATCCTGACCGAGGGAGAGAATTACGGTTACGCATTGATCCAGCGCGTCCAGGAATTGTCGGAGACCAGGATTCAATGGAGCGAAGGGATGCTCTACCCGGTCCTACACTGGATGGAGCAGGAAGGGCTTATTAAATCAGATTGGCGCGAAGCGGAATCCGGTCGCAAGCGGAAATATTATCGCCTGTGCAAAGAAGGCAAGAAGGTGCTCCAAACCGAAAAAGAACAATGGACGACTGTCCACACAGCCCTCACTAAGTTATGGAAAAACCAACCCAGTTTGAATTGAACGACGCGATCCAGCGCTGGCGCGAGAACGTTAGCAAATCACCGGCCTTGCGAGCTGAGGACCGCGCAGAACTGGAGTCCCACCTGCGCGACTCCATTAAGCAGCTAGAGGCCAAAGGATTATCTACCGAGGAAGCCTTCCTCATTGCTCGGCGCCGGCTTGGCTCGAGTGATGCCCTGGAAGTGGAGTTTGGTAAACTCAATTGGAAGACCATTTGGGCCGAACGCGCCGCCTGGATGATCGCAGGCTCGCTGCTGATTGGATGCCTTTCATCGCTTAATTCCGGTTTGGCAAGCCTCGCGGGCCTGCTTGCCAGTGGGTTGGCTTTGCCGAGACACACCGTCGGCCTTTTCACCGCCGGGACTAATTTGGCCCTCTTCATCATCACAGTCCCATTGACTTGGCGCTTCTTAATCAGCGGTTCGCGATCGTTGGGCACGATAGCCGTTCGGGTGCGCGAGCACCCCTTCTTGATTGCGGCGGCCGTCGCGGCGCTGACGATCCTCAGCATCGCGCTCTCCATGGGATTTGGTTTTCTCAGGATGTATGGAGCACAGTATGGAGCACAGGATGTGGGGACACTGACACTGTGGCAACAAGCCAGCGCACTTTTTGTCCAGGCAATGGCGTGGCCGGTGGCGTTGGCTTGGGTGCTCCAACGCATGGCACGAAAGAACAAAGCCGCTCCCTCTCCCACACGAAGGTGTTAGGCTTGCGAATCCTCAGGGGGGAACGTTGAACGGTCTCGGTGCTCGGGCGATGACGTAAATGGGTCGGGCCGTGCCTCGTGAATTTTAGATTTAAATTCCTGAACCAAAGGGGCCACAATGCCCGACGATGGCTCGTCAACTACGAATCGAATATGCCGGTGCGGCGTACCACCTCATGGCCCGCGGCAATCAGGGGCGGCCGATTTACGCGGATTGCTCGCCCAACAGCCGATCCACACGCAGCCAAGCCGGCCGACGGGACGGCTTCTCCAGGTAACCCGCAGAGCTGCTCCACCGATACTGCGCCAGCGGTTGCTCCGAGCGTAACAACCTGGCGCGCACCGGATTCAAACTATCCTTCATATTCCACTCGCAATTTGCGCGAAATGGGTGGACTCTCCCAAAACTGGCAATGCACTTCAATAGTCATCTATGACTCCTTTTGGCTCTTTTTCAGTTAATCCCAAGCTTCTTCCGGCGGCAGCTTGTGAACTGGCGAGATATCGCGCGCTAAAAAAGAAACCGTCTTTATTAAGGTGGCATTCGAAGGTTCAATCCAAAAGCCACCAAAACCGCCAGTGTCAAAGCTGATCCCAACTAAGCGAATACCATCGTGCTCCATTTCCTTGTGTAGCCGCGAAATACCTGGAATATATACGACCCTTCCAGTTCGTTTAAGAAATATGAATAATCGTGTTCTGACACGATCCCCCATGAGTACTTCTGTGTGACCGTCGCTGTACTTAATTGGCCCGCCGTTGTTCACGTAATTATGCGGCAATTAACTACTCACCCTAAGGGTGTCAGTTCCTTGCAAAGGTACATTCTTATTTCTCTTTCGATTCGCGATATTCATAAAGCCGGCGATTCAGGTTTTTCCAAGTCCCAGCCTGAAGCCGGCTGGCAATCCATTTCAGCGTCACGGGCGTTTCCCGACGCCGTCGGGCCGCCAGCCGCAGTTTTAGCGGATCGGTCTTGCGCCGTTGAGCCAGATCCTCCTCCGTCCATCCCGCTTTGACAAGACCTGCCACCACCAACCGCTCCGCTCTCTGTTCATCACTCTCCCGGCGCTCCTGCCCGTAGTGGTTCTCCCCTTTTTGCTCAGAGACTTGGCCCAGCAGTTCCTGACGAAGCGCTTCGTCCCCCAAACACCATCCGCGCCGCATATCGCGCCACTCGTTTCGGTCCTCAGTCTTCGAATACCATGCTCGCCCAACAGCCGATCCACACGCAGCCAAACCGGCCGACGGGACGCCTTCTCCAGGTAACCCGCAGAGCTGCTCCAGACGAACGTCCGCAACGCCGCCTCCGCCCCAACGAGTTTGGCGCGCACCGCGTTCAGATGAATCAAAGAATACACATGCACCTCCCAGCCGGTTTTGAGGCAGGCCTCCGTCAGCGTTTCAACCAAGCGCCGGCGATCAATGTCGTCCTTAAAGATGGGCTCCCGTCTGTCACCTCGGCTCATGATGAGGTGGTAGATCGCTCCGCCCTATTCCAAACGGACTTTGCGCGCCATCTGTTCATCGGACCAGAATTCCAAGACGCGTCAATGCAAGGAAGTGACGCCTGCTATGGGTTGAATTGTCAAGCGCGGGCGAGTTTTTAGTTCTTCTTTTCTTTCTTCATATTAAAAGCTGTCTTTGTCTTTTCTTGTTGTTGCTGTTTTCGCTTTGGTTTTGGCTCGCCTTCTCTGGCAGTGCTCAGGCC
The DNA here is from genome assembly GCA_038228235.1 of Verrucomicrobiota bacterium. Taxonomy (GTDB): domain Bacteria; phylum Verrucomicrobiota; class Verrucomicrobiia; order Limisphaerales; family JBBRPK01; genus JBBRPK01. The sequence continues at coordinate 64,775 of JBBRPK010000011.1, forward strand.
GCTTTGACCTGGCTTAGAGCCTGTTTCAAAATTCGGTGGGGTCCTGCGGCGAGGGATTTTGGCTGCGGTCAAGGCGGCGAGGCCGGAGCATCCCCGCAGCGGGCTGTAACGGCTGAGCCAACGTAGGCCGGAGACAAAAGACCCGCCGCCCGAAGGGTTTTCGCGGAAAAGGCCGGCTGGCTTCGTTGCTCCTCCATCACAGACCGCTGGCGGGTATGCTCCGCTCGTCGCGCCTCGCCATCCAACCTTTTCCACGAAAACAGGACTCCACGAAATTTTGAAACAGACTCTTAACCTGCTATCCGTGCATTCGCACCAGCGTTCCTCCTTATTGCCTTGCATTTTCGTTGGGAATCAGGAATGGTTGCAGTGCCGCGATTTTTGGCCGCTGGGGCGGAGTGCAGGCTCCCCGCGCCGGAATCGAGCATTGCGGATTGGCGGGTCGCGAGGCCCGCCGACTGAAAAGCGAACGCTCGTGAAAACAAAGTATTTGCTCCTGGTTGCTGGCGTCTTGGGCAGCCTCTTCTTTCACTGCCTGACGGCCCACGCCCAACCGCTCCAGCCCGAGGTGCTCTTCAGCTTCCCCAGCGGCCCGCAAAACCCCTATGGAAATCTGGTTCAAGGCAGCGACGGGGATTTCTACGGCACGACTTACAGTGGCGGCACTAACGGTCTGGGAACGGTGTTCCGGATGACGACCAACGGTACGATGACCCCGCTGGTCTCCTTTGGCAACACAAACGGAGCAAATCCTTACGCGGGTCTGGTAATGGGCAGTGATGGCAATTTCTATGGCACGACTTACGGTGGTGGAACGAGCAATTTTGGAACGGTATTTAGGGTAACGAGCAAGGGCAAATTGATCACGCTCGTTTCCTTCAACAACACAAACGGGGCGAATCCTTACGCCGCGCTGGCGCTCGGCAACGACGGTACTTTCTACGGCACGACTTACCGTGGTGGGATGAGCGATCTTGGAACGGTATTCCACCTGACCACGGAAGGCGCGTTGACCACGCTCGTTTCGTTTAGTGGTACCAGCGGGGCGCATCCTGTAGGGGGGCTGACACTGGGCAGTGATGGCAATTTCTATGGCACGACCGAGGCAGGTGGCAGCGGCGGAGATGGGGCAGTGTTCAAAGTCACTCCAAGCGGCACATTGACCACTCTCGCCTCGTTTGGCTACACCAACGGGGCTTATCCTCATGCAAGTCTGACGCTGGGCAGCGACGGCAATTTCTACGGCACGACGCCCTCCTACGGGAGCAAAGGCTATGGAACGGTATTCCAAGTGACCACCAATGGCACTCTGACCACGCTCGTCTCGTTCGCCTACACCAACGGGGCAAATCCTCAGGCAGCCTTGACCCTCGGCAACGATGGCATCTTCTACGGCACAACGGTCTCTGGCGGCAGAGTGGACAGCGGTAATGGAACGGTATTCCGGGTGACGACTAACGGCACTCTGACCACGCTATCTTCATTCGGAATAGTGACCAATAGCGATTGGGGTGGGGCACATCCTTACGCGGGTCTGACCCTGGGCAGCGATGGCAAATTCTACGGCGCAACTGTCGATGGCGGCAGAAGCGGCGTTGGGGCGATTTTTCAGATCACGAGCAACGGCATTCTGACGACCCTCCACTCGGTCAGCAGTTATCCTGACGGGCAAATTCCTTACGCAGGTCTAACGCTCGGCAGCGATGGCAAATTGTACGGCACGACGTCAGGTGGCGGCAGCATCGGCAGTGGGACCGTATTCCAAATAACGACCAACGGCGCTCTGACCACGCTCGTTTCGTTCGACATTACGAACGGGGTGCTTCCTCGGGCAGCCCTGACGCTGGGCAGCGACGGCGATTTCTACGGCACGACTTACGGTGGCGGCAGCAACGGTTATGGAACCGTGTTCCGGGTGACCACCAACGGCACGCTCGCGAGCTTGGTTGCATTTAACGGCACCAACGGCGCGTTTCCTGAAACGGCCCTGACGCTGGGGAGCGATGGCAACTTTTACGGCACAACTTTCATTCTGGGCGCCAGCTTTTACAACAGTTATGGAACTGTATTCCGGGTGACGACCAATGGCACTTTGAGCACGCTACATTCCTTCAACGCGAAATTTACGGGGAGCACCTACACCAATGCCGACGGTTTCTATCCTAACGGGCTGACGCTGGGTAACGACGGGAGTTTCTACGGCACGACCTTCGGCGGCGCCAGCCGCGATGGTGGAACGGTGTTCCAGGTAACGACCAACGGCACGTTGACCACGCTATACTCTTTCGGCACAGTCGTCAGCAGCGGCGGGATTCCTTTAGATGGAGTCAACCCTTACGCAAGGCTGACACTTGGCAAGGACGGCAGTTTCTACGGCACGACGCGCTTTGGCGGCAGCGGTGTTAGTGGAACAGTGTTCCAAGTAATGACTAACGGCAGGTTGACCACGCTCTATGCATTCAGTTCGGTAGCTGGCAGCAGCCTGGGCACATACACAAATGCCGATGGGGCGCTGCCTGGCGGTTTGACGTTGGGCAGTGATGGCAACTTCTACGGCATGACCGAGGTTGGCGGCAGCAACGGTTATGGAACGGTATTCCAAGTGGCCACCAACGGCAGGTTAACCACCCTCGTTCAGTTCACTGGCCCCAATGGGTCGGGTCCTTTCGGAACTCTAGCGCTGGGGCCCGATGGCAATTTCTACGGCACAGCGCAACTTGGTGGCCCAAACGGAAATGGCGAGATCTTTCGTCTTAGGCGCGGAGCTTACGTCCAATCCTTCGGAACGGTTACGAATGGTTTCCAGCTTAACTTCCTGAACGTGGGTGGCTCGGGCACGGTCGTCCTGGAATCCTCACCAGACCTGAGGGTCTGGACGCCCATTCGGACAAACGGACCTGCCGCAGCGCGGCAATTCCTCGACACAAATGCATTCAAGTATCCCATGCGCTTTTATCGTTTCTCGACTCCGTAGGCGAAACCGAGGCAGAGCCTCTGAACGAAGTCGTGAATTACTTTGCGGGCCACCGCTTCCAATCGGCGATGCTGGCCTGCTCCATTGCCTGGGCGGATTTGCAGAGCCATTGGAACGGGGTCAGGCCGGGTATCCTGATATTTGCAGGACTCCATCATTCTTTCTCGCAGGCTTCCGCCAGCGTCTCAAACTACTGCTTCCGGTCGAGATCATCGGCACGTCGGCCAAAATTGGACGCCCTTGGTTTTCTCGCACCATGACGTGATAGGCCGCTCTCGCCCGTTCAATTCGCCATTGGCGAGCCATCAAAGGGAATCCGCTTCATTTTAACGGGGTCCCGGAATGCTGATCTCGTCTCAGTTGGCAGGGTTGCGGCTCGTTCGCTTCAATTCTCGTTTGCGGTTTTTCAATTTGCGTTTCCTGTATTCCTGGACTGATCCCGTGTGGTCGCACACGCAGGCTGCCCGAGGGGTTTAATCCGTCGTTAGGCTGCCTCGGCTTCTCCGCTTTGCGGGCTGTTTTCAGGCTTCTGATCTTTGGCTTCTGGCACTTGGCCTGTCGGCGGTTTTCAAGACTCGGCCAAGCCCGCCCTAAAAATCCGAATAAAAGAACTTGACGTCCGGCGAGAACGGCAGAAGATCGCTAACAATGAACCCGGTGGAAAAACAATTCTCCGTCACCCGAACACCGACAAAAGCCCTGTTTCCCATCAACCGCAGTATCGCCGGAGGAAGTCCGGCTGAGAGTAGCCATTATCAAGAACTGCCCCTTTATTCGCGAAAACGCACTTTCCTTGCCTCGACCGGGCAGGGGCCAGAGCGGCAATGCAGGAAGGCGCGCGCCCGCGAGGCTGTGTCATCTGAGGCATGGCCTGCATTTCACGCCGAACCGCAGCACAACAGCAACATGTAAAACAAAGAAAGAATAATTTGAAACAAAAACCATCGCACGAGGGCCGGGTGGTCCTCATGGGCGCCTTAATCGCGCTCTTTTTTACGGCGTCATTGCCTGCCGCCACGGTCAACGTCTCCACGGTCAGCCAGCTTATGAGCGCGGTGAATAATGGCGCCGCCGGAGATACCATCAACGTTGCCGCGGGCACCTACTCAATGACGGCTTCGCTTACGCCCAAAAACAGCATGATCATTCAGGGCGCTGGTCCAACTACAATCTTGACGCCGGCCGGTTCCTGGAATCCCAATAACTCTAGCCTTCCCGACGGAGGGGTCACTGTCAGCACAGTCCAACGTGACGCCTACATGTTTAGCTTTACCGATTTCTCGAGCGGTATCGTGATCAAGAACATGAAGCTGTCCGGCGGCAACAAGTTGCACGGGGCTGTGTTCGGCTACGATTGTGCGAATACCGAGATTGCCAGCTCGCAGATCGATGGATTCATTTGGAGTAGCATCCGCACCTTTATCCAGACTGGCAGTATTCACGACAACACCTTTATTGACGCTGGCGGCAGTTGGAGTGGCGGAGTGTCTGGCAGCGGTATTGCCGGCGGCGCGATGTACCTCACTTGGGGCAGATCTCTTCAAATTTATAATAACCGCATTTCCGGCTCCAGTTGGCCGCGGGGGACTTTTTTTGGCATCAAATGCCGAGAGTTGCGCAACAGCCGCATCAACAACAATACCATCAATGTGCTTTTCTCCGGGGAGCTCCCCTTCGAAAATGACTACACTGTCGAGATTGACCACAATTATACGGGCACGTTTTCGTTCCCCAAGGACTCGGGCGGCTCCGTCCCGGCCGGCACCTATTCTTTTCTGATCCATCACAATTACTTCTATGATGGATACGCATTCGAATTCCCACGCAATTACATCGACATTCATCACAACCTATTCGACTTCACGACGACGAATGACGGGAGCAATCTGATTTCCTCCTGGAACAACGAAACTGCTCCTGGGCCATGTAACTTTTATGAGAACAGAATCAAGAATCCCGGCCGCGGTGTCTTCTGGAAGACGGGCGTCTTCAACAATTTCAACTTCTACAACAACCATGTGATCGCGAACACCACCGTGACGCCCCGCACTGAGGGGTTGTTCGATTTCAACACTCTCACGTCTTTCCCTACGATCAAGCTTACAAACAACATCATTGAGTGCAATGGCACCCCGAGGCCTCTGTTCCGCAACACGCAGAGCTATGCGGCCGTAATCCAGAACAACACGCTGAGCAACGTCAGTGACTCGGCCTCTTACGCGAATCCAAACACCGGCGCTACCCGCGGTTTGACCGCGCCGCTCAGTTTCACCTGCGGCGTGATCGGCGAAAAAACAGTCAGTGACTGGACTATCAGCAACACCACCGGTGGAACGCCGCCGCCAACCCCCACCGGTCTTTCTGCCACTCCCGGCAACACGCAGGTTTCTTTGGGTTGGGCGGCCTCATCCGGCGCCAGTTCCTATAACGTAAAACGATTCACAACCTCAGGGGGCCCTTATACCACAGTCGCCTCCGGAGTTTCTTCCACCAGCTACTTGAACACCGGGTTGAACAATGGCACGACTTATTATTATGTGGTATCCGCAGTCAATTCGTTTGGTGAAAGTCCCAATTCCTCAGAAGTGAGCGCCACGCCGCAAGCCATCGTGCCCCCCAATCCTCCCACCAGCTTGAATGCAACCACGCCTCCCCAAAAAAGAATAATCGACCTAACCTGGACTCAATCCAACAGTCCCGGGATTAGCCAAAACAAAATCTACCGCTCCACAACCGGATCAAGTGGCCCCTACTCATTGATCGCGACCCTGTCGCCCACGACCAGTTATTCCAACACCGGACTGACCAGCCGTGCCGCTTATTTTTATGTGGTTACAGCCGTGAGCCCCAACGGAGAGAGTATCTTCTCGAGCTATTCCGGGGCCACCGCAAAGTAGTTCGGCCAATATTTGCATCAGCGCGTTTGGGGTGACTCGAACGCGTTTTTTCTTTCATCTTGTCGAGGGCCATGGCCTGTCCCTTAAAGGGGTCTGTCCGAAAGAGTCACGGGGTCACATCTTGACTTATAACTTTTCAATTTGCCTCAATACTCCCTGGCTCTGGTCGCGCAGCCCGCGGTCCTTTGCCATTTTGCGTTCAAACCTTCGGATGGCTGCGGCTACCGCCGCATAATCCATCCTTCCGGCTGCGACATTAAGGGTCTGTTCAAAAATAACTTCGAGTTTTGGCGAGAGCGCTGCCTGGTCAGATGCAAGGCGCGAGGAGGGCGCATCCCCTTTATGGGGCTGTAACCGACGAGCAACGCCGCAGATGGCCAGGCGCCGCCTCGCCCCG